>NZ_CP049783.1:2547500-2887500 GCF_015710975.1 Paenibacillus polymyxa | reverse complement strand
ACCCTGAACGTAATTGACCAGAAAGCGGGAGAACTCATGAAATCGCTTCTGCTCCCGCAGTGGATCGTTAAATTCAATAATTTCCTGTCTTAAAAGACGTACCCTGTCATCCCGTTCCCAGACCATACGACCTTCTAGCACATAATCTATAATGTTGGCTTGTTCACCTGCGATAATCCAACCCTTCAGACAACTAAGCGTTGTGTACAACACTTGGCATTTTAATCCATTAATAAATAAGTGTTGTATAGATTGAACTGGCTCCCGGCCTTCTCCAATAATTAGAATGAGTTCATCAAAGTCATACAACATCGAACCGTGAAAATATTCTCCCGGTTTTCTGTACGAAATAACACCTATTGAATCTTCCTGCAACAATTCATCATGCATCAGGTTTAATTTGGTTAGCTGCACTTCACCCTCCATACCTGCAAGGCGGCTATAACCGCTAAATTGGATATTTGGATACATGTGATCATTTCTACATAAATAAGAGACTTCCTTCTTCAATTGTATAATTTTTTATCTTATTTAATTATTTCTTTCAGTGTTATCCAAGCGTCTTCATCTGCAAAGCTCCGACTCCACACACCAATTCCGCCCAGGTTCAGTGATTTGGCAAGTTCTACTCTTGCCTTCAGGGATATCTGATCCTCTAGCCAAATCTTTTTGACCACACCGTCTTCGGTATATTCGACATAATTCTGACCTTCAGAAGCTCTAAATTTGGGCTTCAACTTAAATTGGGCTACGATATCTGCTGCTGACTCCATACCAATTGATTTGGAGGTGACCTTAATCTTCCCTTCTTTGGGAGTCTCGGACCAAACGCGGGTATATAACGGAATACCTAAAACCACTTTTTGAGGCGGCACTTCGTCTTCCTGAATAATCCGCCGAATTGACGCTTCTGTCCATGGTAATGAGGCGACGGAACCAGCTTTTGGACTAGCCGCCCAATGCTCATCATACGCCATTACCATGAGATAATCTGTTATAGCACCCAATGCCTTTCGATCCAAGAAAACAGACCACATCTCACTTTGAGATTTAGGCGTAACATCAATGGACAGTATCAAATCATGTTCCCGGGCCATCGGTTTAAGTTCCCGAAAAAATTGGGTGACATTGGGGCCATCCTTCGTATGGACATTTTCAAAGTCAATATTAATACCATCCAGATCATTTTCTTGGGCAAGTGAGATTATCTGATCTACAATCGATTTTCGACGTTCAAAGGTAGATAGTGCCTCTGTTGTTATTTCGGGGTTAAAGCTGTTGCTCAACAAGCCCCATACCTCCATGCCCTTACGATGTGCCCAACTGACATATGCTGGGTCCGCCTTGCTTTCTACAGTACCCTCATGATCAACGACGCTGAACCATGTAGGGCTCACCACATTTACTCCAGGCATAGGGTCAAATTTGGAAGGATCAGGCTTACGATTATAGACGGCTTCCCAAGCGAGATTCACAGGTTTACCCTGCCAATGCTTC
The DNA here is from genome assembly GCF_015710975.1 of Paenibacillus polymyxa. NCBI lineage: Bacteria > Bacillati > Bacillota > Bacilli > Caryophanales > Paenibacillaceae > Paenibacillus > Paenibacillus polymyxa. The sequence continues at coordinate 2,886,003 of NZ_CP049783.1, read as the reverse complement.
TCCGAGATTGACAAATCGTCCTTAACCGAAGGTATCACAAGTTCTTCTCCTTCAGAGATACAGTCTGACTTCATGTATCCTGCATAACCATTGTCTAACTGCACAAAATACCAATCGCCCTGTTGAGACCAGATGCGTACTTTCGTCTGCTGTGATACATCTGCCAAAATAAAAGATAGACTAGAGGCTTCTTTGCGTAAAGCAATTCTAGCATCCTGTTGCCCATCTTTCTTTTCTACACTACCTAGCCTGACCTTCTCTCCAGCTTTCATCAGAATGACAGCACCTGTTACAGGGTCTTCGTGGATGGATATACCATATACTTCACGTACAGCCTCAATGGGGATATATACCTCTCCACTGATTATCTGAGGGGCGGCGCTAAGTGCATATGTTTTACCATTCAGTTCGCCTTGTGTCTTTGCAACATTCATATGGAGCAAGCTTTGTCTCGTTGCCATAATGACGGTTTGGCTGTCATCCTCATAACGAATGGTAGGGTCAATTTGACCTTGTATCAATTTAAGCGGCATCAGCATGTTTTTGCCGGAGCTTTGAGCTTCATATCCGGTCAACTTGCCCTTCATAAAAATAGGTCGGACACTCCCCTGCCAATCGGGTTTCTCGTGAAGAGGATTACCATACCATACGACAGTAATTGCGCATATAATCGCTGCGAATAATAGCAGGCTTGCCGCTCCTTTGAATCGAGAACGTTTACGGCGGCGTCTGGAATGATTTCTGGCCAATATTGAACCTCCATTGTAAGAAATTTTGATTTCTGTATTTTGTAACTTTAACAGATTACCTGAGACAAAAAACAAAGTGATTTAAACAAAAAAACGCGGTAAATCCCCACTTATGGGGAATTCCTCACGTTTCCAATCCATTACAATATATACATACCGCACTAAAAACTTTTATCCCTTGTTTCGCTACGATTGTTTGTTACTACAAGCTTTGCATACTCCGTGTAACTCCATACGATGTCCATGCACCTCGAAGCCTGTTTCCAACGCGGCATGGCGTTCCACATCTGCCAAATACGGATAACTGAAATCTTCAATCTTTCCGCATTTTTCACAAATGATGTGATAGTGCTCCGAAATATTGGCATCATAACGACTGGCGTTATCTCCATAGGTCAACTCATGTACCATACCCGCTTCTATAAACATCTTTAAGTTATTATAAACCGTAGCCACACTCATACTTGGAAACTTGGACTCAAGCGCACGATATATTTCATCTGCAGTCGGATGCCCCATAGATTCCATTAAATAGTTTAATATGGCATGGCGCTGGGGTGTTATGCGTACACCTGTCTTCTTCAGAAGTTCCAAAGCATGCTGGACGCGTGCTGCCATATATGTCCACCGCCTTATCCCTTACTTGCAATCCTATCAATTACCACGCATCTATTTACAATTCACTTCTAAAGCTACTCACATTGTACGGTCTACTCAAGAATCTTGTCAACGCGCCGTATTGTCGCCGGATGTCCGTACAGAAGTATCGGTCGCAGGAACTTCAGATTCACCCGGAGAACTTCCAGTTGCATCGGGCGCAGTCGATCCTCCAGAATCATCCAAGTCGGGTAACGACGGCATCAGTAACTTTTTAATGGTTAAATTGCTGTTCCCCTCTACGTTAATCACATATTTGCCATCCCCGTTTTGACCTGAAATGCTTTTACTGTCTATCTTAAATGGAAAATCAGACTGAAGATTACCATAACTGCTTGAACCCTCTAACTGAAAATCTCCATTTGATGGAAGATCCAATACGATATCACCGACAGCACTGTATATTTTCCAATCTCCGCCCACCCTCTCGCTATGCACTTTGATAGCGCCATTAAGCGAATTTGCATTCAGCTTGGCTGTAGAATTCAGCACATTCATGTCACCATTTTGAGTATCAACGGTAATATCCCCTTCCGAACGAGCGACCTGAATGTCACCTATCATAGTGTGGAGTGACAAGGTCCCTTCAATATCCCCTGCCTGCATATCGCCACGGTTCGTGCGTACATCCACATCTCCAGAAATCCGATGCAATCTAATCTGACCGTTCAGGGTGCCTCCTTTGACATTGCCGATAGCGTCATTAACTGTGAGATTCCCATTACCGCTCTCAAGCCGGATGCTATCGATAGCGTCAACCCCATTTAAGGTAATATTCCCGTTGGAGGTTCTAATCTGCATATTGAAGCGCCGATCCTCTGGCACGGTGATCAACATGTTCATTCGAGGCTGACGTTTACTTGATGCTCCGTATGACTGTACCTCCGGACGAATCTGGATGGTCTTGCCATCGGTAGAAGTCAGTGAAGAAGCTTGAGCAATCTTGTCCGCTTCGGCAGCAGGCGCTTGATCCACCCATAGAGTCCCGCGTACCTCTATATTGGACACCGGCCTTCTGATTAGTGTTATATCCCCATTCACTGAATCAACTACTAAATCGGACGTCTGCATAGTTACAGGTATCAGCATACCACCCATATCATACCGATTCTCTTTAGCCTGGCTAAAATCCATAGAAGCCGATGTCAGATTGAGACTAACCCGGTTCCACAGGTACATATAATGGTTTTGCTGGGTCACGATAAAAACCGAAGCAGCCACTACCAAAGCGGACAGAATCCCCTTTAAGTCAGGTCTGAAACGTCGTCCGTTGTCAGGCTTGCCCTCTTTGCGATAATACACGCCAAAAAAAATCAGATACTCCAGACCCCAAAGCACAAAGATTACAGGCCACCACACAAGGAGCTGGAGCATATATTCCGTGTTCTGAAGCACATCTACAATCAGCAAAATGCCTACAGCCATCAACAGAAGCGAAGAGGTGTAGCGGCCGACTCTTATTTTGCGGTGCACGCCTGCTTCACCCTCTTTCTTTCAACTTTTTACGTTTAAAGGATAGAAAGGCTTCCCTTAGAAAAAGGAATAAACCGATCATCATTAATATAATGGCCAGCGTCAGGAACCCATAATCTTCGAAGAAAATGCTTAACCAGCGAGGTTTCATGCGGAACAGAATCATAAGTCCACCGCCTGCCACCAATAGCACAGCAAAAGCAAAGCCTCTTTCCCACGCATAAAATGGACTACTTTGCTGACCTCTAGCATCCATTCGTGCATATTGATCTGGCTTGCGCCGATAACGAACCATGTAATCCGCTGACTGTAAGACATCATATACATTATAAAAATATAAAACGGGTATGAACAAGCCCAGCAAAATTAGTAATGGGATGTTAATCCTCAATCCATCGGAGGAAACATACAGCATCGCAAAAATATCTAGCAGGAGCAATACAATAAATGTAAGCCCCCTAATAAATAGTCCTAAAAAAAGATGTCCCATTCCAGGCATCAGTGCTGCCATGATAATGGCAATTACTTTGCGAAATTTAGCGTATTGCAGACGCCACCGCTGTTTCTGTCCATGTGGCTGTTCAGCCTGTCCGGACTCTCCCGACGGTAACGGTTGTTCCGAGTTCATGCCATCCTCCCCTTTGAATTCCATACGTAGCTCCGCTGTAAAATACTTTGATGGTTACATAGTACCCCAATCAGATTTGATAGTAACTGTAAAAAAAAGGGTTATGATCACTCAACGGAGACGGCAGCTATATCTTCCCATTGTCGTAAATCAGCTGCAATACGCACCGGATTAAAGTCATGTCGGGCCAGCACCTCCAGGGAAACCTCCATACTCTGACGATCCGGGTGCAATTCATGAAATGGAACATTTTCATGTTCTTTAATCATGATTTTACGTATTTCCACTTTTTCCTGCTCTAAATAAGTCGAAATTTGATCGAGCAATCCGTGAGAGGACAATCCGTACAGTGTAATAAGATGAGGCTTGCGTCCACGCATATACCGAAGTTCTAATTTGTTGAACACCCATAAATTTAAAAATACGAGCACAGTTGCCGCTATAGAGGGTAAATAGAAGCCTGCTCCGACCCCAAGGCCAATGGCAGCTACGACCCAAATGGAAGCCGCCGTTGTGAGTCCAGTAATGGATTTACCTGTGAACATAATCGTACCTGCGCCCAAAAAGCCTACGCCAGTAATCACCGCCGTAGCCAAACGAGCTGGATCTATACGCACATTAGCTTCTTTAATAAAATCAGCAAAGCCGTAAATGGAGAGTAGCATAATCAGCGCCGATCCAAGACTGACCATAATGTGAGTCCGTAAACCAGCAGCATGATTGGAACGTTCTCGCTCAAAGCCAATGAATCCACCGAGAAGCATGGACAGTAATAGCCGTAAAATGATATGTGAATCATCTATAATCCACGGATTATTCATTCGAGTCTCTCCTCCCGGTTATGTCGTGCTTCCCTGTCCGGGCACGCGGTTTGTGAGTATTATTCCACGTTATGCAAATGGTAGGTGGTTAATTCCACGCCTGGGGCCACTTCTGCTGCGGAAACAGGACGAAAACCATGTTTTTGATAAAGCGTCACCGCAGGAGTGTTTAAAGTTCCAGTGGTGACGATAAACAGGGGAACATTCCGATATTCATTCAAAACATGCTTCATTAAGGAGTCCGCAATCCCTTTGCGAAAATGATCTGGATGAACCATCATACGTGTAAGGGTAAGCGAACCAGATGACTCAGACTGCACAGCTAGTGCTCCTAGCAGTTCATCATCCTCCAGCCACCCATAAAAAGACTCCCCGCAGCTTCTCAGCGTCTCCAATGTATCCATCAGTGGAGGAATCTCATCAAATCCAATCAGTTCAGCTTCCAGTCTATAAGCGACATGCTGAAGACGCCATATCTGACTGACAATATTATCATCTTCCAATGAACATAGGGTAACCATGCTGTTTGCCCTCCTAAGGAAACTCATCATATGTCATCACGCTTCTAATACGTGTTTGATGCCCCATTCGTGTCTTTGCACCTATGCAAAAGGGGCCTGTCCCTAAAAGACAAGCCCCTGTCATAACTATGCCATTAACGGTTCAACACTTCTGTCAGCAACTTATTAGCGAGGCCAGGGTTAGCTTTGCCCTTGCTCTCCTTCATCACTTGACCGACCAAGAAGCCGATGGCCTTTTGCTTGCCAGCTTTGTAATCCTCGACCGATTGCGGGTTGGCTGCTACAACTTGTTCGACAATTGTCAGAATTGCACCTTCATCACTGATTTGCACAAGCCCTTTTTCTTCAACAATTTGCTGTGGCAGTTTATCACTTTCCAGCATTTCCTTGAAGACCGTTTTGGCAATTTTACTATTGATCGTACCCTTCTCCAGTAGTCCGATCATTTCACCCAAGCCCCGACCTGTCAATTTAACCTGCGACAATTCTACATTGGCACTGTTCAAATAGCCGAGTAAATCCCCCATAATCCAGTTGGATACGGCTTTGGCATCCTTGGTGTACTGAAGACTATCCTCGAACAAATCAGCCAATGGCTTGGAGGACGTAATTACCTGTGCATCATACTCAGGTAATCCATATTCCGAAGTGTAACGTGCTTTACGCTGGTCGGGTAATTCAGGAATCGAAGCACGGATACGCTCTTTCCACTCCTCATCAATATGCAGTGTAACGAGATCCGGGTCCGGGAAATAACGATAGTCGTGCGCCTGTTCCTTACCACGCATGGACAGTGTTTTACCCTGTGCCTCATCCCAGCGACGTGTTTCCTGTACGATCGTTCCACCTTCGTCCAGCGTCTGTTCTTGCCGGAACTGCTCATATTCCAGTCCGCGCTGTACGCCACGGAAGGAGTTCATGTTTTTCAGTTCCGCTTTGGTTCCCAGCTCTTTTTGTCCATGCGGACGAAGACTGATATTCGCATCGCAACGAAGCGAGCCTTCCTCCATCTTCACATCGGATACGTCACAATACTGCATAATGGCACGTATTTTTTCCAGATAAGCCTTGGCTTCTTCCGGCGAAGATATATCCGGCTCCGAAACGATTTCAACCAACGGTGTGCCGACCCGGTTAAAATCAACCAAAGAGGCATAGCCACCATCAACGTGGGTTAATTTCCCCGCGTCCTCTTCCAGATGCAACCGGGTAATGCCGATACGCTTGGTTTCACCGTTCACTTCAATATCAATCCAGCCATGCTCACCGATCGGTTGGTCATATTGCGAAATTTGGTAAGCCTTCGGTGAATCGGGGTAGAAATAGTTTTTGCGGTCAAATTTGCTGACATCAGCGATGGTGCAATTGAGCGCCATTGCCGCTTTCATCGCATAATCAACGGCTTGACGGTTCAATACCGGCAATACCCCCGGATGTCCTAGACAGACCGGACATGTATGAGAGTTTGGCGGCGCTCCGAAGGATGTCGAGCATCCACAAAATATTTTGGACTTCGTATGCAATTCCACATGGACTTCAAGTCCAATGACCGTCTCATACTTAGATGTAGTTGTAGACATGAATAGGTTCCCTCCTTTTTGGCAAATTACAGCTGCGGACGCTGCTTGTGAAATTCAGTATTTTGTTCGAATGCATGCGCTACGCGCAGTACAGAAGACTCGTCAAAGGCTTTCCCGATAATTTGTAGTCCGACTGGCATTCCATCTGCAAGACCACAAGGAATACTGATCGCCGGCACGCCAGCCAAACTCACTGGAATCGTCAAAATATCGTTCAAATACATTGTCAATGGGTCGTCTACTTGGGAACCGATTTTGAACGCGGTAGTCGGTGCAGTAGGCCCGATAATCACATCATATTGTTCAAATACACGATCAAAATCCTGTTTGATCAGTGTGCGCACTTTTTGAGCTTTCAAATAATAAGCATCGTAGTACCCGGAGCTGAGTGCATAGGTACCGAGCATAATCCGACGCTTCACCTCAGGACCAAACCCTTGCGTACGGGACTGATGGTACAGATCGAGCAGGTTATCCGGATTGTCTGCGCGTACACCATAGCGCACGCCGTCAAAGCGGGCCAGATTGGACGATGCTTCAGATGAAGCCAGTAGGTAGTACGTTGCAACTGCATATTCCGTGTGCGGAAGAGATACCTCTTCCCATACAGCGCCCAATCCTTCCAGTGTTTTCAGTGCATCAAGCACCTTTTCCTTGACCTGTGGATCTACGCCTTCACCAAGATACTCTTTAGGCACAGCGATACGAAGTCCCTTCACATCTCCGGTTAAAGCGTTCAAATAATCAGGAATGTCTACCTTCGCAGAAGTGGAGTCCTTCTGGTCATAACCTGCAGTGGCTTGCAGGACATAGGCTGAATCCTGAACATTTTTTGTAATTGGTCCGATTTGGTCTAAAGATGAAGCAAAAGCCACCAGTCCAAAACGGGATACCAGACCATAGGTTGGTTTTAAGCCAACTACGCCGCAATAAGAAGCGGGCTGGCGAATGGAGCCACCTGTATCGGAACCGAGCGTGAAATAAGCTTCACCTGCCGCAACAGCTGCAGCCGAGCCGCCACTGGAACCGCCGGGAACACGTTGTAAATCCCAAGGATTACGTGCAGGGAAAAAGCTGGAGTTCTCGTTAGAACCACCCATGGCGAATTCGTCCATGTTCATTTTACCAAGTGTCACCGTTTGCGCTGCGCGTAACTTACCGACAACTGTGGCATCGTAAACAGGATCAAAATTTTTCAAAAACTGACTGCCACATGTTGTGCGCAGCCCTTCCGTCACGATATTATCCTTAATACCGACCGGCAGACCAAACAACAACCCTCGTTCCTCTCCCGAAACCAGCTGATCATCCAGCTGACGTGCGGATGCCCGAGCCCGTTCCTCGTCGACAGTAATATAGGCCCTGATCTTCTCTTCCCGCGCATCAATTGTCTCCAGAGCGTGCCCCACCAGATCACTCACGGAAATTTCCTTTTGATGCAGCTTGTTATGTATTTCCGGCAATGTGTTATTAAACAAGCTCAATTTGCATCCTCCTTTCAAATGTGAAATCTATTCCAGAACAGCAGGAACTTTAAACTGTCCATCTTCTTCTTCAGGTGCATTACGCATCACTTGCTCATGCGTCAAACTTTCGCGAACTTCGTCGTCTCGCATGACATTGCTGACGTGCAGCACATGAGTGGTCGGTTTTACCTGCTCCGTATCCAGCTCATTCAGCTTCTCCGCATAATGGAGAATGGCGTTTAATTGCCCTGTCATAGTTTCTTCCTCAGTCTCGGTCAAATTCAATCGGGACAGCCTGGCTACGTGACGGACATCTTCCTTGGAAATGTTCATTCAAAACCCTCCTCATGTATATATAAAAATCCAATAAGCGACTGGAATCGGATTTTGCAAAATCCTGGTATCAAAAATGTTACACCGAACTTTGAAATAACGTTTTTAATTATAGGATAGAACCTTATACAATTCAATCTTTGACGCGGTACAGAAGCAGACTGTACATCAATGAGGTAAATGTTACTAAAAGAATATAAAAAAAGCACCTCTCGGTGCTCTTTCAAGAAAACTATAGCAGCTGAAATCGTGCCCATTATATATTGTTAAAAAGAGTCGGCAACAGCCGATTCCTATATCCAAGCACGCAAATTAACTTGTTTAATAAAATCAGCCTGTGACAACAATTCTGCCGCGGTTTCTTCTTCCTCAGTCTCTACTGAATCATGACCACCGTTCATCACATGTCTGAACAGCTTCTCATTATGAGTAGCAAGGGCGTAATCTATCAGCGCTTCACGCTCAATCCGCTCGGCTTCCAGCTTGAGAATACTTTCTTCCAGCTCAATGTCCCCGGATGGTACGAAAAAATTGCGATTCACCTTCGGTACGCGAATGACATAGTCAAAAGCATTGTCCGCATTACGGTCGTAAGCAATGATATAACCATGTTCGCCCACAGGAAGATTCTGCTCAAAAGCATCCGCGACGATCATAATTCTAGCTCCTAAATGATGCATCGTTAGCCCCCCCGTTTGTCTGAACTTATCTGCTAAGTCTACTAAAAAAAAGGTAGCTTGTCTATATCATCTATGTATCTTCATAATCGACCGTCTCCACGTCCAAATCTATGCTCATTAAGCCGTATATGCCAGTTTTGCGTAAGGGTTCCGCCCTGCCGTTTCACCTTTTTCCAAGTTATGATCTTCGGTTCGGAACCTACCACAACATCTTCAATATCTACTATTTTGGGAAGACGGAAACTACCTTCTTTCTCACGGTGTACCTCATATATATGTTTTCTTTTCATTCTTGCTCCCCCTTGTGATCTGACGGCTTCATGCCTCTTTATCCTCTTAATGGGCAAAAAAAAGAACGCAAACCGGGATTCATCCACAGCTTGCGTGCTTCGCGAGTTTAGTATGTAACTTCAATAAATTTATGTTAACAAAAATAAAAACCTTTGTCTATACATAATTTATATTTTGTTGTCGAATTGAGGCAAAACCTGTCACTTCTTTGATTTTGCCTCAATTAATTAACGTTTATCAAATTTACCGGATATACGGATTGTTGGCTTTCTCATAACCAATGGATGTTTTGGGTCCGTGACCACAATAGACCGTAACGTCATCTCCAAGCGGAAACAATTTATTCTGAATGGAATCGTACAAATCCCGTTCCCGCCCCCCGGCAGGTCGGTACGTCCGACACCCTGACGGAATAGCACATCCCCGGAGAAAAGATCTTTGCCACACAAGAAGCTAACACTTCCGGGTGAATGCCCCGGTGTATGGAACACCTTGAACGTGTGCCCGATTAGATTTAATTGCTGACCTTCCGCCAAATCATATTCGGCAGGTCCTGTCGAGATCGGTGGAGAAGCCTCTGGCCACATCAGGGAGCCATTCAGCTTAGGAGATGTGAGCCAGTCTTGCTCCAAGGCGTGCAGATACACCGGGCATCCTTTCGCATTGCGAATCTCCTCCACTCCTCCAATATGGTCAAAATGGGCATGGGTCAGCAGGATAGCTTCAATGGTCAGGGATTCAATCGCTCTCAGCAAAGGTCCCGGATTCATTCCTGGATCAATAATAACGGCGCGCTGTGGATCATCCCCTTGAAGCAAATAAGCATTCGTTTGAAGTGGACCCAGATTAAAGCTGCGAATGGATAAGGTCATAAGTTAAAATCCCGAGATCAGCTCGCGTAATTCCTGAACAATCACAGGATGAACCTCGGTTCCCTCCCCATATTTTGCAGCCATTTCTTTGCGAGCAACTGCGATTTTTTCTTGATAATCATCGGCTTCCCGATCTGGATTTTCACGTTTGAATTCGATCATAATTTGTTGGACATGTGCAGGACGTGGTCCCCAGTGACCCAGTACGTGGCCCCCAGTATCCGCAAAAATCACAATCGGCACAGCACGTCCGCCCATCGTCAGGAAGTCGTCCATCAGCGCCTGATGATTTTCCAAAATTAATACTTCAGTTGGAATACCGCTATTCTCCAGCGCGCGGAACACAACTGGCACATTGCGTACTACATCCCCACACCAGTCGGCAGCCAATATAAGCACACGCAGATCATCACGATGGTTCAGGCTTTCAAAAAACTCCCGATCCTCTTCGCGGCTCCACACAAACTGATCGTATCCGGAGCGGAAGGCTTCTTTGTTCTTTTCCATGCCCTCCATAAATTGTTCAGGACTCAAGCCCTTGCCGAAATATTGCGATACGTTAGTACGGCTCATGTTATACACTTCCTTTTTTGTTTTTGGCTACAATCCATTTGATAACAAAATAAATGATCAAGAGCGCAAGAGCAACTAGCAAAATGGGTTTGATGTAAGGTGCTGCCACTTCGTCAATTTGCTCCCACTTGTCTCCCAGCAGCATACCTAAATATATAAACAAAACAGACCAAGGTATAATCGCTAGCGTCGTCAAAATAATAAAGCGCCATACGTTCATTCGAGCCAACCCGGCAGGGATTGAGATCGCGTGACGAACAACAGGGATGAAGCGAGCTGTAAAAATGACCCCCGTGCCATATTTATTGAACCAGGCTTCAGCGTGGTCAACATGGCTTTTTTTGATGAGTATGTATTTCCCATACTTATCTAATACGGGTCTGCCACCATAGCGTCCAATCCAGTAAATGAACAGTTGGGCCAGCACCCCGCCAATCGTTCCGAACACGACTGCGCCAAAAAAATTAATATGACCTGAGGACACTAAAAAGCCGCCGTAAGCGAGGACAATTTCACTTGGAATGACCTCCACCATCAAGCCTAGCATAATACCAAAATACCCAAGACTACGAATGATCTCAAACAAATAATTAATGATACTAGATATATGGTCCATTTTTTCTTCCCACTCCCTGCCTGTTTCTCTATTTTCATTAGTGTATCACAGCGGCAGAACACGCCGCCACTTCGCTCAAATAGGGAGGTCAGTGACCCCGGCTCCTCTGCCCGCATAAGTTGTGAGAGAGAGGAGGGGGTACAATATGCCTCCCGGCAAATTCCCCAAACATGACAATTCACAATCCCGTTTGCCCACGGCTCGCGGGATCCGCCGCGCATGCTGCAAAGAGCTGTACCGAACCTGCAAACGTCTGCCTGTTCACATTGCTCCTGATCTGGTCAAGCAGGGCGAGGAGCTATATTGCCGCAAGGTCGTCGGCCACCTCATCTGGATTGCGGAAAACCATAGCAATCGCAAACTACTGTGCGACTGGTGGGACGAAGATGTCAGCGAGGAGCTCGCGGCATTGTGGAAGGTGGATCGCGATGTTTTGTGCACCGCTTTTAGAAGTGCCTATGGCGGGTAGAGGTTTGCGTATAGCAACCATGAACTGTAATTTACAAAAAAGTGGAGCCACCCCGCAGTGGCTCCACTTTCACTATATTCTTAGCTGTGTGTCTGCTTCTGCCCCGCTCCTTCGGGAAGCAAATCCGCACAAGCACGTTCCAAATAAGGATCAGCATGTATAAAATCCCGAAATGCTGTGTACTCACGCCACAGAACGGACCGTTCTCCCGCTTGGCCTTTGACAGCACGAATCAGAATATTTTTTGGGGTATGCTCCATGTCGATAAATTCCAAGAGCTGTGTCCGATATCCCATCATATCCAGCAGCTTGGCCCGGATTCCATCCGTTGCCAGTGCAGAAAAACGCTCCTTTAAAATGCCATGGGAGAGCAAAGGCTCCAAGACCGGGTTTTCCAGTTGGCTAAACAGCTCATGCTGGCAGCACGGAACTGATAAAATGACAGACGCTCCCCAGCGGACAGCCTTTTCCAGCGCTGCATCTGTTGCTGTATCGCATGCATGCAAGGTAACGACCATATCCACCTGCTCCAATTCATTGTAGTCTGCGATATCTCCGACCAGAAACTCCAACTGTCGATATTGCAGCTTTTGCGCCAGAACATTACAGGTTTCAATAACATCTGCCTTTAAGTCCAAACCGACAATCTGCAAAGGTCGTTTTTGCTGTACCGCCAAATAGTGATACAAGGCAAAGGTCAAATAAGACTTGCCACAGCCAAAATCCACAATCGTCAATGGACGGCCTACCGGAAGGCTGGGCAATACATCCTGCACCATTTCGAGAAAACGGTTGATTTGACGGAATTTATCGTATTTGCGGGCCAGTACCTTACCGTCCTCATTCATAATCCCCAGCTCAATCAGGAAAGGAATACGTTCTCCTTCCTCAAGCACATATTGCTTTTTACGATTATGAGACAAATCGGCTTTACTTTTGCTCGGTGACTTTGTCAGAATGGATACTTTATATTTTTTACTGATCAGCACCTGATAGTCTGCATCCTTGGCACATAGAAGTCCTTGGCGGAATGTGTCCTCAAACAAGGCAGTCATGCGCTCATTAGCTTCATCAGGGGTCAGATTTTCATGAATGACTTTGTTGCTGTAATGAAAGGCAAACTGGTAATGCAGTTTGTTTTTCAATTCCACAGGTTTGATTTGCACTTTAGTAAAAGAAGCATCCTCACGTTTGCGCAGCTGACTCAGCGTTGCTGTTATGAGGGAGCCTCCCGTGGTCAATTGGTATACAAGTTCGCGCAGTGAATCCAAAAGGTACATCTCACTTTCTTTCATGTAATTGGGTGATCTCGGACAAACCCTCGATGATTTCCCGGCGTGAAATTCCACCCCGCTCTAGCTCTGCATCGGCCTTATCCAGTAACTGACTGTAAAATGCCTCTGCTTCCGATCCCAGCTCTGGCTGCTCCCATGCCAATCCAAACCAGACATCGGCGGCCTGGTCCAGTCTGTTTTCCCGCTCATAATGAACAGCCAGTAGCTTGCTGGTTTCAGGAGAAAGCTCATATTCATGAACCAGTTGTACGATACACGCTATTCGTTCAGGCAGGACCTGTAGATCACGATTTGCGCCATTCAGATCGCTGTACAAATATAAATGAAGAGATTTCATTAAAATTCGTATGCCCTCGTCTATTCTGCTGGTCTCCATGTATATAACAGCTTCTTCTTCCAGAATGCGAGCCACTTGCTGAAGCTCATCCGCTTCCATCCCAGGGCCCATTCGGAAAAGCTCAATAATTTGTTCTGGCGGCAATCGTCTGAGCAAATCTGAACGAAGGCGAAACTGCTTGTTGAGTAGGTCATCTAGCTGTTTTAGCGCTTCGACGTGTTTATTTTCACGCCTCAGACCGAGCACTGATGCTACTGCTGATGTCAATTCTTCCATCATACTAAGCAAATAATCTTTTCTAAGCAAGCCGTTCCCTTCCTTTCATCCTGATGCCTAGAGAACCAGCAACCCTGTCCCTTCTGATTGTAAGACATCCTTGTCTAAAAGCCAAATGCCGCCATCATGGCGTAATTCTATTTAGTACAATTACAAATCATTTATAGCATCAATGATCCGGCACTCAGAAAATCACGTATGACACGTAACATTTGGGTAGCACAATGTTTTGTAGCCGGTCATGTAATCAACTTCAAATACAAGTATTCGAAAATTTAATATTGATTCTCCGTTAGCCTCATGTTATTTTTGTTTCATAAGAAACAAAAATAATCGTTTTAATGCATTAAATCACAAAAATAAAATATAATATTTATTTTCTCAAGAAACAAAATTGCGCATTAATTACAGGAAGGATGTTGAAGTATGGGAAAACAATTTAGTTCGATACTACCGGAATATAAGGAGTTCATACAGCGGCAGCATATTTTCTTTGTAGGATCAGCACCTGTATCTGAGACGGGGCATGTGAATATTTCCCCCAAGGGATATAATTCTTTTCGTATATTGTCAGATCATAAGGTAGCCTATCTCGACTTGTCGGGAAGTGGCAACGAGACAAGCGCACACATTATAGAGAACGGACGGGTAACCATCATGTTCTGTGCATTTGAAGGCGAGCCCTGTGTATTAAGGCTCTTTGGTACTGGCACAGTCGTGCTGCCCAACACAAAGCGTTGGAATGAGCTGTATCCTCTCTTCAATCCACTGCCTGGAGCAAGACAAATCATTGTTGTAGATGTTCATATGGTGCAACATTCATGTGGTTTTGCAGTTCCCTTCATGACTTACACGAGCGAACGGGAAAAGCTGAAGGACGTAGCGATTCAGATGGGCGAAGAAGCACTTAAAAAGTATGCATACGAAAAAAATTTAGAAAGTATTGACGGTTTGCCGACAGCGTTTGCCTTGAACAAAAACAATATGACTTAGGCATTTTACACATCAACCGATATGAAGCAACAAGTCAGCAAAAAACCGGATCTCTTCTGTTACCACATCAGAGGTTCCGGTTTTTAGACTTACCCTACTCTACTTTTTCAAGTTCTGGTCCAAAAATGACAAGATGGCATTCGCTAATAACTGTGGTGCTTCGAACAAGCTCATATGTCCAGACTGCGGTAGGGTAACCTGAGTTACTCCGGCCCGATCTGTTGTAAACGTCCGTGCTGGAGGAACCGCCTGATCCTGCTCGCCTGCTACTAAAAGAGCTGGCAATGCAGAAGCCGACAGCACATCCCGACGGTCCCGGCGCTCGCGCATAGCCAGTGATGCTCCTACGGCTCCTTGTGGAGGTGTTTTGTAGCCAATTTCTTTGACTTTGAGTAGTTGGTTTGGCATCGACTCCACATGTTCAGGAGCAAACAACCCCGGTACGAGTCCATCTACAAAGGTTGTAATTCCTTCCGTTTGAATGGTGGATACAGCCTTGTTCCGCTTTTCTTTACCTTCGTCCGTATCTGCATAAGCCGTCGAATGAATCAATCCAAAGGCCGTAAGACGCTCTGCATGTCTCTGGGCCGCGGAAAGGGCCAAGTAGCCTCCTAGGGAGTGACCAAACCATGCAGCCTGAGGAATGTCCAATTGTTCCTGAAGTTTAAGCACATCGTCTGCCATTTGATCAATCGTATAGGCTCCGAGTGGAGCATCGCTGCGTCCGTGTCCACGCAAGTCTGGAACAATACAACGATAGCTTGGGGATAGCAAGGGAACAACCTCATCCCAATAGGAGGAGCTTCCGCAAAATCCGTGCAATAGAATGATCGGATCTCCTTTTCCTTGTTCGGCATAGCAAATCGTCGTTCCTTCGCATAATACCTTTTCCATGTGGAACCCTTCTTTCTCTGTATATAATCTATTCGTTCTGAATATATTAGTAAGTAGAACGTGCTGATGTATATTATTAAGCAGACCATCAATATCTGAAACGGTAACCCGCTGGAAAATCTTGCGAAGCTGTTTTAAAGCCAAATTCACAAGCCGCTGCATCTGCAATATATGCAGCCATCGTCATGACCAGGTGAAGCGACGTCATCTGGAGTGTCCAGTACGGTTTGGCACTGCGCTCATTCACAATCGCTGCAACGCTATAATGCCCGACAGACGGCAGAGACAGACCAACCGATCGCGCAGGGGTTAGCGGTTCGCGGGCAACAAGGAACATTCCCGTTGAGCCATGCTGTCCAAGACAAGCATCTATGGCGATCACATGATGATCTTGGGGAATACGCTCCAAGTATGAAACCAGATGATCCGCATCACAAGGCTCCGTCATTGTGCCAATCACATTCGGAAAGCCTTGCTCCTTGAGCATGGTGCCTACCAGTGGCCCGAGTGAGTCACCCGACGAGCGATCTGTACCGATACATACAAAAGTCAACTTATCCATAGCATGCTGATGTTGAATTTCTCGGAAAAACGGTGCGAGTCCGTCGCGATCTGTTTTCTCTACATTAGTAGGTTCTAAGGGTGAGCGACCGGATGTAGAAGCTCGATTATACAAAGACAACTTTGTCCATCCTCCTTCATTCAGTTGTATATCGGTAATCTGGCTATCAGTACATTCTACAACAAAAACATGATACAATACAGGCAACTTCCCCTGTTATGAAAGGATGGAACATTAACGATGGATTTGTCTGTACCGTCTCATGCCAACATTGAGTATATGATTGAGGGCATTAAAACCAAGCTTCGTATGGCGAGTGGTGCTGCTATGCAGGCTTCCGCTTTCTCGCTAGAGCAATACGAGGACATCCATGATGTCTACGATATGGTGATCAGCAAGCCTAACCTCAGCATTTCAGAGGTTGAAGCCATTGTCTCCGAACTGGGTAGATTGCGTAAGTCCTCCTAAACCAGCTTGTAGGACAGACAGCTTGGCTATTTTAAGTTTGTCACCATAAATAAAGCTCGTATCTCCAGTCGTCTTAACAGACGCACAAGGGATACGAGCTTTATTTTTTCGATGTATATACGTATTTTCATACACTTCTTCCTTTACCCATGGACACTTCAAGGCAAATCTACTAATACCAGTTCAGATATTTCCTCATTCCCTGTAGCTAGTATCTTTAATGTACAGCTTTTTTGAATTCGCGCGGCATCACCAGGTCTTAACTGAAATTCCCCATCCTGACACGTAACTTCGACATGACCGCTAATGATATAAATGTGAGTACGGCGCTCTTCTTGCTGCGGATATTCAAGCTGCTGTCCCTTTTCCAATCTACTCAGATACAGATTTATATCCTGTGCAATGGATAGCGCTCCCTCCACCTCTGAACCAGACACTACAGGCTGAAGTCGATTTAGGCGTTCACTATGCTTGAATCTTTGTACCTGATAAGAAGGCTGAAGGCCAGGACTCTCAGGTAGAAACCACATTTGCAAAAAGCGAACCGGTTTTTCATCCCCAGGATTTCGCTCCTCATGTTCAATCCCGGTGCCTGCACTCATAACCTGGATCGAGCCGCTTTTCAGATCCTGTTCGTGGCCCAAGCTGTCGCTATGATGCAGAAGACCTTCAATTACATAGGTAACGATTTCCAAATCATGATGCGGATGTCTTTTGAACCCTTGCTGCGGTTTAAGCTCATTATCATTATGGGCCAGCATACATCCAAAATGGGCATTGCTCGGATCTTCATAATCTGCAAACGAAAAGCTAAACTCACTATGAATCCATCCTTTATTTGAGGTATGTCTCTCTGCTGATGTCACTATTTTAATCATCCTTAACACCTCCATGGATTTCAGTTCCGTAAAGCAGCCCTTACTTCGTGATTCCTAATCCACTTCCGGCCCTGGCATTACAAACGCTGTAATACGATCCCTTTACCCCGCACTTATATGCGTCAATCAGCCTATTGTCTCTGTCTGATTTTGCTCTCCAGTTCATTTTTCGTTAAGTTAATAGTACACAAAATCAATCTATCACAGCCATAAGGAGGCGATTTACTACATATGCTATCCCATGAACCTCAACGATTCCGATTCTTACCAAGCTATTTGCGTCGCAGTCTATCCGCATCTATGATCATGATCGCTGTCTTACTTCTCATTGCCTATTCAGTAAGATGGATTGGCACAGCTCCTTTTCTATATTGGGATGAGCGCATTCAAGATATTGTTTTTCCAGACACAGCTGCTACTCATTACCAACTGCTACCCGTCGCCATCTTCATTACATCGTTAGGCTCATTCCGCATATCATTACTGATAGCAATCGGTACCGCAATCTTGTGCTGGGTCTATCTCCGCTCAAAAGCGTATTCCTTTGCCATCCTAAGCAGCTTTACGGCGATGTGGGTGCTAAATACGATCATAAAAGAATTTTTACAACGGGAACGTCCGTCTCTTCAACATTTGGTTGAAGCAGGAGGTTACAGTTTTCCCAGCGGTCATGCGATGATTTCCATGGGATTTTACGGAATGATATTTGCCATTTGGGCTATAGAACGAAAGGTTCATAAGCGTACATTCTTCCTTCCGTGTGTTCTTGGTGCATTGCTCATTATCTTGATTGGCCTCAGCCGTGTATATTTAGGAGTTCATTTTCCTACCGACATTGTAGGTGGCTATATTGCAGGTATGATCTGGCTGGTATTTACCGTTCCCGTGGTCTATTGGCGAGCGCGTCTGTGGCGTTCCTTCCCTTCATTTCCTCCCCGACCATAAGCGCTTTAAGATGGTTTTTTGTTTCACTCAGGGTCACAACGTTTATATACGAAGTAAGCAAGGCGAAGAAATAACGAAAGCTCAGCATTCATCAAAAACATTATCGTTGTGTGAACTCAGGATAAAGGAGGCGATCCTTGTGTGGGGAATTGTCCTAAGTATTGTAATGGCTATTATTATCGGATTGATTGGCGATGCACTGGCTGGTCATGAAATGCCTGGCGGCATTGCAGGCTCTATGATTGCTGGCTTTGTAGGAGCTTGGCTCGGTGCCATGATTCTAGGAGACTGGGGTCCAGTCATCGGAGATTTTGCAGTCATTCCAGCCATACTTGGAACCGCATTGTTCGTGTTCTTGCTCGGACTTGTGTCCAGGCTATTAAGAAGGGCTACCTAACATTTATATATATTTTTTATTCTATAAAAGGAGTGATATATCATGAGTAACATTGACAATCAAAATATGGCAAGCACTTCAGGTTTTGCAAAGGGTTTATTCATTGGAGGTTTGATTGGTGCTGCGGCAGCCCTGCTGTTCGCTCCAAAGCCAGGCCGTGATTTGCGTAGCGATCTGTCCGAAAAAATGACTGTTGTCTCCGACAAAACCAAGGATGTTGCATCCGTAGTCAGCAGTAAAGCGACGGATTTGGCCAAAACCGTTTCTACCAAAACAGCAGATGTAGCCAAAACGGTGGCCGAGAGCAAAGACAACATCGTATCCAGCGTAACTAAAGCCTCTGCTGATGTTGCTAATGAAGCGGCTAAAGCAGATAAAGAAGTTATGGATGCAACTGCTCAGGCAGCCAAGGACACTCAGAAGCAATTAAATGCAAATTCCTAATACGAATACGTTCCGATCACAACCAAAATGAGCTCCAAACACTGAACAGCCAGCATGCAAGAAGCTGGCTGTTTTTAAATGATAGAAAGGCTGGGATGACAATGAACAAACCAAGCTCCTATGGAGATGATCTTGCTCGGAACAACAAGAGAACCTTTCACCCCCTACAGACACAAGATCAACCAGACGAGGTTTCATCCAAGCAGACCTCACCTACTCATGTTAAAAAGCATGATCCTGAAAGAGATTTTGATGTGGATGAACATCCTTTTGAGCTACGCCATGAGGTCAAGCGGCTTAACAAACGTCTAGATCAAATCGCAGATACATTAGAAAAAGCAGAATTCAAAGATATTATAGAGAACTACTCCAGTACGAAAAGAAGAATTATTAGTAATCTGACGGCTGGGATTTCAAGGGGTCTTGGCCTTACACTGGGTACAGTGGTCGTACTCGCCTTACTCGCTTGGTTGCTTAGCTTCCTGGTGCAGTTAAATCTTCCAGTCATCGGAGATTTTATCGCCGAGTTGTTAGGATATATCAAAATGAGCCAAGGTACTAAGTGATTGTCTTCTATCTCATATAAAAACGATCCATCGAACCGGTAATGAGCTCCTAAAATGCCCCCGGTTGTGATGGATCGTTTTTTGAATGCACATTGTAACTGCCGTAAGCAGCCGCTACAATTTGTTACGCTTGTTTGTTTTTAATAAATCTCCTGTCCATCCCTTCATCATCAGCCAGCCGTACATCCCCGCCATACTTAACAGAGTAGCCATAATCACGAAGGTAAAACCCCAGCCTGTTTTGATCCAAGGCAGATTTTCAAAGTTCATGCCCCAGATAGCGCCTACTACAGTGGCCGGCGTAAATACAGCGGTCACGATCGTGAGTGTCTTCGTAATCTCATTGCCCCTAAATGCGGAAATGGCGTCATCAATGGAGATTAGTGTGTCGATTTCCTTCTCATAATGGCGGAATAGTCCCTCCATCCGAGTGACACGGTACAGTAACTGCTTAAAAAAGCGATTTTCCTCCAGCTTATCCAGATAGGCTTCGCGGGAAGCCGTGACCAGCTCTGAAAAAGGGATGAACATATTGCTCCAATACAACAGCTCGAAACGCGCATTCAATATAGAATCCATCAGCGTACGTGCGTTCCTTTTCTCCATGTCCTCTTCCAGTCTTCTCAGGTTGATCTCAAACTTATCCATTCCCGTATGAAAATAATGAAGCACAGCTCTCGCCAATACGAACATGCCATCAGCCGCATCCTCACACTGTTGCAGCATGGTTTGGCGTTCTGGGGTATGCATAATTTCGCGGGTATTTTGGTCCAAATTTAAGGTCACTAGCTTCTGGTTTAGAACTAGAAAATAAAACTTGTTGCAATTGCGCTGACTGTCGATCTCCTCTTGAACGGAGTAGATCAACGATCCGCACATCAACGGCTGATTACCATCTGGAAAGCGTACAGAAATAAAGCTGGATGGAATGTCCTCTACCTTATCCAGCCACTCTGCGGCCTCTGGGAGCTTCTCCTTCAAGTGCTGTATGACCGAATCCTGCCAGTCCGCAGCACAGATGTCCCACCATTCCCATCCTCCACGAAAGGTAGAAATCTGTTCAAATGCTGTCATGGATTCCATCCTTTCTTTGTTTTTTCCGCTTTATAAAAAGGACACGCTTCCCTAATTGGAATAACGTGTCCTTACGATGGGACGTCAAATATTATAAGCCATGAATTCAGCGATCTTGTCATGAAATAGAGGAATTAGACATAATCTGCTTCAACTTTTCTGTTGCCCGCTTCTGAATACGGGAAACGCTCATCTGCGATACGCCCAACGTCTGCGCAATCGCACGTTGAGATTGACCATCCTGAAATGCCAGAAGAAGCACTTTCTGTTCCTGCTCTTTCAGTTGGCTTAAGGCCTGCTGAAGATCCATCCGTTTTTCCACCGTGTCAAAATCGTTAGCATCTGAGCTAATAAGCTCACCTAACGTAGCTGCACTCTCTTCCTGGGATAATGGCGAGTCCAGTGAAACATAGTGGTAGCATTCGCGACCTGCAAGCACCTCGATCGTTTCCTCAACGGTAAGGTCCAAATACTCCGCAATCTCGTTCACATTGGGTGAGCGTTCTAATTTGACGGTCAGCTCATCAATCGCATGTTGAACAAGCGCTCCCTTTTCCTTGATACGGCGAGGGACCTGTATGTACCAGGATTTATCGCGTAAATAATTCTTCATATGTCCCAGCATACTTTTCATAGCGTACGGCTCAAATGGGATACCCAAGCTGATATCGTATTGCTGGAGCAGACGTATCAAAGCCATCTGACCGGTCTGATATAAATCCTCGTATAAGTCCGGGCGGTTACGGGATATCTTCCCGGCAGCCATCTTGACCATAGGCTCATACTTGCGGATCAGCACGGTAGCAATTTCGTTATCTTTGGTTTGCTGGTACTCCCAGATTAGACCAACGGCTTCATCCATCGACTCCGGGGGAGTTACCTTTTCATTCATACTCTTTCCTCACTTCTGGTCAGACGCTTTACCAACACCACTTCGGTACCTTTTCCTGTCTCATTCAAGATTTGAACATCGTCCATAAGCGCCTGCATGAGATAAAAGCCTAATCCGCCAATTTGCGCATCATTTAACTCCTTGTCATGCAAGGATGCGATACGAGACGGGTCCTCCACACGTTCAAAGCTCTCCCCTTCATCTTTGACACGAATGGACAACGAAGCTTCGTCAAATTCGAATGTTACTTCCACGACTCCTCCCTGATGACCATATGCATAAAGGACAGAGTTATTACAGGCTTCCGATACAGCCACTTTCATGTCTTCGATATCCTCATAAGAGAATCCCATTTTAGCGGCAATACCATATAAATTTAATCTTACAATATCAACAAAGTCAGCTGTGGCCGGCAAATTAAGAACTACTTTTTGAATTTGAGCATTCATTTCTTTTTCTTTCCTTTCCTATTGGGAATTCTCCTGGGGGGCAAAGAATTTGGCAATACCGGTCATATCAAACAGTTTTTGAATCTGAGGCGGTACCTCTTGAACCGTAAACCGGGACTCCATCCCATGCCTTGCTTTTAAAATGGATAGCAAAATACCAATGCCTGTGCTGTCAATGTATTTAAGGTCTCTCAAGTTAACAATCAAATCCTGGCTGGATTCCCCCACTAAAGGCTCCATGACCAGACGGAAATCAGGTGCTACCGAAAGGTCTAATTCTCCACTCAGATAAACGGTATTTACACCATCAGCTGTTTCTGTGATCGCATTGAACTTCTCATTTTTATTTGTATTCATAGGCCTACTCTCCCAAAAAAAGATTTCCCTACATACTAACCCAATATACGAGCGTTTGAATCACGTTATAACTTTTTATACACCTGTCAAATAACACCAGCTAAGCTTCATTGATTCGATCTTTACCTGGCTGCATTGGAAAATGGTCTGGAGAATGCCGGAGCAACGCCTGTTTTACACTGCTGATTTTAACGGGCTTACTAATGTAATCGTTCATTCCAGCCTCAATACATCGGGGCTGAATTCCCTCCATGACGTTAGCCGTCATAGCGATAATCGCAGGTTGAGATCTCCCCGCCAACTGTTCACGTACTCTACCCGTACACTCCAGGCCGTCCATTACAGGCATCTGCAAGTCCATAAAGATATAGTCGTAATCCTGATTCGCAGTGACCATATCAAGCGCCTGTTGCCCATCTGCTGCCACGTCTGAAGCCAAACCAAGCTTATCCAGTATATTGACCATTAGCTTCTGGTTGATGGGATGGTCATCCACAACCAGTACAGGTCTACGGGTTGGGGGCTCCTGTTGTGGGATTTCCCAATCATGGCTGGACTCCCCCTCCAGTTCATTTTCCTTGGCAAAGCCAAGCTTCATTGTAAAATGAAACGCCACACCCTGTTCTCCACTCGTATCCACACGGATATCTCCGCCCATCATATTCACTAAGGTTTTGCAAATAGCGAGTCCTAAACCTGTCCCACCATATTTGCGTGTCATTGAAGAATCCAGTTGGGAAAAAGGGTGAAAAAGCCTTCCAACCTTGGCAGGATCAATACCAATCCCTGTATCCTTTACAGAAAACTCAACCGTAAGCCCATTGTCGCTACGCTCTTTAACCGATGCGAAGACATATACCCCGCCCTGGTCTGTAAATTTGACGGCATTGGACACCAAGTTAATCAGTACTTGACGCAATCTGCCCATATCTCCATATAACACGGGAGGCAACTGTTCATCGAGAAAATAAACCAGCTCCAAATTCTTGCGGTTCACCTCTACCGTAAACAGGCTGAAAACTTCCTTGATACAGGAAACCAAATCAAATGGATATTCCTCAACCTCCATCTTGCCTGACTCCAGCTTGGTAAAGTCCAGAATATCATTAATGACCGCGACCAGCGCGTCTGCACTGCGGCGGATGATATCGGCATATTCCTGTTGATCGTTTTGCAGCTCTGTCTCCATCAGCAGATCAATCATACCAATGACACCGTTCATAGGTGTGCGAATCTCATGGCTCATCATTGCCAAAAATTCGGTTTTGGCATTGGCAGCAATCTCTGCCGCCTCCTTGGCGGCTATCAGTTCGCTGTTCATCTTTTCCAGCTCCTGCGTCTTCTGGTGCAGCAGCATGGACTGTGTTTTCAAACGCTTGTTTGTCAGATACATTTGTACGAAGCCTTCAATTTTGGACTTGAGAATTTGAGGGATGAACGGCTTCACCATATAATCAATACCGCCCGCTGAATATCCGGCAAACAAATGCTCCGCTTCCTTGCTGTTAGCTGAAATAAAGATAATCGGAATATCCTTCGTCTTCTCTCTGGCCTTGATTAACTTTGCGGTCTCAATTCCATCCATACCCGGCATTTGCACATCAAGGACTACGAGTGCAAATTCATCTTTTAACAGACATCGCAACGCTTCTTCCCCAGATGTGGCCTTTACCAGATTATATTGTTCACTCTCCAGCACTGCCTCAAGAGCGAGCAGGTTCTCAGGTCTATCATCTACCAGCAATATATGAATCGGTTCATGAAGCCCCATGGAATCCTCCTAAGCATCTCTATTTAATCTTCCGGTATATTTTCTCTACCCGGTCCAGCGGCTCGTAGGAATCACTATAATCGGTGAAATGTATGGATTCCTTGGCCCCAAGCACCAACACACCAAAATGACTCAAGCTATCATAAAACAACCCATGTACATGGTTGCGAAGTTCATCGTTAAAATAAATCATAACATTCCGGCAAAAAATAACATTGAACTCGTTAAATGACCGGTCTGTCGCTAAATTGTGCTCAGCAAAAATGATATTTTTTCGTAAAAAGGGATGAAACATTACCGAATCATACTTGGCTGTATAATATTCAGAGAACGATTGTGTGCCCCCAGATTCCAAATAATTTTTGGTATACAGCTTCATTCGGTCAATCCCATATACGCCTTCCTTCGCTTGTTGTAAAGACAGGTTATTCATATCCGTCGCATAAATACGGGCCTTGTCATATAAGCCTTCCTCATGCAGCATGATTGCCATAGAATACACTTCCTCACCTGTGGAGCAACCTGCATGCCATATTCGGATATACGGATACGTCCGTAAAATAGGAATGATTTTTTGCCTGAAAATTAAAAACAGCTCCGGGTCGCGAAACATCTCGGTCACCGGAATGGAAAGACTCTGTACCAGTCTATCAAAGGCGCTGCGATCATGCAGCACCTTCTCCTGAAGTCCTGATATCGTGCTTACGTTCTCGGACTGCGCATGATAATAAATACGCCGCTTGATCGATGGCAGAGCGTAGTTGCGAAAATCGTAGCCGTACAGCCGATGTATACCTTCCAGCAACAGCTCAATCTCAATCATTTCCCGCTCATTGTCATTCGATTTCACTTCATTAGCAGCATTATCCGCCATATCCTTCGATGTCATAATCTCTCTCCAATTCCTAAATAGGTTTTGCCTGTACCGCTCTCAATCAAGTGTCAATTTATATTACCCATTTTTTTGGATTACGAATACAACCACACCCGCATTAATGATAAAAGCTGTTCGGTTTGAATCGGTTTTTTTACATAATCGGAAGCGCCTGCCTCAATACACTTGGAACGATCATCCTTCATCGCCTTGGCTGTCAGGGCAATAATAGGCAACTTCTCGAATTGCGGCATTAATCGAATCCGTCGCATTGCTTCATATCCATCCATTTCCGGCATCATCATATCCATCAGCACCAGATCAAAATCAGGCGTCTGTTCGAGCATTTCCAGAGCTTCCCTTCCATTTTCTGCAAAGGTAACCTCCATACGATAGCTTTCCAGCACACTGGACAGAGCAAATACATTACGAATATCATCGTCTACCAACAATATTTTTTTGCCTTCAAACAGCTCTTCCTTGTTATAAAGCTTCTGCAAAATTTTACGTTTGTCCTCAGGAAGATTTGCCTCCACCCGATGCAGGAACAACGTAGTCTCATCCAAAAGTCGTTCCGGCGATTTGACATCCTTAATAATAATGGACTCTGCATATTTTCGAAGTTGTGTTTCTTCCTTACTATCCAGATCTTTGCCTGTATAAATAATGATCGGCAGATCGGTGAGCTGCTCATTTTCCCGAATGCGGTCGAGCAATTCAAAGCCTGTCATGTCACTCAGCATCAGATCCAGTACCATGCAGTCATACCGCTGGGTGGCCAGCTCGTTTAGTGCTTCTTTACCTGTCGATACCGCCGTAATGGCCACATCATCATGGTCAATGAGCTCAATAATGGACTTGCGCTGGTTATCGTCATCCTCGACCACAAGGAGGCGTTTTACCATTTGGTCCGTATAAGATTTTATATGTGAAAATGCCTTATCCAGACTTTCCTTTGAAGAAGGCTTTTTGAGATAGGCAATCGCGCCCATCATCAAGCCCTGCTTCACATCATCAATGACCGAAATCACATGTACTGGAATATGACGTGTCGATGAGTTTCCTTTCAGCTCGCCCAAAATGGACCAGCCATCCATCACAGGTAACTGAATATCTAATATAATAGCGTCTGGCAAATAAGAATGAGCCATGTTCAGCCCATCGTCTCCTTTGAGAGCAATCAACGCCTTAAAGCCACGACTACGGGCCATGTCGTACAAAATATTCGCAAAATTAATATCATCCTCAATAATCAGCAGCACTTTATCCTGCGGGGTAATCTCGTTTCGGTCATCACCCGGATGTATGTCCTCTACTCCGCTCTTCACAGGCATCTGATACACAGGTAAGCGTTCAGCAGGCATAATCATTGGAAGATCTGCTTCCGCTGAAGCAGCGACACCCTCATAATCCGGAAGTACATCTGTACTGTCAAGCGCCTCTCTCGAATGAGAATCCATATTCTTTTCCGTAGGCGTTTGTTCCGGCAAATACAGTGTGAAGCAACTGCCCTGCCCCTGCTCGGATTCCACCGTAATGGCACCGCCCAACAATTTGGAAAGCTCACGACTGATCGACAGCCCTAGCCCTGTTCCCCCGTATTTTCGGCTAGTCGTACCGTCTACCTGCTGGAAGGCTTCGAAGATCAGATCTGTCTTATCCGAAGCAATCCCGATGCCCGTATCACGTACAGATAGAGCCAGATAGGATTTTCGTGGATTTAGCATACCCGGAAGCTGCTCTCCATTTGCCCGAGATACCTTGAAACTTATAGAACCTTCCGTGGTGAACTTGAACGCATTGGACAGTAAGTTACGTAAAATTTGTTTGAGACGATAACCGTCACTTATAATAGCATCTGGCAAATTCTCTTCGATTTCGGTATGCAGTTGAAGCTCTCGTTTGGCTGCGACTGGAGCAAAATTCTGTTCTACAAACAGCTCCAGTTCCTTCAAATGGACCGTTTCATGGTTAATATCCATTTTTCCAGCATCCACTTTGGATAAATCCAGAATTTCATCAATCATTTTCAACAAATCCGCGCCCGACATATAAATGGTTTGTGCATATTCAACTTGTTTGGGCTTGAGATTGCCTTCCTTGTTCTCAGACAGCAGCTGAGAAAGAATAAGCAAGCTATTTAGCGGAGTACGCAATTCATGCGACATATTGGCCAAAAACTCGGATTTGTATTTGCTTGTGATCCCAAGCTGCATCGCCTGTTGCTCCAACTGGGCTCGTGCACGTTCGATCTCATCGTTCTTTTCTTCCACTTCTCGAACCTGTTCTTCCAGTGCTCTCGTTTTAGCAATCAGTTCAGTATTAAAATGCTCCAATTCTTCCTGTTGACGCTGTAATAATTCCTCGGAACGCTTAAGCTCCTCTGTTTGCTGCTCCAAATTCTCGTTAGAACGCTTGAGCTCTTCTTGCTGAGTTTGCAACTCTTCGGACTGGCATTGCAATTCCTCGGTAAGTGCTTGTGATTCGCGCAACAGTTGCTCAACCCGCATCCGTCCCTTGATATTGTTCAAAATGATTCCCAAACTCTCCACTAACTGAGCAAACAGCTTCGTTTCCAGATCACTGAAGCGGTCCAGTGACGCTATTTCCACGGCACCAATGCATTCATCATCGAACATAATAGGGAAAATCATAATTCCAACTGGCTTACTTTCTCCTAAGGCGGAGCCAATGGACAAGTATCCTTCAGGTGCCTCTGTGATCAAGATTGGCTTACGATCCAGAACACACTGTCCAAGCAAACCTTCGCCCACCTGGATAGCGTCTCTGATCGAGCCTTCGCCAGTCACCTTTGCATAGGAGCCGTATAACTTGAATCGATTGTCTTCTACCTCTTTTCCTTGCAGGTAGATGGCTCCATAGCTGCCCCCCAAAATGGGTGTAAACTCACTAATGAACATCTGAGCAACCTGCTCCAGTGAATTCACACCGCGAAACAGCTCAGTCAATCGAGCAGTATTGGCATTAAGCCAAGTTTGGTCCTTCTGCGTTTGAAGGACGGAATGCTCGAATTTCCTTTTTTCATCCAGGTCTCCAGCCAATTGTTGAAACACACGAGCAACCTCTCCGATTTCATCTTTGGAGGCCACACTCATCCGGCTGATAGCCCTGTACTTTCCCTTGCCAAAACCGTTCATCATGAGGTTAACGGTATTTAGACCTTTGGCAATGCTAGGAAGCACCCACAAAATAACCAGTAAGCCCATCATCAGACCGGCCGCCATCAGGATTGTGGTAATCTGCACAGATTCCTCATAAGCCTGATTGGCCTGCTTCATATCGTTATCAATTTCCCGGTCTTGGAAAACAGCTAGGGTATTAATGCTGTCCATTGCCTCCTCTTGAGCAGGCAGACCCGTGCTATTACGGAAAGCATTAGCTTCCTCAATACGATCTTGCTCCAATAAGGAAACGAGTCTCTCTTCATAGTTTAGATAATCTTTCCAGGCGACAGCCACCCGGTCAATCTGCTGTTGCTCTTCACTCGTACCGGAATCCGTTTGCAGACTAGCCAGCACTTTTGTTCCAGTAGCAGAAATATCATCCATCTCGCGCTTGGCCTCGCTGACAGAGGAGCCTGGATTCAAGATCAGATTGGCCATGACTTTAGCCATATCGTTCACCTGTCCGCGTATAGCCGTTGTTTTGCGGACCTTCACATATCGTTCTTGGTAAACCTGGTTCAGCTGTTCATTCAAGCTCCCCATCCGGTCATAGCTGATTAGCGTCAGCACAAGGAGGATCGCCATAAGCGATCCAAAGCCAATCAGCAGTTTATTTCTGATTTTCATGCAAGCTCTCTCCCTCTTTCAATGAAATCCAGATCAGGCACTTATCATCATCGCGATCCTGCGGCCCCTCGTTACGAAAAAACGCATCCAGCATCGCTTCTTCATTCCATTCCTCATACTTGCGCAGACAGGCAGTCAGATACTCCAATTGTTCCTCATATTCACCTTCTACCGTCTCCAGCAAGCCATCTGTATACAAAGCGATATGCCCAGTTCCTTCGTAATAAATCGTGTGCATCTCTGCATCAATTTTATCAAACAATCCGACCGGACTACACGCACGGTCTAATTTGGTTATGCTACCGTCCTGATTGAACAGCAAGCCGGGAGGATGCCCTGCATTTACATAGTCAATTCGCCGTGAACGAGTATCAATCACCATATAAATCGCCGTAAAATAATACTGTACCAGCTGCTTGCCCAGGTCCAGTTGATTAAAACGACGATTCAGCTCTTGTATGACCTTCTCCGGCTCCACATACGTGGTCACCGTATCCTTGAGTACAGACGCAATGAACATGCAAAACAAAGAAGAAGAAATGCCATGGCCCATCATATCGAGCAAAATGATGGCATATCTCCCTTCTCCTAGCGGATACCATGAATATAAATCTCCCGCCAGTTCAAAGGAAGGCTGGTACAGTGCATTCGCTTGCAGCATAGGGTCCTGAATGGCAGGACTCAGCACCGCCTGCTGCACCATCGCAGCCAGTTTCAATTCATCCTGAATTCGCTGATCCCGGTCCTTATGCCAGTCTTTTTCCTGTTTAAGACGCAAGGCAGATCGAATTCGCGCCATTAGCTCTACCTTGTTGATCGGCTTTGTGACATAATCAACGGCTCCCACATCCAGAGCTTCGGCCAATTTTTTAGAATCGCCTACAGCGGTGACCATAATAATCGGAATATCTTTTAAATGTTCATATTCCTGTACAATACTGCAAGCTTCAATGCCATCCATTTCAGGCATCATCATATCGAGCAGCACCAAATCAATATCCGAAGGACGGGGGCGAAGACTAATGGTACGGTCGCCGATTCCCAAATGTTCCAGCATTTCTGCGGCCGAGCTGGCAGAGATCACATCGCGATAATTTTCTTTTTTTAGTATTTCACGAATAATAATGACATTCGTTGGATTATCATCAACAATTAGAATTCTCATTGCTCTCTCCTTATCTGTAACCCATGTATTATACTATACCTGCTTATGGGGCAACACCCTTGTTAATTAGAAATAGCGTTTCCGTAAGCAGGCATTCCAAAAACATAGATAAGGAATGAGGCTAAAACCCCATTCCTTATCTATGTTTTTGGAGGACACGCGAAACACTTGGGCTGCGGCCAACATCCTCTTTTTCAAATCTAAGTTTGCTTAATCCTATGATGAGCTGGAAAATCACGCTTTTTTCGCAATAACCAGCACTTTACCCTGATCCAATTCTTTTTCATAAAAATCTGCTTCCGTATCGGTAAAACCTAAGGAAGTGATTTTAGCACGAAGCTCATCGCCACGAGAACGGAACAAATTCGCTAAGGAGTCAAAAACGCCCTCTTCTTTAATCCCGATTTCCTTGGCAGCTACCGTATCTGCGATACGATCCGTCCGATCCTGATCATGAGCGAGCACGAACACATCCTCATAACGATAGCCCGTGTTACGCAACTCATTCACAGCTTCAACGGCTTGTACACCGTTCTCTACCACCTTGGCATAAGATTTATGATTGGTCTGATTCATGTTTCTCACGCTCCTTTAAGGATTGACTTCTCTGACTATTACACTTCATTCATCCATTTGAAACTTCCATATGATGTCACGCCTCGAAAAAAATCGATTACCACTCCGTTTCATCAAAAAACTCAACATACTTTGGCTTGTCAGACGTCTTATCCGTAAATACTTTGATCGCCCGCTGCCCGCGCACATACACCTCTCCGTCTTCTGCCGTAAATTGCGAGCCGCCTAGCTCCTGATCCAGCGTTTTCCGTTGCAGTGGCAGCCACTTATCATTCACTTTGATTCGACCGGCAGCAGGATCTACATGCACATAGGAGACGACGTCCTCACGCATACCTACGGTGACATCCGGGTATTGATATTCTGTAGAAAGCAGCAGCTTATCCTTCTTAATTCGAAGTGGCTTGCCCAGTTTTTTCAATACATCCGCACGAGTATCATCCAGAGATATGCCATTTAAGGTATGAAAATCAGTTGGCACAGCATGTGGATCAGTTATCGTCTGAACAGCCCTTACCATATGCCCCGCTGTCTGCGGGGAGACGGTTTGCTGAACCGTATCCTGTCCGGAAAAGGGAGTGAGCAAACCAGCGGCTAGTAATAATGTCTTCATCATAATTCTCACCCTTTCAATGAATTTCCTATAGTTTACGGTTCAGCACTATACTACTGACGCATTTTCTGCCACACCCCAGCAGCGATGTCTACATAACCCAGCCAGTTCTTAGCCGGCTTGCCCGCAGGTTCCCCATAAGTGGCATTGTAGCTCTGAACCGTCCGCTCTGTTGCAGTCAAAGGTCTGTTCGATCCCGTTGACTTGATCGCCTTCTCCGTTCCGGAAGTGCTGCTCGCAGTGCTACGTGACTTCTGAAGGCGTGTCATTAACGCTGTTGAAGCCTGCTTGGCGGCCAGCGTCACTTCGCTGAGTACCTCCCCCAGGTTTTTAACCGACTCCATCACAGGTTCCACTTGCTTCAATTTATGATCAACGTCTGCGGTGATGTCATTTGCATGTCGAACCGTTTGTTTTACTTCATAACTTAGTTCATCGACTGTCTTTTGTACTTCCTGCAAGGTTTGAGTTACCTTATCTAGAGAACCTTGAGCTGCTTTCAATGTCTTAATAAGGTAAATAACGAGTACGGCAAATGCGATAGCAATAATAAAAATGCTTACCTGTGTTAACATAGCGTAACCTCTCTTTCGTCTTTCACGATGATGTTTATGATTACTGCATAGTTACCCTCTACATTCGGACACGAAACAACGTCCAGACTGGTATCTTCTTGTGCTCCAAAGGTTATGATTCACGGGCCCTCGCACCGTTTAAAACAACGTATAATGATGGCACAGCCACACTTAATCTGTAGAAGTCACCGTCATCTGCTACCACGCTCTATCGGGGCGCGAGTATGCCACATTATATACAATCAAAGGAGGATACAGAACATGCTGAAATGGTCGGCTTTATTCTTAGTTTTTGCTGTGATCGCCGGGATTTTAGGTTTTTTTGGTATCGTCGTCTCCGTAGCAGCTACAATAGCCAAAATGTTATTTGTGCTATTTTTGGTCTTATTCGTTATTTCACTTTTTACCGGAAGAAAACGAGCTTCATAGACGTTGGATGATAGCTACACCCAAACGTGATATGTATCATATGCTTATCAAAAAAGGATGTTCCCACCCTGGTCAACAGAGATGTGGAACATCCTTTTTTGATGCAGCTTTTAACAGTGAACGGCGTTTTTATTGGATCACGCTGCCCCCAAACAGGAAACGATCCTGCCAAGGCTTGCTGAAATCCGTAACTTTTACACCACCGGCCGCTACAGAAAACGTATGGAGAAGCTTGTTGTCTCCCAAGTATACAGCTACATGCGTAATCGTTTGGGAGGAATTATCCAAGGACGTGTACGCCCCGGAAGATGCATTATAATTTGTAAAAAAGAGCAGATCGCCACGCTTCAGTGTAGTCATATCTGTATTCGGCTGACTGTTCTGCTTGATCCACTCACCCTGTGAACGAGAATCTGCCGGGAGCTGGATCCCTACAGCCTGACGGAAAATTTGGCGAGTAAATGCCGAGCAATCAAAAGTAGCCGTACTGTTGCGATCAGAACCATATTCATAAGGTGTTCCAAGGTAAGTCATACCTGTGTCAATAACCTGTTCGATTGAGGCCGCTGCATCACCAGAAAGCAAGCTAACCGTCGAAGCAGGAGACGC
Source organism: Paenibacillus polymyxa (assembly GCF_015710975.1). Classification (NCBI taxonomy): domain Bacteria; kingdom Bacillati; phylum Bacillota; class Bacilli; order Caryophanales; family Paenibacillaceae; genus Paenibacillus; species Paenibacillus polymyxa. Next base: position 2,853,023 of record NZ_CP049783.1, on the reverse strand, counting down.
TACCGCAGGTAGAGCAGTAGTATCTGAAGCGGGTGCAGCCGAAGATGCCACAGGCTGCTGCACAACAACCCCCTCACCAATACGAATATATTGTGGAGATGAGCTGACATAGCCTACTGTACCATCAGCAGTGGTGATCTTAAACCAATACGCGTTACTGGAATCGGTAATCGTAACGACATCCCCTGTATTCATATAGCCCAGAACCTCGGAAGAAGTGGATGCCTCCGCCCGCAAACGAACGGACGTTTGAATCGTAGCTTTCGTTTGACCGGCAGAACTATTCACTGAAGCCGGAGCCTCTTTAGTTGAAACATTTTTAACTGAAGCTGAAACAGTTTTAGCTGACTCTGAGGCTTCCGTTTTACGGCTGGCGGACGGGGTGACAGCAGCAGCGACGCTGGTAGCGCCAACTTTTATGTACTTGTCAGAGCTGCTTGTGTAGCCGGTTACTCCATCAGAAGTCTTGACCTTATACCAATAGTTGTTTGTTTTCTCCAATACCGTTACGGCCTCTCCCTGCTTCATAAAGCTGACTACATCGCCCGTAGTGGAAGGGCCAGATCTAAGCTTTACAGCCGCCTGGATAACCGCCTTCTGTCCTGTGGATGCTGTAGTCGATGCCGCTGCGTCAACCTGACCCGGCGCCACATGAATTGCTGCCAACAGCGCGGCTGACGTCATGAGCATTCCCATCACGCGTCTTCTCAATGTTGCACCTCCTGGCTGTTTTTACGAATTTGAAGAGCATAATTCCGACGAATATAGCCGGACATGCCTTCATTATAGTAAAAGCAGCAGGAAGAGAGATATAATCCAAACGTCACAAAAGATAGCGTGTACACCTTTTTTGATATAGGTCTAAAGTCACTTTTAATACTAATTATTTAATAATTAATCTATAATTTAGGTTCTACATGGACATGAACGTGCATTGTATTATGAACCTCTTGTAGACGTTCCTCAATCCGGTCGCTAATCCGATGTCCTTCGATCAGACTGAGTTGCGGATTCACCTCAATGACCACATCCACCAGTGCGTGGTTACCGTGTACCCGTGCCTTAACGTCTCGAATTCCTTCTACTCCAGGTATAAGAGCAATCGTACTCCGTAAGTCGGACAGTTCTTGCTCATCAAATCCATCAGTCAAGCTATGTGTGGAATCCCTAAAAATCTCCCACGCCGTTTTACAAATAATGAATCCTACCACGATCGCCGCCACAGTATCCAACCACGGCAGCCCGAACTGTGCGCCAATAATGCCCACTGCTGCTCCAACACTGACGAGTGCATCTGATAGATTATCCTTGGCCGCAGCCAGCAACGCCTTGTTGTTGATTTGCCGAGCGAGCCTGTTATTGTACAGGTACACCCCGAACATAATCACTGCGCAAATCACAGCCACACCCGCAGAGGTAATATCCGGTGTTTGCTTTCCTCCCTTAAAAATGCTTCCGATTCCGTCAATCAGCACCTGCAAACCAACGACAGCCATAATAAAGGACGCCAGCAGCGCCGCGATCGTTTCGGCCCGAAAATGTCCATAGGTATGGTCGGAATCTGGTGGTTTCTGGGAGATTCTTAGACCGATTAATACAGCAATCGACACCACAATATCGGTGACATTGTTGAATCCATCGGCCAGCAACGCGCTAGAGGCAAATATATATCCGCTAATCAGCTTAAAAGCGGACAGCAAAAGATAAGCAGCAATGCTTACCCACGCCCCTCGCTCACCTTTTCGTATTTCATCATAGACATTTACCACAACGGAGGACACTCCTTCAAATAGATAGTTCGCAGCGTAAAGATCTGCCCAGAAATAAAAATAGCAGCATAGCTGCCCTTACACTCCCTCTCAAACAAGCAGCACAACTGCCCTTACACTACCCCTCAAACAAGCAGCATAGCTGCCCTAAAAATAACAATTCGCCTGTGGAAAACTGTTATCTTTAGGATAACAGACGAACTTTGTGTGGGTCTAGAGAAACAGTCTTTCCACTCTACATCGCTGTAGGAACAATGAAAAAGTATTGCCAGGCCCCATCCCTGTAGGTTACACAAAACAATTTTTCCTTCATGCAAAAAACAGACATATCTCCTCTTGCCTCACTCCAGCGATGTGTTATCATTGTTGCCCTTGTCCCTTCTTTTAAAAACGTATAAAATGAGGACACAGCCGCGTTTTTCTTCAATCCAGCATGATTGACATGAATCTGGCGGCAACAGGAGGAATTTATTCATGAGCGATGCTAAGGAACCACGTAAAATTAATCTCGCAGATGCCATTCGCGAAAAGCTGGCACAAAAAAAACAGCAGTCCGGCGCTTCACAGCAGGGCGGCTTTCAAGGCGGTTCCACCAAAACACTGAAAAGCCAAAATACGAAGAAGCCGAACAACCAACGCCGTCGTACAGGCGGATCATAAGCCACTCCATAGACTTTATAGGGTACCGAGATCAGGCGGGATCTATCTTGACTCACTCTCGGAACCAAGTAAGCTAAGGGTCATGGCACAAAACGAAAAAAGAGGAGTCTCCCGGCCAAGGCAATTGCCTGATGGAGCTCCTCTTTCGTTTATCTATTTGCTGAAATTAGCGGTTCGGATGTTAGCCGATTTCTACCGGATACATGCGTTCACGCAATTGAGCGATTTCTTCATTTTCCAAGTATTCATCATAGCTCATCGTACGGTCGATTACGCCGTTTGGTGTAATTTCCACGATGCGATTCGCGATGGTTTGAATGAACTGATGGTCATGAGAAGTGAACAAAATAGTCCCGTCAAAATCGATCAGACCATTGTTCAGCGCTGTGATAGATTCCAAGTCCAAGTGGTTGGTCGGTTCTTCCAGAAGCAGTACGTTAGCACCGTTCAGCATCATTTTTGCCAGCATACAGCGAACCTTTTCTCCCCCGGACAGCACACTTGCTTTCTTAAGCGCTTCTTCGCCTGAGAAAAGCATACGTCCCAAGAAGCCGCGCAGGAACGTTTCATCCTGATCCTTGGAATATTGACGCAACCAGTCCACCAGATTCAGATCCACACCTTCAAAATAAGTGGAGTTATCTTTCGGGAAATACGCTTGGCTCGTTGTAATCCCCCAGGAAAATTCACCATTATCCGCTTCCAGTTCGTTCATCAAGATCTGGAAGAGCGTTGTTTTAGGGAGACCGTTCGGACCTACAAACGCAATTTTATCGCCTTTGTTCACGACCAGACTGAACTCGTTCAGCACTTGCTCGCCTTCCACGGTTTTACTGAGGCTATCTACAGTCAGCAATTGTTTGCCCGCTTCACGCTCAGGCTTGAAGTTAATGAACGGATATTTACGGTTCGATGGACGGATGTCGTCCAGCGTAATTTTATCCAGTTGCTTTTTACGCGAAGTTGCTTGTTTGGACTTGGAAGCATTCGCAGAAAAGCGCTGAATAAAGGCTTGCAGTTCTTTGATTTTTTCTTCCTTTTTCTTGTTCGCATCGCGAGCCAGTGTAAGTGCAAGCTGGCTGGACTCGTACCAGAAGTCATAGTTGCCGACATACATCTGGATTTTACCAAAATCAATATCCGCAATATGCGTACATACCTTGTTCAAGAAGTGACGGTCATGGGATACAACGATGACGGTGCCTTCATAGTCCATCAGGAAGTTCTCCAGCCACTGAATGGATTCGAGATCCAAATGGTTGGTAGGCTCATCAAGCAGCAAATTGTTCGGACGACCAAACAACGCTTGTGCCAACAGAACGCGCACTTTGTCGTTGCCGCTCATTTCAGCCATTTTTTTGTCATGCAGATCACGCGGAATCCCCAGACCGATCAACAATGCAGCCGCATCCGGCTCGGCATCCCAACCGTTCAGCTCTGCAAATTCGCCTTCCAATTCACCAGCACGTAAACCGTCTGCTTCGGAAAACTCCGCTTTGGCGTACAGTGCATCCTTTTCCTTCATGATTTCATACAGACGCGTATGACCCATAATAACGGTTTCCAGAACCGGAAATTCATCGTATTCATAATGGTTCTGCTTGAGGACAGCCATCCGTTCGCCCGGTGTCATGTGAACCTCACCTGAATTGGCTTCAATTTCACCGGAAAGAATTTTCAAAAAGGTGGATTTACCCGCGCCATTCGCCCCAATCAGGCCATAGCAGTTCCCAGGAGTAAATTTGATATTTACGTCTTCAAAAAGTGGGCGTTTACCATAACGAAGCGTTACGCCGCTTGTACTGATCATATAAGCATACCATCCTTATCATTAGTAAAGTGCTAAACACAAAATTACCGACGGCAATAGTATAACACACAAAAGATCGGATTCGAACCGTAGTCTAAGCAGAACTGCCCCTGAATCTCATCCAATATCTAATAAATAAAATAAAAAAATGCTTCTGTCCTCACGATTGTCACCTGACAAACACCTGGATCAGAACCATTTTTATGTTTTAAATTCAATGAGATAACTCAAGGACAGATACCTTACACTCTCTCTGTGCGTGTAAATGTTCGGAATCTCCGACGCCTATCGGAATAAGATACATGCCCGCCTCCTCGTCCTGTCTTATGACTACCTTCACACCATAGACTGCCTGAATCAGTTCGGATGTAACGACCTCTATAGGCGAACCATTCGCTATTATGCGTCCTTCTTTCATAGCGATCATCACATCACTATACCGAATAGCCTGATTAATATCATGCAGCACCATCACGATGGTCAGTCCGTGCTCCTGATTGAGCTGCCGAATAAGCTCCAAAATCTCAAGCTGGTAATACATATCCAGATAGGTGGTCGGCTCATCCAAAAATAAAATCGGCGTTCGCTGTGCCAAGGCCATTGCAATCCACACACGCTGCCGTTCTCCTCCTGAGAGCTGATCCAGTGTATGTGTCCTGCGTTCCTCCAGATTGGTGCAGGCTATAGCCCATTCCAATGCTTCCTCGTCCTCGTCCCGGCTGGATGTGAACATGCTCTTATGAGGCAGTCTTCCGAAGCTGACGAGTTTTTCTACTGTCAGGTCAGAGGGCGCTTCGTTCTGCTGATGAACTACCGCCAATTGACGGGCTAGTTCTTTGGGCTTGTAGTGGGCTATCTCCTTGCCATCCAGAACCACCTCGCCCTTGCGAGGAACGGCATTGTTGGACATCACACTGAGCAGTGTCGATTTGCCGCATCCATTGGGCCCAATAATCGTAGTAATTCGTCCCCGTTCAATAACAGCATTGATCGCATGTAGACGATCTGTTTTTCGATCATAGGAGAAGGTTATATTTTTAATGTCCATAGGTGCGATCCGCCTTTCTGATCAGGAATATCAGGAATGGTCCGCCAATGACTGCCATAATAATAGAGGCCGGAATTTCATTGGGAGCAAGCACCGTTCGCCCCAGCGTATCCGCAAGCAACAGCAGCAAACCGCCGCATAAGGCAGAAAACGGAATCAGCCACTTATGATCCGAGCCAACCAGGTAGCGGGCACAATGCGGAACGAGCAGGCCGATAAAAGCAATTACTCCTGCTATAGCTGTAGCCGTTGCTGCAAGCAGCACTGCTATCACAGAAATTAAAAGTCGTGCACGTGTCACGTTAAGGCCCAAATTTTTAGCCGTTTTATCTTGAAGGGACAAGAAATTACACCAAGAGAAGACAAGCATGGCCAAAATTAAACCAATTCCGCCATAAGTCACAATCACCTCGACATCTACCCATTTTTTCATAGACAAGGTTGAGGTGGTGACCTGGTTAATGCTGGTGACCGCATAACTGCCCCGATAGTTAAACGACTGACCTAGGCCGGAAAAGATGGCGTTTACTGCCACCCCAATCAGAATAAGTCGAATGGGATGCAAGCCAGATTTCCATGAAAATCCGTAGACCATTAGGCAGGCCAACGCACCGCCGATAAATGAAAAGAACGGCATCCAGAAATAAAGCGCCGGAAAGAGGGTCACCGCGATCAGCGAGACCAAGGCCGCTCCCGAAGAAATGCCGATCACCCCGGAATCTGCCAGCGGGTTTTTCATGACGGCTTGCAGCAAAACACCCGCCACTGCAAGGGCTGCACCCGCCATCACAGCTACGATAATTCTCGGTAGTCTAAGATCCTTGACCACATTCACCTGATCATCTGTGCCTGTCCACAATCCGGCCACCAACTGACTCAAATTCACCTTGAGGCTGCCTGTCATCGCTGAGTACAGCATGACACCGACGAGTAAGACAATTACAACAATAAGGCTCCATAATTTTTTGGACATGTCATCAGCTTCCTTTAATTCGAAGGATACAGCATTTTCATCAGCTCATCCAGCGCAGAGCTTGCCGCTAAATTCCCTGTGGTGCCAAACAACGGTTCAGGCAAATCATAAACATGCCCTTTTTTCACAGCGTTGAAATGCTTCCAGATATCGTTAGTTTTGAACTCTTCATCGAACATTTTTACGACCTCATCCGGCATCCCGTGTGCAGCACGCAAAATGATATCAGGATTGGATTGCTGCAAGGCTTCGGTATTGTGGGCTATGAACTCCACCTTCTCACTTTGAACCACATTTGTCCCGCCTGCAATTTTCACCAGATCCCCAATATAGGAATGTTCGGTAGCCACCAGATAGCTTCCCGGAACACCCAGTAGAATTAGTACTTTAGGAGACTTCTTGCCTTTAATTTTTTGCTGAATCTCAGTAACTTTGGCATCCAAGGCCCCATTAATCTCTTTCGCCTTTTCAGCTTTATCAAATCGGTCTCCCAGCTTTTTAATTTCCTTTTGAATATTCGCAAGGCTTTCAAAATTCAAAAACTCAGCATTAATGTTCAGGTCCTTAAACTTAGGCTCCAAATCATATTTGAGTGTGGTCACCGAAAGCACATCTGTAGGTTTCAAGGACATTACTTTTTCCATATCAGGACTCATCGGATTTCCCACATCAGGAACATCCTTGTAACGATCAGGCAATACTTTGGTGCTTGTTGGCTTGCCAGCCAAATCCAAGCCCAGCGCATCCGTAATTTCAGAAATGGCTACTGTAGTCGCCACAATACGTGGAGTTGCTGTTTTATCATCAGAGGACTTTCCGGTTGCATCTGATGCTGCCGTTGAAGTCGAACCATCGCTATGGTTCTGTCCAGCCTGTGCTCCCCCGGAACATCCGGCCAGCAACAAGATCATGATGCCGATTAACACATAGAAAACAAACGCTTTCCTTTGAGCCAAAGCTGCATACTGTTTCATAAAAATCCAATCACCTCAATTCAAAATATAGAGCAACAGCGTGAGTCCCAATTTTTTCGGGTGGATTTTTGCAAATTCCTCGGGTATGTAAATGCTGACAAGTCTTGATGCCGGGGCACCAAGACTTGCTCGCATACAAACTTTGCTGTTATTTAGGCTTCATTGATGTCATAACCTGAGATTATTTCACCTTTAGGCTTGCTTCATCAAATTGGAACTGAACCGTATACCAGTGATCATACGGTACTCCGCCAAGGACCAAACCAGGCACAATAACGTGTGTGTAAGCACTGATTTTCTGAGACAAGTCCCCTACCTCAAATTGAACGATACGTGTATCACCGGATGTCGAGATCACTTCCACATCTTTTAGGGTACCGTTTTGCTCCACTTGTAGAGTCGGCATCCAAGAGCTGTTTTTCAAAGTGACTTGGATATAGCGCTTGTCTCCCTTTTCAATCAATGTGGCTGGCTTATCGAGATAACCATCCATAACGGACGCTTCATTCGTTTTGTCTTTAAATACGTTGTAATTGATCGTGTATTGCTTCTCGGAAGCAGGTTGAACTGGTTGCTCAACTGCTGGTTTTGCTTCAGCTACCGAGGTGGTCGTTTCTGTTGCTTTGTCCGTAGAAGCTGCTGCCGATTCAGTAGCGGTTGCAGTTGTAGCTGCATTAACTCCCTCACCTTTGAGCGATGCACGGTCAAATTGAATCTGTCCGCCGAATTTCTCATTAAAAATGTATTTCTCAGGCAGATATACCTGTGTGTACACACTCAGCTTTTTATCCAGATCGGGTACTTCGAAGGCAATTGTGTGTGTATCACCTTTTGTGTCGGCACCCACAATCGTCGGATTCGCGTAGCGGCCCTCAAAGTCCGTTTGGAATAATTTCAAAGCCTGATTGTCTGTTACGGTTACATGAGCCTGGACCTTACCATTTTTCACAATCAACTTCGCCAGACTCTGTACAAATGGAGCCACCAAAGAATCCTTGTCCGTTCCGTTTGCAAGCACACGGAAGTTCGCCGTGTACTCTCCATCGGCTAAGTTATTTTTCCCCTGTTCTACTTCGTCTGCTTTTGTTTCGTTGTGATAAGATACATTACTGGTATCGAATTTAAATTCAAAATCATATACCTTTTCTACTCGATCCTCCGCCTTGAAAACCATCGGAGCGCTACTTGCCACTTTTGAAGCTTCGTAGACAACCAGTTGACCTTTTACGTTGTTCTTAAAGTCACTTACACTGAAACGAACGTCCTTCGTATTACTTGCTGCATCTTCCCGGGTCACTTCTACATCCTGATAACCTCCACTTGCGTTATCCCAAATGCGCAGCGCCTTAACTTCATTGCTGTTTTGCAGCTTCAGACCTACAAACCGTTTGTCGCCTTCCACGACCAATTGCGCTGGTTCATTAGTGATGAAGCGTTGAGCCGGAGATTCAGATCCTGTGATGCCATCTGGCAGCACAATGGTGAATTTTAATGCATATTTCCCATTGGCAAGCTTGTCAAAATCCAGTTTAACGATAGGATCAGCCGCCCCTGAAGAGGTAGGCTCAACAAAGCTGCGAATGGTGGCAGGCTCGAATTGGAACTGCACATCATATACGTGGTCATAAGGGATGCCACCCAAATCTAATCCAGGTACGATGACATGCGTGTTCACTGTAACTTTATCTGACAGATTAGGTACTTCAAATTGTACTGTTCTTGTGTCTGCAGAGGTGGACTGTTCAACCACCTGAGCTTCAGAACCATTTACTTTAAACGTTTTAATCCAACTGCTCTTGTCCATTTTAATTTGAATGATATTTTTACCAGACTGTTTTAACAGTGTAGCTGGCTTTTGCATATATCCATCCATCACAGATATTTCATTGCTTCCATTTTTGAATACGGAGAAATCAATGCTGTATCTGCCATTTTCAACTGGAGTTGTGGTTCCGTTATCCGGTCCTTTAGCTGTAATGCTACTGCGATCGAATTGAAGACGAAGCTTATGATCCATCTCATAAATCCCACCTGGATAGGTCGTGCTCACATGCACCTGTGCATTCAGAATAGCGTCCAAATCGGCCACCTTGAATTTCACAACACGTGTATTCGCATTCTTATCCTCACTAACGATATCTGCATCTGTCAACGTCCCGTTTTGTTCTGTTTTGAACTCTGTCACGGTGGTGCTGTCTTTAATCGTAAAGGAGGCTTCATACTTGCCCTTCGATACCGTCAGCGTAGCCGGAGACAATAAATATTGCGCCATGGCCGATTTTTGATCTTTGGTTGCATGCAACGCATCGAAATTGATTGAATACGTTCCATCAGCTAAATTCTTTCCAGGCGTGCCTGGTGTACCTGGCGTCCCAGGATCAACCGGGGTTGGAGCATTCGTAATGCTGTTTTTGTCAAATTGAAGACGAAGCTTATGATCCATCTCATAAACCCCACCTGGATAGGTCGTGCTTACATGGACCTGTGCATTCAAAATCGCGTCCAAATCGGCTACTTTGAATTTCACAACACGTGTATTGGCTGTCTTGTCCTCGCTTACAATATCTGCATCCGTTAATGTCCCGTTTTGTTCTGTCTTGAACTCTGTTACGGTAGTGCTGTCTTTAATGGTAAAGGAAACTTCCTTTTGTCCTTTTGCTACCGTTAAAGTCGCTGGAGACAACAGATATTGCGCCATTGCGGATGGCTGATCTTTGGTTGCATGCAGGGTATTAAAGTTAATAGCATACGTTCCATCTGCCAAGCTAGGTGATGTAGGTGCAGAAGCCAATTGAAGATCTACATTATAGGTATGCACGTAGCCCAGTTCAGGCCAGTTGATACTTACCCATGCGCTTAACTTAGCAGGTATTTCTTTAACCTCGAATTCAATAACTCGTGTATTCGCAGTTTTGTCTTCACTTACTGTAGCAACATTAGTTAATACTCCGTTTTGTTCTACCTTAAAACCATCAATTTGTTTACTGTTTTTCAAGGTGAAACGAACATACTTCTTGCCATTACGTTCAATCAAGGTGCCTGGTTTCCCCGTATACCCATCCATCATAGAAACTTCATTCGTTCCATCCTTCAAAAGAGTGAAGTCCAGATTGGATGTCGTTTCTGGAGAGCTTCCATTTTCTGTGATACTATTTTTATCGAACTGAAGACGAAGTTTATGGTCCATCTCATAAACCCCACCTGGATAAGTCGTGCTCACATGGACCTGTGCATTCAAAATCGCGTCCAAATCGGCTACTTTGAATTTCACAACACGCGTATTGGCTGTCTTGTCCTCGCTTACAATGTCTGCATCCGTAAGTGTCCCGTTTTGCTCTGTTTTGAATTCTGTTACGGTAGTGCTGTCTTTAATGGTGAAGGAAACTTCTTTTTGTCCCTTCAATACCGTCAAAGTCGCCGGAGACAACAGATATTGGGCCATGGCCGATGGCTGATCTTTGGTTGCATGCAAAGTATCAAAGTTAATAGAGTACGTTCCATCCGCCAAAGTTGTTGGTACAGGTACAGAAGCCAACTGCAGATCTACATTATAAGTATGCACGTAGCCCAACTCAGGCCAGTTGATGCTCACCCATGCATTCAGCTTGGCTGGTAGTTCTTTTACTTCAAACTCGATAACTCGTGTATTCGCATTCTGGTCTTCATTTACAATAGAGGTGTCAGTTAACACTCCATTTTGCTCTACTTTGAAGCCATCAATTTGCTTGCTATTCTTTAATGTAAACCGGGCATATTGTTTACCTCCACGCTCTATTAGTGAGCCTGGTTTCTCTGTATACCCATCCATCATAGACTTTTCATCTGTTCCATCTTTCAAGAGCGTAAAGTCCAAATCAGCTAATTTTTCTCCTGTGCTAGGAGGCGTTACCGGCGGTGTCACTGGTGGAACGGTTGGATTCTCCGTTGAGTTTTTAAGTCTCAAACTGGAAGGATCAAACTCAATCCATTCCTTCACTGAACGGTCTGGATCAGTATCTACATACCATGGAGAACTGCTGTTAAATCCAAACTCTGTATTTACATTTTGATGAAAATCATAAACATCGAAGCTAACAGTTCCCGAAGCTTTTCCGGAATCTACTTCTATTTTGGCGGGAACCGTTTCCCCGTTTTGTTCTACTAAAAATTTCGAAAGTCCTTGAGCCTCCGCAAATTTAAATGAAAAATGGTATTTTCCATCTTTAATGATCAAGTCTCCAGGATAGGTATAGTTTGTTTTAAAACTCGAGTCCTTGGTGCTTCCGCTGACTGTCTTTCGTAAAGGCTTATAATCAATCAGGTATTCTCCATCTGCATAAGTCGCTTCAGTAGTAGTTATAGCATTGGTAGGCTCAACATATGGACCGGGCAGTTCTACCGGATACTCATAAGTAGCATACGTAGCACTAGTCACTGTAGTGCTTGAGTCAGGCAAATTCGACGAAGTGGATTCATCCTCGGGTGTTGCTCCTGCGTATGGTGAAAATAAAGAAAACAACATTAGAATAGCAGCGAATGTCGTAATATATTTGTTCAATCGGCTTTTCAAGGTGATGTATCCCCCTACTTAAAATATACTCATTTGGAGCTTTGGAACTAAGCTCCAAATGAGCATTCAGTTCAAAATCATTATCTCAAAAAGAAACCCTTAGATATCACTGTCGTCGAATTGGAATTGAACAACATAGTCGTGATCGTAAGGAATGCCGCCAGTGTATTCTTTTGGTACACTTACATGCAACTTAACGTTTAATTTTTGAGCAAAATTACTTACAGGAAACTCTACTATTCTTGTATCACCTGATGTACTTACCACAGTCGCATTCACATACTGGCCGTTTTGTTGCGTTTTGAATTCAGTAACCCAAGCACTTTTAGTAATAGCTACTCGCACTTTGTATTGACCATTCGTAACAATCAGTGTGGCTGGTTTTTTTACATAACCATTGGTATCCATGTAAGAAGGCTCAGTGGTTCCATCTTTATAAACGGTATAAGGCAATTGATACGTTCCATTAGGCAAAGCCGCGTTTGCTTGATTAGCTGAGAATGGGGCTAGTACCACAAAAACAAGCGCAGCCATCAATACAGTGAGCATTACTTTTTTTATAGACAATTTCTCCATACGATTCATAATCATGTTCATGTTTTAATCTCCTTTTACGTTTTATTTTGGATTAGATTTCGTCGAATTGCAGTTGTACATCGTACTTGCCTGTGTAACCAATCACTGGGATGGTAATTTCAGCGTAAGCATTTACTTTGGCATTCAGGTCAGCCACTTCGAATTCCACGACACGAGTGTTGTTTGCCGTATTTGTGCTTACTACAGTCGCATCTTGCAATACGCCATTTTGCTCTACTTTGAACGCCGTAATCAGATTGCTGCTTTTCACAGTCAGACGAACAACATTTTTGCCATTAGCTACCGTAACCTGAGCAGGCTTCGTCAGATAGCTGTCCAATCGAGAAGTTTCATTGGTTTGATCCTTCAGAACGGTATAATCTACGTTATACGTGCCGTCGGCTGCTGCTGCTTTAGCAGAAAGTGGAGCCATCAGTGCAAAAACAAGTGCTGTCATGATCAGTGCTACGAATGCCCTCTTGAAAGAAAATTGCTCAAAGCGATTCATTACCATATTCATATCTACACACACTCCTCAATTTTTTATGCTTGAATTTATGTTGATTTTATGAACGATAAAGATGGCTTCAATTTACTTTTTGGAAGATTTGGCTGATTTCGCTGACTGGACGGCTGCAACTTTTTTGATGCTTTTGGAATCAAAAGCGAAGCGGATCGTATAGTCATGATCGTAATTGTAAGCAGGGACAGTAACATGGATTTTAGAGATCAACGGGCTGTTGACACTCGCAATGGGAAATTGCACGGTGCGAGTATCGGCTTTGGCATCCTTTTGGATGACCTTGGTATCGATGATTTTACCTTTGTAATCCACTTTAAACCCGGTTGTCCATTCGCTATGATTCAGCTTAATTTGCATGGTCATTTGACCTTTCTTTACATACAACTTAGCTGGTTTTTCAAAATAATCATTAGCCATGGATACCGAATCATTTTCTGCCTTGAGAATATTGTATTTGAGCGTGTATGTACCATCCGCCAATTTTGGAGAAGCCGCAGCGGCTCCTACAGATGACGAAGTTGGCCAAAAGCTCAGCACACTCACCAGCAGAAACACAGCAATAATTGCAGAATACCCCTTCTTCATTTTGACAGCAGTCCCTCCCCACGAGAATAAACTAATTGATTATCATTCTCAATTGATAATTTAAAAAAAATAGCTCTTTTCGAGCTTGTCTCCCCACCTCTCTATTCCATAATTTCGCAAAATCAAGTAAACCCATCACCAATATATCTTACACTTTTCGAAAATGTCAATATGTATTTGTGTGTACGTAATCCCTTGATATATGCTATTTTTTAATAAAAATTTGTAGTTCCTTCTTCTATAATTCGAATGACTCTCTTTTGTTTTTAGTTCAAAATTTATTTAAAAAATTGCTTTTTTTCAATTGACAATACTCAGTGATATTCATTATCATTCTCTTATACATAAATGAAAATGATTATCATTATTGTTTAACTTGAAAATTGCAGGAGGAATAACATGAAATCTTATGTGTTGTGGTCGTCCGCAGCGCTTTTATTGGCAGTTACCGGATGTAGTAATGGTACCTCCGCAGATCACAAACCAGCCAGCGCTTCCGTATCTACCGCTTCAAGCACGACAAGCGGCGCGACGATTCAAGTTACTGATTTTTCAAAACGGACGTTGGCGTTTCAAAAGGTCCCTCAACATATCGTTGCGCTCAGCAATGGCGATCTGGATATTATTTACGCATTAGGCGGGACAGCCGTGGGCAGACCCAACTCCAATGGACCTTCCGTCGTACCTGCTGCTGAAAACGTTCAGCAAATAGGCTCCACCCATGAAGTGGATCTGGAGAAAATCACGATGCTCAAACCGGATGTCGTGCTAGGCAATTATCCTATGAATGAAAAAGACATTCCAGCTATTGAAGGAGTCGGTTCACAACTACTGCTGACTGGGGCCAATTCAGTTCAGGATATCCAGTCACAAATTACCCTGTTCGGACAATTACTGCAAAAGCAGGCCGGGGCCGTAAAGCTGAACCAACAAATTGACCAACAGGTAGTCAAGCTGCAAAAAGAAACAGCCTCTACCTCCAAACCGAAGGTGTTGCTGGTTTACGGAGCCCCGGCCACGTACATGGCGGCGCTGCCGAATTCTCTAGGCGGAAATATTTTGGAAGTTGCAGGTGGCTCCAATATCGCCGCTGATTTTCCGGGCCTGCAAAATTTCCCGCAATATGCACAGTTGAACACAGAACGCATCGTACAAGCTGACCCCGATTACATTTTCATCATGACCCATGGTAATACGGAAGAGGTTAAAGCCGCATTTATAAAGGAAATGCAGGAAAATGCAGCTTGGAACGGAATCAGGGCAGTCCAAAACAATCAGGTCGAAGTTTTACCTTCAGATTTGTTCGGGACGAATCCGGGGACACGGGTCACTAAAGCGCTGGATTTGATGCACCAAAAGCTGTATCCGGCGAAATAGGCGATGACGATGAACAAACTACAGCGCACCAGAAGACGCACCATCGCCTGGATTACCCTTCCGATCTTACTGCTAGCTGTCTCTGTGTACGGTCTGGCCTACGGTTCGGTGTCGATTCCACTTCAAGAAATCAATCAGGTTTTGCTACATAATGATGAATCCACATATCGCACGATCCTAATGGATCTCCGACTACCCAGAGTGTTGGTGGGTTTACTGGTAGGCGCTTGTCTCGCAGCTTCAGGAGCACTTCTTCAAGGCGTCATGAAAAATCCATTGGCTGACCCAGGCATTATTGGTGTATCGGCTGGAGGTGGGCTTGCAGCCGTCATTACGATGGTGATGCTTCCACAGCTTAGTTACCTTCTTCCGGTAACCGCCTTTTTGGGAGCCTTTCTGAGTGCGATCGTCATTTACCTGCTGGCTTGGGACCGAGGGGCTTCCCCTGTCAAAATTGTACTGGCTGGTGTTGCAATCAACGCGTTGCTGGGCGCGCTCACCAACGGAGTAATGGTCATGTACAGCGACCGCGTACAGGCTGTACTTCCTTGGCTATCCGGCGGGTTAAATGGACGAAGCTGGCATCATCTGGAGTTCATGGCTCCTTACGCTATCATTGGCTTAATCGCCTCTTTGTTTGCCATTAAGCCTGCGAATTTGTTGCTATTGGGTGATGATTCAGCACAGTTGCTGGGCCAGCGGGTAGAGCTTCAACGGATGCTCATTATTTTGCTCTCTGCCCTGCTCGCTGGCACGGCAGTCAGTGTAGCCGGGCTGATCGGGTTCGTAGGACTGGTCGTCCCCCATGTTATAAGGCTGCTCATCGGGGAAGATTATCGTTTTCTCCTCCCCCTTTCCATTGTGGGCGGCGGAACACTGGTTGTCCTGGCGGATACAGTGGCACGCTCTTGGTTTGACCCAATTGAGCTGCCTGTCGGTATTTTGCTGGCCGTCATTGGGGCACCGTTCTTCTTAATCCTGCTCAAGAAACGGGGGAATTTCGGATGACAGCCATTCAGGGTGAGCATCTTTCCTTACAACGCGGATATTTCCAGTTGGACGATGTGAACATTACCTTGCCCGCCGGACAACTCACTGCCATTGTCGGTCCCAATGGCTCAGGCAAGTCTACGCTTTTGCGGATTTTGACCCGGCTGCTCAAGCAGGATCAGGGCAAGGTTTCCGTACTGGGAAGGCCCGTAGAGGAATACAAACGGCGTGATTTTGCCCAGACGATTACCATGCTGCCGCAAATGAAGGACATGCTGCCGTTATTAACAGTCCGTGAGCTGGTCGCTTACGGAAGATCCCCTCATACCAAGGGTTTGAGGACAAGTCCTACCAGACAAGACCAGCATATTATCGACCATGTCATGGGAATCACAGGCATCAAGCCCTATGCAGATCGGATGTTCCATACTCTATCGGGAGGTGAACAACAAAAAGCGCGAATTGCAATGGCCTTGGCCCAACAAACGGGTATTCTTTTACTCGATGAACCAACCACTTTTCTGGATATCGCCCATCAATTTGAAGTTATGGATATGCTGCGGCGTATCAATCACGAGTCCGGCTTGACGATTGTTATGGTACTGCATGATTTGCAGCAAGCTGCGGCCTATTGTCATCATATGATTGCGCTTAAAAAGGGACGAATCGCCGTCGCTGGCGAACCCCGTCAGATTTTGACGTCTGCTTTTCTTCGTGACATTTATGAAATGAACGCTACCATCAAATTTGAGGATGGCTATCCGGTTATTATACCGACCATACCACATCATTCAGGAGGAATTTAATATGGTTATCGTTACAAATACATCTAAAATTACACCGGGCAATGCCCACCTGCTCATCGAAAGATTTAACAAAGAAGGACAGGTTGAAAAAATGGAAGGCTTCCTCGGTCTGGAAGTGCTGCTGACGGAAAACACGAAGGATTATGAGGAAGTAACGATTAGCACACGCTGGCAGGAAAAAGAGAACTTCCAAGGCTGGACGAAAAGTGAAGCGTTCCGCGAATCCCACAACCACCGTCAAATTCCAGACTATATTATTGAAAACAAAATCACATTTTATGAGGTTAAAATCGTTCGTCATCCCATCTCGAACAATGATTCCTCTTTGGCGAGTGATATCGAAGCCGTATAATTCTGGACGGTAGCCTAAAACTAAAAAAAGCGGCTCGGCAGGCAAATTCATTGTCCACCGAGTCGCTTATTTTATATACGTTACTGAACCCTTCAGATTCTAGTTGAGCAACGACGCCCAATTTTCAGCGTCTCTCCGTGCCCCAGTACATGGATGCGTTCCTTTGCAATCCCCAAGCGCTCTCGCTCCACTTCAAGACGATCCAGCGCCTCTCTCGGCGTATCGTCCGCCAGCTTAAAGGCTCCATAGTGCATCGGGATCATCTGATCTGCGCCGCAATCCACAAAGCCCTGCAACGCCTCCTCCGGTGTCACATGCTGCGAGGTCATGAACCATTCCGGTTCATACGCACCAATCGGCATAAAGGTCAGATCAATAGCAAAGCGCTCGCCAATCTCCTTAAACCCACGGAAATATCCGGTGTCTCCCACAAAATACAACGTAGGTGCCTCCGCTGAATCTGATTCTGCGTGAGCATCTGAGCCTGCAACAGACGTGGCAGAACCGATCACCTGCTGCTCACTTTGCAGAACGTATCCACCCCAATGTGAAGTATTGGTATCAAACGGCGTACGCCGTGTCCAGTGCTGTGCCGGAACAAATGTAATCCGCACTCCACCTACCGTAAAATGCTCCCACCATTGCAGCTCATGGCAGTTGCGAAAGCCTTTACGGATCATTTTCGACTTTAACCCCGAGGGGACGAGTATCAATGTATCTGCACGATATAACTTCCGCAACGATGCCAAATGTAAATGATCATAATGCGAATGTGACAGCAGAATGATATCTAGCGGTGGCACATCCTGAATACGAATACCGGGCGGAGCCAATCTTTTATCAAAAGCCATACGCTCTGCCCACACCGGATCGGTGACCATATTCAGCCCAAGGTACTGAATGAAAAAGGTGGAATGGCCCACCCAGGTCGCCGTCGCCATTTCCCGATTACTATGCAGAAACTCCAGCTCCGGGAGATGGTTGGGCACAACGAACGTGTAATCCTTTATTTTGCTGCGTCGCTCCTGCCGCCATTGTCTGAATTGCTTAATGGTTTTATCGGTATTTACATGATCCATATTGTTAAAACGCACTTTAGGCATGATGCAGCCCCCTCCCTGACAGACCCGTTCTCCAAAAAACACAACGGTTCAATTTAACTATATATTGTCACTCAAATGTGATCATGAAATGATGCAACATCCTGAACTATGTAAAGTATAATTCAATCACATCTGTAAAGGAAATTCTGCGATAATACAGCAAAAACAGACCTCCCGGATCTATTAGAAGGCCTGCTCCACATGTTATTGTCAGTCCTGTGGATTTTTAAAGCGTGCCGAATAAATAAACAAAAACACAATCGCCACCACGATAATGATCGGCGACTCATACATGATCGTAAAATGCTCGAAAGCAACCACTCTAACTCACCCCTTCTTTCCCGCTTGTCCTCGTACATACTTTGCATCGAACAGAAACAATCTCAATATCAGGATCAGCGAAGGAACCAGCACCAGCAGACCCGCAACAAACGCCGTAATCAATGCATACGCCATCGTAGAGTTCGTAAAGCTGTTATATACATTAATGTAGGGATACAGAACATACGGAAGATGTGAGCGGCCATAGCCATACCAGGCAAATGCAAATTGCAGCATCACCAGGATGAAGGAGATACCCAAATGCCGCCGCTGCCAGACCAGATACACTGCTCCCACAAAGCATATGAAGGATGCGACAAACATCCAGGCCATACTAAGCATATTGGCAAAATGGTCTGGATTTTGTTTGTTAATCTGGAAAAATGCGAACAAACTCGCTAAAATCGTAGGAGCACTCCAGAGTAACGCGTACCCTCGTACGATTTCAAAAGCGACCTTGTCCCCTGCCCTTTTGGCATAAAAGGACAAAAACATCGCCGATATATACAATACACTCACCAGCGCCAGAATAATAACTGCCCACGTGTAAGGGTTGCTTAATAGCTGGCCCCATTGCAGATGAACACCTGTGCTGTTCTCTATAATAATGCCGCCTTCTGAAATAGCGAGGACCGTCGACAGTGCCGCGGGAATCAGCAGCCCAGTCGCACCGTACAATGCCATGTAGACGATATTATTTTTACCCGAATGCCCATAGGTATTGTAAGCATAATATACTCCCCGGATCGCGAGCAGCACAATCGCAATACTGCCGGGAACGAGTAACGCCGTACCATAGTAATAAGCCGCATCCGGGAAGAACCCGTTTAATCCCACCACAAAAAAGATGAGAAATACGTTCGTTACCTCCCACACCGGAGACAGATATCGTTGAATGATATTGTGGATTTTATTCTGGTGGCCTGTCAGCACGCTGTAAAAGCTGAAAAAGCCTGCACCAAAATCAATGGACGCCACAAGCAAATATCCAAACAGGAAGGTCCACAATATAGCGATACCTACAATTTCATAGCTCACTTGCCTTCAGCCCCTTCCAGGCCCAGCTGTCTTATCTCTTCCACGGCATCCTTATTACGGAATAGCTTGCTGAGTACCTTGATGGCCGAGAAGCACAACACCAGATACAAAATAACAAACAACACTAGCATCCACCCAACACTTGTAGAAGTGGTTGCTGCTTCGGACACCTTCATATATCCGCGTAAAATCCACGGCTGTCTGCCGACCTCTGCAAACATCCAGCCCAGCTCAATAGCTACCATCGCCATCGGTCCGACCAGAATGAGCGCTAGCAGCAGCCATTTGGGGTAGGGTTTGCGACCTGGCAAACGCTTACGGATCAGATACAGCAGTGGGATGACGAGAATCAGCACTCCTGTGGTGATCTTGAGGTCAAACATATAATGAATAGACAGCGGCGGACGCTCCTCCACCGGATAGTCATTTAACCCCTTAACCTCCGTACTAGGCAAATTACCTGCCAGGATACTAAGTGCATAAGGCACTTTCAGGGCATATTTGATTTCACCGTTTTCGTCCATAAAGCCGCCATATACAAAGGGGGCGTGTGTCATCGTATCAAAATGCCATTCGGCAGCAGCCAGCTTCTCCGGCTGATATTTGGCCAGAAATTTGCCGGATGCGTCTCCAATCAGCACTGTGCTGATGGCAAATACAATGGTACAGGTGGCCGTCAGCTTCAGCGCCTTTTTAAAATAAGGGTGATTACGCCCCCGCAGCATGCTGTAAGCAGCCAGCCCCATCAGCACCCCTGCGCTCAATGTATACGAGGAAGCCAGTACATGGGACACTTTGGTCGGCGTGGCCGGGTTTAGCATAGCCTCGATGGGATGAATATTGGTCATGACTCCATTTTTGAGTGTAAAGCCTTGAGGTTGGTTCATGAACGAGTTCACAGTCGTAATAAAAACCGCTGAGGCAGACGAGGCAATCGCTACCGGGATGAGCAGCATCAAGTGAAAATATTTACTTTTAAACCGATCCCAGGTATACAAATAGATGCCTAGGAATATTGCTTCGATAAAGAAAGCAAACGTCTCTAAAAACAGGGGCAGCGCAATCGCTTGTCCGGCCACCCGCATAAAGGTAGGCCAAAGCAAACTGAGCTGTAGACCAATGGAGGTGCCTGTCACGACGCCCACGGCGACAGTAATGACAAACCCCCGAGCCCACCGCCGTGCCAGCAGTGTATAATGCGAATCACCAGTTCGCAGCCCGCGCCATTCTGCAAGTGCAATCATTAAGGGTACGCCAACGCCGATGGATGCAAATACGATATGAACAAACAGGGTAATTCCGGTCAGCATCCGGCTTAGCAATACAGGGTCCAGTGAAGACAAATGGGTTTCACTCCTTCATTTCACATTTTTAATAGGGAAAACTTCGAATTCACTCATGATTACCAACTAGGGAGTCAAGCGAGCTATGCTTTTAATTACGGCATATAGCATAATGGCCGCAATTACTATACATACAATAATGAGCGTTCTTTCCTGCTTGCGGAACATAGGAACGCCTCCTTCACTTATCTTTTGGGGCATTTTGGTAACCTATTTACAGTTTGGTTCATTCAGCTGATTTTTAACCCTGCTTCTGTATTGAATGTAGCAGTATTTCTTTCTAGATATTGTTTTATTCATGACAATACGTTATATTGATAAATAGTTAGATAACCTAATTATATGAAAAGAGTGAACTTATGCCGCCAAAACAAAGTAAGCGGGACTTCATCCAGCAATCTCTTCCTCGTCTGGGCCCAGAACCTTATCTAAAGTTAATGGATCAAACTGCCCTTGCAGAAACAGACCGGCGACTTGCCCGTATTGGTCTCTTCTTGCTATGGACAGGTGATAATGTGCTCGACGCGGTAGATTTGGATCTAGCTGCTTACGGCCTGACAGAGAGTAAGCTAGATTTATTGTTGCTATTGACATTGCACCAATCCCAGGCTCAGATGAGCCCCTCTATGATTGCTGACCGTCTAGGCATCCGACGTGCATCTGTAACATCCCTCCTGGATTGGACAGAGCAACGAGGCTGGATTATCAGAGAACATAGTTCTACAGATCGGCGCAAAATTCATGTACGCATTACAGAAGCGGGTTCTCACCTTGTACAGCAAGTGCTCCCTGTATTTTGGTCTTCCTGTGCTTCCCTAGCGAGTATTTTGGAGCCCGAGGAACAGATCATTTTTTCGCGGATTATAGAAAAAATCCATCATCATATGGAAAACAAACTGGGGGTGGGCAGGTAATTTTTTTTGAACATATAATTAGGTTATCTAATATATTTAATTGTTTGTATTTCAAATTACTTATTTGATGATGAAGGAGTGTTCTATTGATGAGTAAACTACGAACAAACGATACCGTTATCCAGAAGGAAAATGTTGCTCTCCCTTATGCATGGATGACCGTAATCCTATGCTGGTCAGCGGTTGTCGTCATGTCCAGCCTGTATGTGACGATCCCTTTGGTCCCTCTCTTTGCTAAAGTATTTGGAAAAACGCTAGCTGAAGCAGCTCTGCCGGGAAGTATCTTTTCCTTAGGCTTTGCGGCGGGATGTCTTATTTATGGAGGATTGTCTGATCGCTTTGGACGCAAGCAGATTATCGTCGCTGGATTGCTCGCATTGACGATCCTTTCGTTCTCCCTCAGTTTAACCAGTCAGTATTCTGTATTAGTTGCACTGCGCTTACTTCAGGGCTTGGCGGCAGCCACCTTTTCCCCCGTTGCTCTCGCATACGCCGTAGATATGTTTCCAACCGAAAAACGGGTAACAGCCATCGGCTTTATCAGCACCGGTTTTCTAGTGGCAGGTATTGCCGGACAGGTATTTAGTATTATCATCAGCGAACAAATCGGATGGAATATGGTATTTGGAATGCTAGGTGTTTTGTACGCAATCACCTTCCTGATCGTTCTTTTTTTCCTGCCTAAAGCTCCCTCCCCGCAACGAGGGGTTCGCATTTGGGCAGCCTTCGGTCAGTTGGGGACCGTTCTGCGTTCGTATCCTTTATGGTTAAGCTACACGATTGCTTTTGTTCTTCTGATGTCATTTGTGAGCATGTATACGGTTTTGGGAAGCTACCTTGGCAATCCCGAATTTGGCCTCAATAGTAGACAGATGCTATATGTCAGGTCGGCTGGCATCATCGGCATGCTTCTCTCACCCTTCGCCGGAAAATTGGCCCTGAAATTCGATGTACACCTTGTATTACGTACAGCTCTTCTTCTTTCCATCCTTAGTTTGGCGCTGATGGGAATGACACATTCTCTAATAGCTATCGTGGTATTAAGTGTATGTTTTGTCAGCGGCATTGCCCTAAGTGTCCCTTCACTCATTACAATAGTTGGTCAGCTCGGCGGGGCAGCAAGGGCTATAGCGGTCTCACTATATACCTTCATCCTGTTTGCCGGTACGAGTATAGCCCCTATGCTTTCCATTCGTTTGATGGGGAATGGCGGCAATCAGATGACTACATTTATGCTGCTGGCGGCTGTTCTGTCTGTGGGACTTATCGCCTCCCTGCTCATTCGCCGCCGTCAAAACGTTCCACTGAAGCGGGATGCATAATACAACATCAGACTAAAACCGAACTTAAAAGTTACCTATAGTGCCACTGCGCAGTCGGATGGTACTTCCCACCGCCACCGCCCCCGGATTTCTAGAATAAAACCTATGAAATACTCCTATTTAACAGGTATACTCATCTAAATCATGTGATATATGTCATTGTGTTTTCTCTATAAACGAAAACCCCCTCTTTGGAGACCTACGCAGAATGAGGTACAATACAGATAAGCTATATATGATATATGGAGAACTTTTGAACAGGAGGCTGTACCGAGCTATGAAGATAACATCTATCGAGCCAACTCCCAGTCCGAACACCATGATGCTGCATCTGGATGAGCGGCTGGAAGCGGGTATCCGCAGAACATATACACGGGACAATGAGCGTTCGGCTCCCCCATTTATCCGGCGTATGCTGGCCATTGAAGGGGTCAAAAGCGTGTTTCACACGACTGATTTTGTAGCCCTTGACCGTAAAGGAAATGCCGATTGGTCTACTATTCTGGGTCAGGTCCGGGATCAGCTAGGCGAGGAAGGTGCTGACGCTAATTGGGATTTACCAGAGGAAACCTCTGGGGAAGCGTTTGGTGAAGCACAGGTTTTTGTACAATTTTTTCGCGGCCTTCCCATGCAAATTCGAGTTAAAGCGGGTCAGCAGGAGGAACGAATTTCCTTGTCCGACCGCTTCGTGCAAGCCGTTACCCGCGTAGCGAGTGCAACGCTGATCAAAGAACGTAAGCTGAGTGATTACGGCGTCCGCTACGGTGAACTGCCGGATATTGCTCGCGAGGTTGAGCAGGAATTGGAGGCAGCCTTTCCGCAGGATCGGCTGGAACAAATTATCCAGCAGGCGATTGCCCACGGCGCGGACAACAGCGAATTCGTGGAGGAACGCCGCGAGTGGAGCGATGCCGAGCTGAAGCAGGCCCTGCAACACGAGGACTGGCGCACACGCTACGCTGCACTGGATCGGCTGGAGCCGACGCCCGAGCATTTGCCGCTGATCCGGCAAGCGCTGCATGACGACAAAATGCAGCTGCGGCGGCTGGGAGTCGTCTATCTGGGCGATATTCGTACACCGGAGGCGATGGAACTGCTGTTCGAGGCGCTGCGCGATCCTTCAGCGGCAGTACGCCGCACTGCTGGCGACACGTTGTCGGACATTGGCGATCCCGTCGCTACCAGTGCTATGATCGGAGCCCTATCGGACAGCAGCAAGCTGGTTCGCTGGCGTGCAGCCCGTTTTCTATACGAGGTTGGAACCGAGGATGCGCGTGATGCGCTGGAGAAGGCCGTCGATGACCCCGAATTCGAGGTCAGTCTACAAGCTAAAATGGCGCTGGAGCGCATCGAATCAGGCGAGCAAGCCGCAGGTACGGTTTGGCAGCAGATGGCCAAACGGAACTCCTGATTTAAGAATCGATAAGTGGATTTTCAAAAAATTGTCGATTGTCAGAAGGTGTACAGGTACGATATACTGTAGTTCGCTATACAATATAATATCATGTCATACACCTCATCAACCTGTTTTATGATGAGGTAGAGGTCGCGGATGTAATCAGTACACTGGAGGAGACGCCAAGAGCCGTCTGAGATTCCAGTAGAAAGGTACACCCGCCGAAGTATGCGGAGCTGACTCTTTGTAAATACTCCGTATGCTGGGGCTGCTAACCGAAAGGAGCAGAACTGTCACGCGATGTCCTAACACAGACACGTGTGTTGAGCTATCTTGTTATAGAAGAAGGTATGGTGCGGAATGCATAGACAAGACCGCAGGCGTATTCCCTGCGGTCTTTTGATTTATATACTCCCCCTCCTTCTGGCTCTTGCCCTGACATGAAATACAATTTCATGAAGGAGTGTTTGAACGTGCAACACAAAGCAACATCTGACGCAACCTTGCGTAAAAGTCTCAAAGCCCGCCATATGACGATGATCGCCCTCGGCGGCTCGATCGGAACAGGGCTATTCCTCGCCAGTGGAGGCGCGGTCGCCGAAGCTGGACCTGGCGGTGCCCTGCTGGCTTATGCAGCAGTTGGCCTTATGGTCTACTTCTTAATGACCAGCCTCGGTGAGTTGGCTACGTTTATGCCTGAATCCGGCTCTTTTAATACCTATGCAGGTCGCTTCGTCGATCCGGCTTTTGGTTTTGCCATGGGCTGGAACTTCTGGTACAACTGGGCAGTAACGATTGCTGCCGAATTGGCAGCAGCGACCGTGCTCATCAAATACTGGTTTCCAGAAAGTCACTCTGCCTGGTGGAGTCTGTTATTCTTGGCCATAATCTTCTTGCTGAACGCGTTGACGGTCAAAGGCTACGGTGAGTCCGAATACTGGTTCGCGATGATTAAAATTGTGACTGTAATCATCTTTTTGGCCGTAGGGGTGCTGATGATTTTCGGCATCATGGGTGGTCCTGCGGTAGGATTTGCCAACTTCACGGTAGGAGATGCCCCGTTCCATGGTGGATTCTTCGCTGTATTGGGCGTATTTATGGCTGCGGGCTTTTCCTTTCAGGGAACCGAGCTGATTGGGGTAGCCGCAGGCGAGAGCGAAAATCCGCGTGACAATGTGCCACGTGCCATCCGTCAAATCTTCTGGCGTATCTTGTTCTTTTATATTCTCGCGATTCTCGTTATTGGTTTGATCATTCCGTATACGAATCCGAATCTGTTGCGAGGAGATATCAGTGATATCGGAGTCAGTCCGTTCACGCTCGTATTTGAAAAAGCGGGGCTTGCCATTGCTGCCTCAGTCATGAACGCCGTTATTTTGACTTCCGTATTGTCGGCAGGCAACTCGGGTATGTATGCAGCGACTCGGGTACTGTACGCTTTGGCGCGGGAAGGTAAAGCCCCCCGTTTCCTTGGGCGTATCAATCGACGCGGCATTCCTATGAATGCACTTCTGATTACGACTGCTGTTGGTATGCTGGCTTTTCTCGCCTCCCTGTATGGAGACGGTGTAGTCTATAACTGGCTACTCAATGCCTCGGGAATGTGCGGATTTATTACGTGGGTTGGGATTGCAGTCAGCCACTATCGTTTCCGCCGTGCCTTTACTGCACAGGGTCACAGTCTGAGTGAGCTTCCATACAAAGCCCGCTGGTTCCCGTTTGGACCGTTGTTCGCCTTTGCTCTATGTATCATTGTCATTATCGGGCAAGGGACGGATGCCTTCACCGGACAGGAGATTGACTGGAAAACGATGATCGCTACGTACATGAGTGTACCACTGTTCCTTCTGCTGTGGCTTGGCTACAAATGGATCAAACGTACTAAAATCGTTCCGCTAAAAGAATGTGATTTGAGTTCAAATCCGCCTTCGGATAAATAATAGAATACCGTGTGTGATAAAAAGCCCGTCTCCACATATCAGGGAAACACGCCGATACACCTGGTCCCAAGACCGTTATCCGCATGTTCCCCTGTATATGCCCGGAGACGGGCTTTTTCTGTTTATTTGGAAGAAGCAGCTACTTCAGCTGATAAAGTCATAGATAAGGCACGACGACTAAAAATACCGTATATGACAGCAATCAGCGTCAACACCGCAGAAAACAAGTACAAATTAACGATACCCAGATGATCTGCAATCCAGCCCATTAAAAGCAGCGAAATACAAAACGTCAGGCTTGTCAGCGTAGCCTGGGCGGACAGCACCTTAGGCAAATCATGTACCGACACACTCATTTGCATCATCGTGCGGCGGGAGACGACCGACATTTCCGCAGGTAGCCCCATCAACAGCACGATAAGCAGCGTTAGTGGCGGTAATGTGTTCAGTGCGTACCAAGCTGTCAGCAGTCCATAGCCTGCCATTCCTGCTAGCATGGCGGGCAGCAGTCTGCGCTGCAACAGCTTGACGCAGGCAAGGACTACGATGCCACCGCCAATCGCCCCTGCAAAATACGCGGCATTGATGTATCCCCACCATGCCTCGCTCTTGTGCAAGACCTGCTGAGCGAAGGCAAGCGTGAACGCGCCTACCCAAACCGATCCCCCCAGCAGGTCAATCATATCCATAAAAATAAGAGCCTTCAGTCTGCGACTGGCTCCGATGAGACTCCAACCTTCTCGCAGTATTTCCTTTTTACGTTTAGGAGGCACCGACAGACTCTCTGATTCCGGACCATACAGCTTATCTTCCAACTGTGCGGGAGGCAAGTCATGGTGCCCTTGTCCCGGCTCGGTTACAGCCTCATAAGCTGAGACATCTCCATTTTGCACCCTTGTTCCAGGCTGAAGCAAATAATGGGCTTTGCGTTCTAGGGGATCTCGAATCAAGCTGGTGAAGATCAGCGCTATCATATACAGACCGCCAGCCACCAGCAATGTTTTTTCCGAGCCCAGCATAGCTACGAGCACACCACTAAGCCCCCACCCCGCTAATTGCACCGTCTGATCGCTGACCGATACCAGACTGTTTGCCCGCATGAGCCCTTCCCCAGAAGCAAGGCGGGGAATCAGCGCATTGCGCGCAGGTGTAGTCCAGCCGTCCAGAAAGGACATGGCTGTCACCAACGCAAACACAATCACCCATACGGGCTCCGTGCCCGCTGACCACAAGTGGCCCAGCAGTACAGCGAAGAAGGCCAGTTGTCCGAACTGGGAAACGAATAAAATAAATGGAAGCTGGAACCGGGCCAAAATGAGCGGTGCCAAAAAGCCGCTGATCATCTGTGCACCCATTCGCAGCAACGGAACGAGCACCGAAGAGAAGATCGAGTCTGTTTCATGAAAAACCAGAGACACAAGTGCCATAATATAAAGAATGTCGGCCGCATTGGACAGCGTCTGCGTGCCAAGCAAATAGGTAAAGGAACGCTTGTGCATATAAATTAGAATACTCCTTTGTTAATGTAGCTTTTTACAGCAAAATCATCAGGCCCATTTTAGGGTTACACGAAGATTGCCGGTACTTCCAAGATCCGTAATCTGATAGGAAATGGACTTCAAGCCAAGTTGATATAAGGATTGCAAATCTTCCTTGAGACTTCGTTCCGTCCCCTGATAGCCGAAGGTAAGTGACGTTCCTCCCTTATTTATCACCTTATGAACCTGCTCCTTGATATCGGCGGATGATTTGACCAGCCCCTTGCCGTCTTGCAATGGATATTCCAGGTTATTGTACAGTTTTTGATACACGGTAGCCTTTGATCCTCCAGTAGCTATCAATGCCGATAAGGTTTCCCGATACGATGTATTCGCCTGAGGGTATTGTTTCACCCATGAGTGATCCCGCCGCATTTCTGAATCCGTCAGCAGATAATATGAAGTGCTTACCTCGTTCGCGCGATCGGGGGTCGGGTCATCCCATGTCGTATCCATGTGATACCATCGGCCATCTAATAAAACAAGATTCCATGCATGCAGCTGTCCCCCTGCTCTACCCTCCACAATCCGATTCGTAATCCCTGCTCGTTCGAGCATTTTATAGGCCAACAGCGAATAACCCTGACACACTGTGCTGCCCGTTTTCAGGCCATCGTAGGCTGTGTACTTTTGCTGTGCTTCATCATACTTCAGGCGAACGACGATCCAATCATGAATGGCCTTCACCTTTTCGTGATCCGTCATTCCCTTCGTAATGATATCCCCCAACACAGCTTGAACTGTGCTATCCACATATGCCGTCTGTTCCTTCGTCTCCCGGTAGCTTAAACGAATCGTAACCTGGGCGGAGGTGGTTGTGCCTGTATAGCTGAATGCGTAGCTTTTGATCGTATAATTCACATACGGATCGCTCTCCATCGCCTGTTGGATGGCTGTCTGTAGCTGCTGCTTGAGACCGTTCACTCGCCCTTGATATGTAAAGGTCAGCGTTTCACTCCGCGTAGCCATTGCCTGTAAAAGCTTGTTCTGAAGCTGCTGCGAGGATACGGAGGAAGTCGGCTTGACCGACGACGCATACACATTGCTGCCCCACTCTACAGCCTGCGGCAGCAACACAGCCAGCGCCGCACCTGCAACCAGACATTTTACAAGCCTAACCCCGATTTTTCTGTTCATACAGAGCGTTCCTGCCCTTCTTAGCATAGTTGTAAACAGCTCTATCTTACCATAAAAACAGTTGCCCCAAACGCTCTAGTTTTGTCGGTTGCAGGCGAGTAAGAGTGCATTTAAAGGCAGGTTGTGACACCATGCTCTGCTATATAACAGTTGGGACCTTAGGCAAACATGTCGTTCGCAGAGAATTTTATCACAGCAATCTAGTACTCCTCATGATATGGTACTGGCATCGGAAGTAAATGATATTGATTCTCATTCTAGATCAGAAAGGCTGAGCACCATGCCAGAATGTATCTCGCTCCTTCGTACGCCATTAGGCCAAACTGTGCGTTTGCAATCTCTTGCCCCTCTTCACCCCTCATTGCGCCGACGCTTAACAGACATGGGCATCAACGAAGGCTCCATCATACGCTTAAAAAAAATCAGTCTATTGGGCGGTCCTATTGTTATTGAATGCAACGGACAGCTGGTCGGCCTCCGTCAAAATCAAGTGAAACAACTGGAGGTTGTTCCGACATGGACATGATCGCTCTTTTTGGCAATCCCAATACAGGGAAAACCTCATTATTCAACAAGCTGACTCGTACGTATGCAGAAGTAGGCAACTGGTCCGGCGTCACCGTGGAAAAGAAAACAGGAATTCTGCGTGACAAGTCTGCCGTATTGGTGGATTTGCCAGGTGCCTACTCTTTACTCCCTCTGTCGCTGGATGAAGGCGTCGCTACTCGTTATTTGCTGGAGGAGCCGCCTGCGGCGCTGATTAACATCGTGGATGCCTCCCAGCTCCAGCGCAATCTTTATCTGACTGTACAGCTATTGGAATACGGTCGTCCGCTTGTACTCGGCTTAAACATGACTGATGTAGCCGATGCCACCGGTCTTCGGGTAAACAAGGAACTGTTGGCTGATCAATTGAACGTTCCCATTATTCCTATGGTGGCACGTACAGGTAGCGGAAGTAAGCAAATGCTTGCTTCCCTTCGAGAGGTCAGACATACATCCAATGCTTTTCAACTGGATTACGGCCCCGCCGTCGAAGCTGCTATTAAGGATATTTGCAACTTGCTGCCGAATACATCTGTGCCTCAGCTCCGTTGGGCCGCATTACAATGCCTGGAAAACAATCCGGTCGTCATGGAATGGATGACGAATGAGACACAGCGTGAACAAGTAATGGCACGCATCCAGCGTTGCGAAGAAGAGCTTCTCAGGGAAGGGTATGCCATCCCCCCGCTCAGCATATTCGTTCTGTACGAACAGCATGGATTGCTGATCTGTGCACCAAGGCAATTGATACATCCAAACTCAGACCTCACAGCCTGACGGATAAGCTGGATGCACTGCTAACTCATCGGTACTTGGGGATACCGATCTTTTTACTGCTGATGTACGCTACTTTCAAGTTTACCTTCGATTGGGCGGGTACCATTCTTTCAGATATGCTAGATGAATTTTTTTCAGGGACACTCAGCAGCTGGATTTCTGAATTACTCGTTCACCTGAACGCGTCCGCTTTTACACAAAGTCTAGTCGTGGACGGCATCGTGGCTGGGGTCGGGGGTGTGCTAGTTTTTCTGCCTCAAATTGCTATTTTATTTCTGATTATCTCGGTGATTGAAGACTCTGGGTATATGGCACGGGTCACGATACTCATGGATCGCTTGATGCAGGCTGTTGGCTTGAACGGGAAAAGCTTCATTCCCTTCATTATTGGATTTGGTTGTAATGTTCCGGCCATTATGGCGGCACGCACCATCGAACAACCAAGAGAACGCCTCATTACAACGTTGCTGGTACCCTTTATGTCATGCTCGGCCCGCTTGCCAGTCTATGCGTTGTTTGCAGGTGTGTTTTTCCCGTCACATGCGGCAAGCATTATCATGCTGATGTATGTGTTAGGGATCACCGTATCGCTAATACTTGCCAAAATTTTTTCCAAAGTATCTATTTTATCAGGTGAGCCTTCCCTCTTCATCGTGGAGCTCCCTCCCTATCGGGTACCGCAGGCTCTTACCTTATTTCGCAGCACATGGGAAAAGGTCAAAGGCTTCGTCCGTAAAGCCGGAACGATTATTCTTGCAGGCTCCGTTGGCATCTGGCTCTTGTCCAATTTCGGTCCGCAGGGCTTCGGGGTAGAAATGGATGACAGCCTGCTCGCTACAATTGGAGGATGGTTTGCACCTCTATTGGCCCCTCTTGGTTTTGGTACCTGGCAAGCAGGCGCGTCCCTGCTCACAGGTTTTATGGCCAAGG
Organism: Paenibacillus polymyxa; assembly: GCF_015710975.1. NCBI lineage: Bacteria > Bacillati > Bacillota > Bacilli > Caryophanales > Paenibacillaceae > Paenibacillus > Paenibacillus polymyxa. Next base: position 2,821,726 of record NZ_CP049783.1, on the reverse strand, counting down.
AGGTAGTCGTATCGACTATGAATATCATTTACCACGTTCCCGATATGCAGGGATTGGAACTGCAAGTCAGTCATGCTTTTACACCGCTTGCCTCATTTAGCTTCATGGTGTTCATTCTGTTGTATGTGCCGTGTCTGGCCACGGTAGCGGTTATTCGCAAAGAGACACTCTCTTGGCGCTGGACTGCATTTTCTGTGATCTATCCTTTGACCGTTGCATATATCATCGCCGTCTTGATCTATCAGTGCGGCAGATTATTAGGTTGGGGTTAATTCAGACCCTAGAGTATATAAAAGGAAGTGGATTCCATGATCAATGTAATTATTTTATTGGCGATCCTCGGTTATAGTGCGTGGGTGTTGGTACGATTTTTGCGAAAAAGCAGCCAAGGCGCCTGTGCCGGCTGTTCATCAAGCAAGTCATGTCCGGGCTGTGCCGTGAGCTCGGTGAATGAAGGTCATGCAAAAATGAAGAAAAGTGTTTAATCCAAAACTTATCATCCATGAAATAAGCGGCTTCGGGGATTCCTAACCCGAAGCCGCTTCTCATTTACGTTTAAAGTTCACTGTATTACCGATAGACCACCAATTGCTCACTTAGCTCCCGCGTGTGTAGATAAACTTCACGGTATAGCTCATATAAACCTTCATACTGTGCCACACGTCCCGGATTTGGCGTATATCTTGCTGCTTCACGCAGAAAAGCTTCAGCGCACGCTTGCAGCGATTCAAACCACCCGCTACCATAGGCAGCCAGCATAGCTGCTCCCAAGGCAGGTCCCTGCTCACTTTCCAGCTTGACGATATCCGCGTTAAAAATATCGGCCTGCATTTGCAGCCATGCCTCATTACGCGCTCCGCCGCCGATGGAAATCACTTCATTCACCGTTTTTCCCGTGCCTCTAAGAATATCAATGGATTCCTTGAGCGAAAACGTAATTCCCTCCAGCACCGCTCGTGTAAAATGCGCAAGCTTATGCCCTGCATCCATCCCGATAAAGCTGCCTCGAATAGTTGCATCCGGATGAGGCGTACGTTCGCCTACGATATAAGGCGTGAACAGCAGCCCGCGGCTGCCCGGCTCGACCGAGTTCACATCTTCCAACAATGCGTCAAAGGAATGTTCTGGCGCAAAGGTATCCTTAAACCAGGTCAAGCTGTATCCAGCCGCGAGTGTAACTCCCATGATATAATAAGCATCCTGCTCACTATGATTAAAAAAATGGGCTCGCCCCTGAACGTCGATATCCTTGCGTTCCTCATAGGAAAGTACAACTCCTGAGGTGCCGATGCTGCACAAGGTGCGGCCTTCGCTCAAAATGCCAGCGCCAATCGCGCCACATGCGTTGTCTGCTCCACCTGCATAGACCTTGGTCTCAGGCGAAAGCCCGCTCTGCTCCGCAATCTCCGGTAATAGTGTACCCGTCTGGTCAAAGGATTCCACCAGTGGCGGGAACAGCGACAACGGCAGATTAAACGCAGCAGCGATCTCTTCGCTCCACTGCTTGTTCGCGATATCCAGCAGTAATGTGCCCGCCGCATCCGAATACTCCATCGCCAGTTCTCCTGTGAGATAGTAGCGCACATAATCTTTAGGCAGCATAAAATGGGCCGCACGAGCCAGCACGTCTGGCTCATGCTCCTGCACCCACAGCAGCTTGGGCAGCGTGAAGCCTTCCAGCGCGCGGTTGCGCGCGATACTTAGCAGCGCTGGCCCGAGCTGTTCTTCAATACGGCGGCATTGTGCCGTTGTGCGCGTGTCATTCCAAAGAATAGCCGGACGAAGCACTTGGCCTTCCTTGTCAGTCAGCACAAGCCCGTGCATCTGCCCCGAAAAGCTAATGCCGTCCACAGCATCTGTTCCGGCGATTCCGGCCTTCTCCACAAGCTGTTTCAGTGATGCTAACGTGCCACTGACCCAGTCCTCAGGATGCTGTTCGCTATACCCTGCTTTCGGCTGATGGAGAGGATAGGACTGTGAGGTTTCATAAGCCACTTGCCCCTTGCGGTTGACCAGCACCGTTTTAACTGCGCTGGTACCCAAATCCACGCCGATGACATAACGCTCCTGCTCCTGATTTAGCTTCTCCTGCATTGGAGTTCCTCCTTCCCTTTATCGTGAAATCCTTATTTCATATATAAGCTCTGGCATTAATCAGCCAAAATGTATTGATTTAGTGTTGCTTTCAGATATTCCTGACGACCGGATACGTTTTTGCGTGGTGTTTCGTTCGCCAGAGCATATTCAGCCAGAGAAGCAAGCGTTGCTTTTCCGGATACAATATCTGCTCCAATGCCTTCCTTAAAGCTGCTGTACCGCTTCTCAATAAAGTCCTCAAACACACGATCCTCGATCAGTTTGGCGGCTACCTTCAACCCTTTCGCATACGTATCCATACCTGCGATGTGAGCGAGGAACAAGTCTTCTGGCTCAAACGATGCTCTGCGCACCTTGGCATCAAAGTTGATACCGCCACGGCCCAGACCTTCATTTTGCAACACTTCATACATAGTTAGTGTGGCATCATACAGATCAACCGGGAATTCATCCGTATCCCAGCCCAGCAGCAAATCGCCTTGGTTGGCATCTAGGGAACCCAACATGCCGTTAACCCGTGCTACACGTACTTCATGATCAAAAGTATGACCCGCCAAGGTTGCATGGTTAGCTTCCAGATTCAGCTTGAAATGCTGATCCAGATCATATTTTTGCAGGAAGGCAATCGTCGTCGCCGCATCAAAGTCATACTGATGCTTGGTTGGCTCCTTCGGTTTTGGCTCAATCAGGAACTGAGCGTCAAAACCGATTTCACGCGCGTAGTCCACAGCCATATGGAACATCCGTCCCAGATTGTCCTGTTCCAACTTCAAATCTGTATTCAGCAGTGTTTCGTAGCCTTCACGGCCTCCCCAGAATACATAGTTATCTGCGCCCAGACGTTTGCCCACTTCCAGTCCTTTTTTAATTTGAGCAGCTGCGTGTGCGTATACATCTGCATTGCAAGTTGTCGCAGCTCCATGCAAATAACGTGGATGGCTAAACATGTTCGCCGTGTTCCACAGCAGCTTTTTCCCCGTAGCCTTCATGTGCTCCTCAATCAGATCCACGATGGTATCCAGATTGCTGTAAAATTCCTTCAGTGACGCGCCTTCAGGTGCAATATCCACATCATGGAAGGCGAAATAAGGTAAATTCAGCTTATCCAGCAGTTCAAAGGCAGCTTCCACACGTGCCTTCGCCAAATCTAGTCCAGTAAACTTGGACCATGGACGTTCCGCAGTCTCTACTCCAAAAGGATCAGAGCCACCTGCAACTAGCGTATGCCAATAAGCCATACTAAAACGCAGATGCTCCTCCATCGTTTTTCCCGCTACCATTTCCTGAGGATTATAAAATTTAAATGCAAAAGGATTATCGGATTGCTTGCCCTCGAATTTAATTTTAGATACTTGTTCGAAATAAGCCATTATAAGTTCCTCCTTTGTAGTAAACGTTTACAAAAACGATTCTAGCACAGCCAAGAAACTTTGTCTATTGCTTAAACTAAGTTTATTTTTATGATATAATAACGGGAATTACATCAACAGGAAGTGAAAATAACCATGAATGTTACTGGCGATCAGGCGCTTGTCAAAAAGCTGAATAAATCCATTGTATTGGAGCGAATCCGCCTTCATGCCCCTCTATCGCGGGCACAGTTATCCAGTCAAACCGGATTAAACAAGGCCACCGTGTCCAACCTGGTTGCAGAACTTATCACCGATGGATTGGTGTATGAGACAGGATTAGGAGAATCCAGCGGTGGACGTAAACCTTTAATGCTGCTGTTCAACAGCCGTGCAGGCTTTGTGCTCGGTATCGAGGTTAGCGTACAGTACATCAAGGGTGCTCTGACCGATCTGGCAGGTACCATTGAAACAGAGCTTACCCTTTCTCTAACCCAGCATGATCCTGACTTTGTCATCGAACAAATCCGTAAGCTCGTTCAGAAACTCATGCAGGTCACTCCTCCCTCCCCTCACGGTATTGTTGGCATTGGGTTGGGGGTACCCGGTATGGTGGATGAAACCGGAAATGTTTTATTCGCACCCAATCTGGGCTGGGAAGAGGTTCCGCTGCGGCAACAGCTTGAGACAGAGCTGGGTCTTCCCGTAGTGGTGGATAATGAGGCCAACGTCGGTGCACAAGGTGAATTGTACTATGGTATGGACGCCGATCATCGGCAGCTTGTGCGGGATCTGGTCTACATCAGTGCAGGCTCCGGGATCGGGGCCGGAATTATTATTGATGGCAAGCCGTATCAAGGGGCTTGGGGATACGCGGGTGAGAGTGGGCATATGTCCATAGACTGGAACGGGCGCCTCTGCTCCTGCGGCAGCCGAGGCTGCTGGGAGCTGTATGCATCGGAGAAAGCGTATGTAGCATCCGCATTGAAATTGCCTGCACATACAGCGGAATTACTCCCGTTTGCCCGGCAAGGTGATGCGAGTACATTAAGCGTCCTTGGTGAAATCGGGCGCTATTTAGGTGTAGGTATTACCAATATTGTGAACAGCCTCAACCCCGGCATGCTTATCATTGGCGGTCCACTTGCGGAAGCCAGACCTTGGTTGGAGCAAAGTATGCGTACAGTGATCGAAGAGCGGGCCCTGCCCTATCACCGTCGGCAATTACAGATTCGTTTCTCCACGCTTGGCAGCCGTTCGACGATGCTAGGTGCTGCCTATGCGGCAACGGCTCCTTTTCTCGGGCGTGTACGTGTATCTTTGTAAAAGACCAAAAACAGGCCCCCGTCGCAGTATGTAACTGCGGCGAGGGCCTTGTTTAAACCATATGACGATCACAGAACCGTCGTCTGCTGTTAGGCTGGATTAAGCGTTCAACACTTTTTCAAACTTGGTTTTGTTCATACCGGAAATACGTTCTTCCCCAATCAGAGTCAATGGAACGGCACGAATGCCCATATCCCACACCTCTTGAGCAAAAGCTTCATTCGTTTCAATGTTGCGCTCTTCGTATTCGACGCCTTTTTCAGCCAGGTAGCTTTTTACTTGACGACAATGGGGGCAGTTTGTAGATGTGTAAACTATTGCTTTTTCCATGAATATCACCTCATCATTTATTTTGTTACATCATATTTATACACACTTGCAAGTATTACAGGGCCAGTGCACTGTGCTCCAGACTTTCAATGTATTTCTCGCTGTCCATAGCAGCCATACAACCACTACCTGCTGCGGTAATCGCTTGTCTGTAGCGTGTATCCTGTACGTCGCCACAAGCGAATACGCCAGGCACGTTTGTTTCGGAAGTACCCGGATTAACGACGATATAACCGTTCGCATCCGTTGTAATTTGTCCCTCAAGGAAGCCTGTATTCGGATGATGTCCAATCGCCACGAATACGCCGCTCACTGTAATGATTTCCTCTTCACCTGTTGCATTGTTCAGCACTTTCAAGCCAGTTACTCCGTTTTCGTCTGCAACTACTTCTACAGGAGTACGATTGAGCGCCCATTCAATTTTGCTGTTCGCACGAGCACGATCCTGCATAATTTTAGAAGCTCTCAATTCTTCACGACGATGTACCAACGTTACTTTGGAGGCAAAACGAGTCAGGAAATTAGCTTCTTCCAGTGCAGAGTCCCCACCACCGATAACAACGATTTCTTTGCCACGGAAGAAGAACCCGTCACAGGTAGCGCAAGTGCTCACGCCGCGTCCGATGTTATCCTGTTCACCGGGAATCCCCAGGTATTTAGCAGTCGCCCCTGTGGAAATAATCAGCGTATCAGTAACCAGTTCACCCAAACCTTCTACATCCAGTGTAAATGGACGAGCAGTTGTGTCTACCTTGTTCACCCAGCCTGTGCGGAATTCAGCGCCAAAACGCTCCGCTTGCTTACGCATATTATCCATCAAATCGGGTCCCATGATTCCTTCAGGAAAGCCTGGAAAATTCTCAACTTCTGTAGTCGTGGTTAATTGTCCGCCTGGCTGCGGTCCTTCGATCACCAGCGGGTTCATATTAGCACGTGCGAGGTAAATAGCGGCGGTCAAACCGGCAGGGCCGGTACCTATAATAATGGACTTGTACATATCTTGGTTCCTCCTAAAATATCATAAGTATTATATAGCGAGTTTTCGGTACCGGGCGCTGGGCTGCTGCATATACTCTAAAAGTACTGCTGGCAGAAGCTCATCCCAAAAAGTGGACACCCGGATGTTGTAAAAACGAATCACTTGTTTTATAGCTTTTTATGACTTAGACTGATTCTAAATCCTAATTTCATTATGCGGAAAGAGCTGTAAACAGTCAAATGAAGTTTTCATGAAGCGAAGCTTAAAGATAAATGAGGTATGGAGGGATTATCCCGATTATGAATGACGTTTTCGTAGGTAGCTTAATTTCTGCCTTGTCCACTGGACTTGGCGCCGTGCCTATTCTGTTTATGCGTAATATCACGCACCGGCTTCGTGATGTTCTACTGGCTTATGCCGCAGGAATTATGACCTCTGCATCGGTGTATAACCTGATTCCAGAAGCGATACAGCATTCCAATTGGTTCGTGCTGACTGCGGGGATTTTGCTCGGTTGCCTCGTATTACTGGTGATGGAAATGTATATCCCCCATGCCGATTTGGAGGACCCGGATTCCAAAACTTTTCAATTGGAGTCCAAATCTTTTCTCATCATCGCAGCTATTACGTTGCACAACTTGCCGGAAGGGCTCTCTGTTGGGGTCAGCTACGCGAGTGAGACTCAGAATCTAGGCAATCTCATTGCCTTCTCTATCGGTCTGCAAAATGCCCCTGAAGGCTTTATTGTAGCGTTATTCCTGGTGAATCAAAACATTGGGCGTTTCAAGGCATTGGGCATTGCTACCCTAACCGGGGCTGTGGAAATCATCACCAGTCTGATCGGCTTTTACTTGAGCAGCTGGGTGAACGGACTGGTGCCGTACGGTCTTGCTTTTGCTGCCGGGGCTATGATGTTTATCGTCTACAAGGAACTGATTCCCGAAAGTCACGGGGATGGTAACCAGCGAATCGCCACATTTTCCTTTATTCTTGGCTTGATTACGATGATCGGGCTAACCGAATGGCTATAGCCGTGCAACACAAAAAGGCTGTCTTCTGCCTGTATTCCAGACAGTAAAGCAGCCTTTTTGTCATGTTCAAATGAAGGGATCTCATTTTTTTCGGTTCATGGAACGCAGTGCTTCACGATACTGCTCGTCCTCACTTTTGGAATTCTCCTTCTCTCCATTAGAGAGTCGGGAATGTCCATCCTTTTCTTCGTCCTTTTCAGCAAAACCACGCAAAGCCGCACGATAATCCTGGTCCCCGTAGGCACCTTCTGTATTCTCGCGATCTTTCTCCACCTTTATATCCGTTTGGATATCAGGCAATTTGTGCTGCCCCTCTGCACGATGTTCTTCAACGCTCGAATTCTTAGGCTGGATCTCTCCCGTATGCTCCGTCAATTCATGCGCCTTGGGTTCCACCTGCACAGGATATGGACGTTTGCTTCTTTGACGGGATTCCTCTTGGTTGGGGCGATTCTTGGCCGAGGACTTGCGCGTCATCTTCGTATTAAATACCAGCAAAAAGATAAAGGCAACCACAGCTACTACAATAAAAGCAATGGTCATCGGCGGCCTCCTATTCTCTTTCGGCGTTACGGTACCGTCCCGCCATCTCAGCGACCCGTTTGCCCAAAGAGCGACCTAACGCAAGATCATCGCCCGTTGGAAGGTTGGGCGGTCCATCGGGGTCTGTCTCCACCGGACATGTCACCCCTACACCGTAATAGGAGCCGTAGAGCGCATTTTCCGTGATGCTAGCGGGTAGGCCTACAATAATCATACCTTGATGAAGCATAGGAGTAATCAAATTCAACAGCGTTGATTCTAATCCACCATGAACGGTAGCGGTTGTGCAAAACACAGCCCCGATTTTGTCCACTAGCTTGCCCTGCGCCCACAGATACCCCAGCCTATCAATCCAACTCTTCAGACCGCTACTGATGGTACCAAAATGACCCGGGCACCCCCATATGATCGCATCTACGCTTACAAGCTCATTCACATCGGCCTCATTCACATGTTTTAGCATCACTTCTGTGTGATCCAGGCGTGCCCCTTCTGCGATCGAGCGAGCAAGACGTTCGGTATGTCCATTTTCACTGTCATATACAATCATAATTCTGGTCGTCATTATGCACATCATCCTTTGTCAGCAAGATCATCCTTTTGGCATACGCTCTTAACCTTTCCCAAAACCCATCTGAATATTATGAATCGTTTGACGCATACTTTGAACATCCAAAAATACTAGGGAGGCATGCACAATATGAATTCGCGCGCCATATTAGTTAACCTGCTGGTAATCATCATTATTCTGGCAGGAGGTGGAGCCGCCGCCTATTACTACAATCAGTCCGCCAACTACATAAAAACCGATAATGCCCAAGTGAGCGGACAAGCGGTTACCGTTGCCTCTCCAAGCGCGGGCAAGCTCACAGGTTGGAATGCTGAAGTTGGTAAGACGTACACCGCTGGCAGCACGCTGGGCAGTGTTGAAGGAGGCGGAAGCCGAATTAGCGTTACGATTCCAACTGATGGTACCGTTGTGCAGCAAACGGCTGTCAACAACTCGATAGTCGGGGCGGGTACACCTTTAGCGAAAGCATTTGATCTGAACAATCTTTGGATTACTGCCAATATAGACGAAACGGCCGTGCAGGATCTCCAAGTAGGCCAGACCGTAGATGTGTATATTGATGCTTACCCAGATACATCCCTGACCGGTAAACTCGAAAAGATCGGTCTGGCAACCGCATCCACCTTTTCACTGCTGCCCACCTCCAATACCACTGCCAACTATACCAAGGTGACGCAGGTCGTGCCTGTTACCATTTCCATTCAAGGTTACAAGGGGCTGGGAATTATCCCGGGAATGAGTGCGACGATCAGAGTTCACAAGTAGGAGGCTGTCATGGATCAAAAAATGTCCGTCGGACGCATTCTGTCCGTGCTGCTGCTAGGCGCCTTCATTTCGATTTTGAATCAAACGTTGCTGAACGTGGCGATTCCGCACTTGATGAATGATTTCAATGTGTCTGCCACAACCGTTCAATGGCTATCCACCGGATATATGTTGACCAACGGGATTTTGATTCCAATCACCGCTTTTCTCATTGAGTCATTCGGGACACGTGCCCTGTTCATATCCGCGATGGGGTTATTTACTGCCGGGTCTGTCGTCTGCGCTGCCAGCACCGGCTTCGCGCCTATGCTGGTTGGACGCGTGATTCAAGCCAGCGGTGCGGGCATCATCATGCCTGTGGTGATGAACGTGTTCCTGACTGTATTTCCTCCCGAAAAACGGGGGGCTGCTATGGGAACCATGGGGATCGCCATGATGTTTGCTCCGGCGGTAGGACCCACTTTATCTGGCTGGATTGTGGAGCACTACAGTTGGCGGCTGCTATTTTTGTTAGTAATTCCGCTGGCGATCATTGATATTCTGTTTGCTGTGCGCTGGCTCAAAAATGTGTCCAAGCTGACAAAACCGCATTTTGACCTGTTGGGAACCATTTTTTCCACCCTTGGTTTTGGCCTTCTGTTGTATGGCTTTAGTTCAGCTGGAGACAAGGGCTGGAACAGCAATACAGTTATACTCTCGCTCGCTTTCGGGATCGTGTTTATTGTGTTTTTTGTCGTGCGTGAGCTGAACATGTTGGAGCCTATGCTGGAATTCCGCGTATTTAAATACGATATTTTTACGGTATCTACGCTGGTTGGGGCTACGGTCAATATGACCATGTTCGGCGGGATGCTGTTGCTACCGATCTATTTGCAAAATATACGCGGTTTTACGCCGCTGCAATCGGGTCTGCTGCTGTTACCGGGTGCGCTGCTGATGGGTGTGATGTCACCGATATCAGGGGCAGTATTCGATCGTATTGGCGCGAGGCCGTTGGCGATCATCGGGCTGATCATTACGGCAGTCACGACATGGGAATTCAGTCTGCTGACCGATGCCACCACCTACGGACATATTATGATCATCTATACGATTCGCAGCTTCGGGATGTCACTGCTGATGATGTCCGTCCAGACGGAAGGGCTTAACCAGTTGCCTCCACATCTCGGCAGCCATGGTACTGCCATGTCCAATACAGTACGGCAAATCGCCGGATCTATCGGTACCGCTTGGCTCATTACTGTAATGAGCAGCCGGACTACGGTTCATATGGCAGATTATGCGAATGTCGCTACCACAGCCAATGCCTCTGTAACGGAAGGCGTATCACAACTGGGACAAACCCTCGCACAAACAGCGGGTATTTCTGCGGAAAGCGGCTCTGCACTCGCGATACAACAGGTATACGGAAGGGCTGTTACAGAATCGACGATCCATGGTATTAATGATGCCTTCATCATTGCAACCGGAATTGCACTGGCGGGATTACTGTTTTCCCTGTTCTTGCGGCGGTCTACACCGCGTCGTAGATAGGCGTACAGCAGTCGCGATTAGAAGTATGAGATAAACTTTGCCTTGCATACAAAATAGACTAACACTACCAAAGAAAGAAGGAGCATTCATCCCCCTTGGATGTAAGAGGGTTGAATGCTCCTGACTGTTTGTAACCTTGTGATTTGTGAATTAGTTTATGGTCTTATGACCGCAATAAGCGCAGGCCGTTCAAAATGACAAGCAGTGTACTACCTTCATGCCCAATGACCCCGAATGGCAGGGCTATATTTTGCACAAAATTACTGATCACCAGCAACACAATGACACTTACCGCGAAGATCATATTTTGTTTGACCACTCGCTGCGCCTTGCGCGCCAGTGATATCGTCGGAGCAATCTCCTCAATTCCGTCGTTCATTAGTACCACGTCTGCGACCTCCAGGGCTGCTCCGCTGCCATGCATCCCCATGCCTAGCCCTACGGTTGCTGCGGTCAAAGCCGGAGCATCGTTCACACCGTCGCCGACCATGACGACATGCCCGTATTGCTCCCGCAACATGCGAATATGACTGACTTTGCCCTCCGGCATTAAGCTAGCATATACGGCGTCGACTCCAGCCTGTGCTGCGATCACGGCTGCCGTTTCCGGGCGGTCTCCGGTCAACATGACGACCCGAATCCCCTGTGCTTGCAGGCGTTTCACGGACTCTCGTGCCTTCGGACGCAGCTCATCACGTAGCGCCAGCATCCCGGCAATCCGATCATTCGCGAGAATGATGGATACGGTTTTGCCCTCGGCTTCCAGTCGTGCTCGACTCTCCACCCACTCTGGCTCAGCCAGAAGACCAGGTTCATCCAGCACGTTCGTGCGACCGATTTTCCATTTTACCCCGCCTATGATGCCTTCCATTCCCCATCCGGTAAGGGCCTGCACTTGCTCGGCTGTGAGCAGCTCTCTCTGTCCCAATTCAGCTTCGGCTTTGGCTACAATCGCTCGCGCCAGCGGATGTAAGGAATAGCTCTCGATTGTTGCGACAATGTGCAATAGCTCATCAGCATCGTAATCTGGGGCGATAATCCAATCCGTGACCACAGGTGAGCCCTTCGTTAACGTGCCCGTTTTGTCAAAAGCAACAACGGAAGTTAATGCCATATTTTCCACATGCGCGCCACCTTTGAACAGGATGCCCCGCCGGGCACGATTGGAAATGGCCGATAGCATCACCGGCATAATGGATGACACGAGCGCACAAGGTGAGGCTACGACAAGGAACACCATCGCCTTGTAAAAAGCCGCTGCCCACGTCCAGCCTAATGCTAGGGGTGCACCCACAATGACGATCAGCGTGACAGCAACAACAATTCGGGCGTATACCGATTCAAATGTTTTAATAAACCGCTGCGAATCGGGAACTTCGGTACGGGCCTCTTCTACCATACGAATAATTTTTGAAAATAAAGTATCTTCCGAGGACTGGCTGACCTCTACATATAGCACGCCTTCTCCATTGATGGTGCCTGCATATACTTCGTCACCTGCTACCTTGTTTACCGGAACAGATTCCCCGGTAATGGATGCCTGATTCACCGCCGACACACCCTTGGAGATTCGACCGTCCGCCGGAATTAGTTCGCCGGGCTTAACCAGCAGCAGGTCGCCTGGTAACAGCTGCTCAATGCCAACCGTTTCTGTTCCGTCGTGAGACAAGCGCAAAGCCGTTTCCGGTTTCAACGCCATGAGCTCGGAAATGTCCTTACTACTACGCTCCGTAGTATAGCTCTCCAGCGCACCGCTGAGTGCAAAAATAAAGATCAGCATGGCTCCTTCATTCCAGTAGCCAATGGCCGCAGCTCCTAAAGACGCAGCGATCATAAGTAAATTAACATCCAGATCATGTTCTCGGATCAGGGTTTCAATCCCTTCTCTGGCTTTGGACCAGCCTCCAAGGGCATAAGACACTACATAGAGAATGATGGATAGCCATTGCCACCAATGTGAGACTCCCCATGCCATCAGCATTAGCATTCCACTGCCTAGAGCAGCCTGCATCTCCTTATTTTTCAGCATGCTTTTGAGCTGAAATTGCGGTTTGCGATTGGGACCGGGTCGTCCGCTGCCACTGTTTTTTGAAAGTGTTCGGTTAGAGGGAGACAACGTATCTTGTAATCGTTGAACTGCTTGCATCTTGTCACGTTCCTTTCCATTTTTGGTTCCTTGTACTTGCATCTCATTGAGAATGATATCCATTGTTAAGTGCCCCAAAATAGCACATGCTGCTTCGGGAAGCCCGAAGCAGCATGTTTGGCAATGAGAATGATAATCATTTTTGCATCTATACAATTATTTTGCTTTAGATAAACTTTTGTTTTATTATATACCCTTTCTTTTTCACTTGTAAACTGCTAATAGCCTAAATAAAAAAGATACCCGCGCAAACAACGCAGGTATCCTCTATATTTCAAAGCGTTCTATTCAGGATTTGCAAAATTCGATTCCAGTCGCTCCAAAGTGCAATATTTAGACGAACTAGACCATTTCGATCTATATATTGTTCATTGAAAGTCGCTTACTGGATTCTTGCAAAATCCTCTATCACATGAATTCAGGTTATCTTCAGACTATAGTGGAAACTTCCACGCATGGGTGTGTGCAATTTCTGAAGTGTGTTGACGATTGGGTTGCTGTTGCAGTCTCCAACGCGCAGCCGCAAGGCGCACAGCAGGAACTGTTGAATCCGAGCAAATGACCCCCGTCAGTTCGTTCTCCCAAATCCAATTCCCATCCAGGGACTGGTGAATTTCATCTATCGCCACCCATATAGGAAGCTCGGGCTTTACACGCCGAACAGCTTCCATTATGCGTTTTATCGTATCATTCGCATTCTCATGACCGTCAACAACGGATGGAATCAGCGAACCCCCAGCTCTGTTGTCATCAGATGGAACTGGTATGACTTCTAAAATGACCGTATCGGCAAATCGTGCCAAATCTGCGGCTTGAGCCGCCTGCTTGGTCTGTCGTGCGCTCACTTCGAACATGCTATCAGCGTTGGCCGACTTCTCCGACTGTGCGGATTGCTCACTCCATGTATGGCCTGCATTAGGCACCAAACTTGCATCAATCGTCAAAAGTACACCTACCCGATATGGAACGCATCGCAGACGCCCACACAACGTTTGCTCGGCAACGCCGTCAATCCAGTCCCGGATGGTCTGGAACTGGTTTACGTCAGCCGGATTGCGCACCATTATCTCCAGCCGTGGTTCTCCCCCCTGTCGCATACTCCGCAACGCTGCACGCAGTAATGCCTCCAGCTGCATATCCTGCAGACTTCCGATGCCCACTGTATTATTTTGCTGAGTCAAAGCTATAGTCAGCGGCAATCCGTCCAGCAACTCAAACAAGCCCTCGTACTCTGTTTCCAGCAGGCCAATGATTCGTCGGGACAGGTGTTCACACAATCCAGGCAAACCAGATGCTTTATTAAATGATGTGTACGTATCGGATGCACGGGAACCAGGGACAAGGATGGGATCGGGCTCCCCGTCAGGGGCATGAATCTTTTGTCCAGACTCTGCCGCTTCCAAATAGGCATAGCATAATTCCCTCACGCGGCCGGATGCCAGTGACAATGGACCATGCAGCAGACTATAACCGTCAAGACTACCTATTCCTGATGCTTCCTCTGTACTTTTACGACTCATACTTGCAGGAGCATCCGCATAAAGCCGTATGGAGGTGTCGCTGTATTCATCGCTCCATTTTAGTAGTGTGTCCATGGCTTGCTCTGTATCATTGCCGTTACTCAGCATCGGCTCTCCAAGTAATTCCGGGTTTGCAGCCAGCAGTGCCTCCGCTCGACTGATTGCACCCTGCTCGGCTAAACTAACCAGCCAGCCCAATGGATCTTCCTCCTGTGCAGCAGATACTTGATGGCTTCCTGCTCTTAGCGTCTCCATAGCCAATCTTCGTGCAGCAGACTCCATACCTGGCTCTGAAACGTTGCAATTCCGGCTGTTTATGCCACCCAACAGCTCTGCGAATACATGCATCAGTTTAGCCTCCATGCTAGTAATCCATCCTTTCTTTCGTCAGCAAGTTGGCACACACGAATTCGAGTACCCCTCCAATAAAGAAAACGCTTACTAATTACTGACTAACCGAATGTTACATGGGTCTTACTTATAAAGTCCCTACCTTAAACGTATTAGACCCTCCCCACATTTATACATCTCTGCACAACTACTACATATGAGAAAAATAGGTCTCTATACTGCTGAAAGCACATGTCTACACAAAAAAGGCTGCTATAAAAACACCCCCTGTTTTCATAGGATGTCTACATCCAATGTTAACGGGGGTTCCCTTTTTATTCGTCAGTACCAACCTTCAGCACACGCATCACATTTAATACGGCTAGCAGTGTTACACCTACGTCGGAGAATACAGCCTCCCACATAGTAGCAATACCAAATGCGCCCAATGTGAGAAATACTGCTTTGACACCTAGCGCAAATATAATGTTTTGCCATACGATACGGCGTGTGCGTTGGGCAATATGAATCGCCGTCACCAGCCTTGAAGGCTCGTCGTTCATGATTACGATATCTGCTGCTTCAATCGCAGCGTCCGAACCCAAACCGCCCATTGCTACACCAACATCTGCCAAGGCAAGTACAGGTGTATCATTAATTCCATCGCCTACAAACAAGATTTTATCGCTCGGTTTTTTACTTGCAGACAACTGCTCAATGGCTTCGGCTTTATGCTGAGGCAACAGTTCTGCCCGTACTTCATCCAGACCTAACTGACGTCCTACAGCCTCGGCAACTGTCCGATTGTCACCTGTTAGCATGATGGTTTTGACCACCCCCAGCTTTTTCAGCGAAGCAATCGTTTTGGCCGCATCCTCCTTAACCTCATCCGATATCAGAATGCAGCCAGCATACGTTCCGTCTACAGCCACATGTACGACCGTTCCTTCATCCATTGGCCCTGCTTGCTGCGCCACATTAAAAGCAATACGCTCCCGCTCCATCAGCTTAGCGTTTCCGGCCAATACCTTGTGCCCATCGATCTGGGCCTGAATCCCGTGGCCGGATATTTCGCTATATTGCTGCACTCGCTCCGTTAGAAGTTCATTGCCATAAGCTTCACGCAAGGAAGCTGCGATAGGATGCGTGGAGTGCATCTCGGCCAATGCAGCAGTCTCCAGCAGACTTTCCTTCGTAAAAGCTTCGGCAGGATAAATCCCTGTCACGTGGAAAACACCTTTGGTGAGCGTACCTGTTTTATCAAAAACAGCATATTTCACATGATTCAGGGCTTCAAGATAATTACCGCCCTTGATCAGCACACCTGAACGGGAGGCTGCCCCGATTCCGCCAAAGAAGCCCAGTGGAATAGACACCACCAGCGCACACGGACAAGAAATAACGAGGAAAACAAGCGCACGATATAACCAATCTGCAAACTGTGCACCCGGCACAACAAGCGGAGGAACAACTGCCAACAACAACGCTACAATAACCACTACAGGAGTATAATATCTGGAAAATTTCGTGATAAACTTTTCAGTCGGCGCTTTTTTGGCACTCGCATTTTGCACCAGTTCCAAAATTTTGGAGACCGCAGATTCACTAAATTCCTTGCTGACCTCTACCGTCAGAAGTCCATTCGTGTTCACAAATCCACTCATCACACTGCTTCCCGGCTCAACGGTACGAGGCACAGATTCACCGGTCAACGCCGAGGTATCAACATGCGATTTACCTTCTACAACCTTACCATCCAGCGGGATCTTCTCACCCGGCTTGATTACGATCAAATCTCCAATACGGACCTCTTCTGGAGACACCCTCCGTACGGACTCAGCGGTCTTCAGGTTGGCATAGTCTGGTCTAATATCCATCAGATCGCTGATGGACTTGCGTGAACGGTTAACCGCAATGCCTTGGAATAGCTCTCCGATTTGATAAAAGAACATGACAGCTACGCCTTCGGGGTATTCCCCAATAGCAAATGCACCCACCGTAGCCAGCGTCATCAGGAAATACTCGTCAAAGGCCATTCCACGCACCAAGCTACGTGCAGCCTGCAAGACAACATCACCGCCAACGATGATATATGCCACTAAAAATAGAGCCAGCTTGCCCATACCTTCAACAGGTAACCACCAGGCAACAGCTGCAATAACCGCTCCTATGGACAGACGCGCAATCATACGGCGCATACCGTCCGTACCATGATCATGCGTATGCCCGGCATGGCTATCATCATCATGCGAGTGCGAATGTGAGTGAGCATGGGTAGCTTCACCATGATCGTGCACTGCATGGTGATTGTGATGTACGTGTGTATGATTACCGTGGTCGTGCCCATCGTGCGCGCCATGTGCTTCATGGCTGTGGCCACCATGACTGTGAGCACCATGCTGTCCATCATTGTGATTATGTCCTTCACCATCATGCTCATGACCGCATGCGCAATCCTCTGTGCAGCTTGCCTGTGCGGCACCAACGCTGCTTCGGCTGTCTTCGCGCAGGCGTCCACCGGCACTTTTGGCAACCATCCGAACATGAGGCTCAAGTCTATGAACCTTCCGTTCCGTTTGGCGAAAAACCTCTTCTTTTTGATCCGAAGTTGTGGTCATCGTCAACGTTTTTGTTACAAAATTGACCGAGCAATCCAGAACCCCTTCTATTTTACTGACTCCATTTTCAATCTTAAGAGCACAGTTGGCGCAATCCAAACCTTCCAAAATCCATTCATGTCGTTCATTTCTTTTTAGAGCATCCATAATAATTGGCCTCCAATTAGCTATATATGAGCAACTGTTCATATATTATTTGTTAAGGTCATTATATTCAGGTTTAGGGGTAAAAGTCAATGATCATAGCCCTTATTAACAAAAAAAATCGACTTCAATGGACAAGCACCAAAAGAGCGCCAATTGCTTGGCGCCCTGCTGTTGGTTTGTCAAAAATCATTGATGTGATATGTGCTGATGGGTTTGCAAAAAAATCTGCTCCACATGATTATCATCCAGTGAATAAAACACTGTCTTGCCTTCCTTGCGTCGTTTGACAATACGCAGGTTGCGCAAATAACGAAGCTGGTGGGATACCGCAGATTGGCCCATGTTCAACACCTGTGTTAAATCATGAACACACAGTTCCTTTTGGGCCAGGGCATAAATCAGCTTAATCCGTGTCGGGTCACCCAGCGCCTTAAACAGCTCCGACATTTTGTATGCGATGGAATCCTCAACAAGGGAAGATTTTATGCGCTCAATTTCCTGATCTGAACCGTGACAAGCCGGCTCGCAATCCAAAGCTTCCGTTTCAGAATTCATCCTTTTTCACCCCGTGTATTTCGACTTGATGCTTCTATTATAGCAAATTCGTAGAATTTACGAATAGCTTATATTACAGCTTGCCCTGTAACCAAAATTTGCTTAATTCAACGTTTTTAATAATTCGTCATTGTATGGAATTATTTCTTTTATCTGTTGATCACGCAATTTTACTGCAAATGCCGGATCAACCAGCAATGCACGTCCAACTGCAACCAAATCAAATTCCTCTCGTTCTACTAGCCCCATGAGTTGTTCTAATCGAGCCTCTACACTACTGGATTGATCAGTCTGAAGACTATTATTTTTTTCCAGATCACTCAGAAAGGCCTTCTCCAAACCAACCGATCCCACCGTAATCACTGGCTTGCCTGTTATCTTTTTCGTCCAAGCTGCCAGATTTAGATCTGAGCCTTCAAATTCCGGTTCCCAGAAACGGCGACTTGAACAATGGAATATATCCACTCCGGCCTTCACTAATGGAGCAAGAAACTGTTCAAGTTCCTGTGGTGTCTGTGCCAGCTTTTCTCCATAATGGTACATCTTCCACTGGGAGAATCGCAGTACAATTGGAAAATCCGGACCCACTGCACGGCGACAAGCCTCAATAACCTCGACCGCAAACCGGGTCCGCTGAACCAAATCGCCTCCATATTGATCGGTACGCTTATTGGTTTTATCCCAAAAAAATTGATCTATTAAATAGCCATGCGCTCCATGAAGTTCAATGCCGTCAAACCCCACCTGCTTGGCATCGGCAGCGGCCTGAGCAAAGGCTGCGATGATATCCGCAATTTCCGCCTCCGTCAATGGCTCAACTACCTTTTCACCGGCGGGAGAAATACCCGAAGGACCGACAGGCAATGCCTCGGGATTCGGTTGGTTATCCGCACCTATTTTTCGGGCCGTACCCACATGCCAAAGCTGCGGTATAATTTTGCCACCTGCCGCATGGACCTCCTCTACTACCTTGGCCCACCCCTTTAACCCTTCACCATAAAAGTTAGGGATGCCTGTGTGCTCCACAGCTGCGGGATGATTGATAGCCGTTCCCTCCGTAATAATCAATCCAACAGCATTTTCCGCACGACGACGATAATACGCAGCAACCTCAGGTCCTGGAACACCTTGGGGAGAAAAATTTCGTGTCATGGGAGCCATAACGATCCGATTGGGAAGCGATAAGTTACCTATCTTAAAAGGTTTAAACAATATTTCGGTGTTCATGACGTTTTCCTCACTCTCCATTAGTATTATCTTTTTCACTCTTCTGTTATACAATTCCATTTTACACACATGCAAACTTGAGTTCAAGAAGCCACAGTTTAATTTCAGCAGGCCCTTTACAAAAAAAGAGGAAGCGGCATAGAGCCGCTTCCTCTTTGTGTTATTTATTAGTGTGCTACCATGTTGTATTCCATAATCCATACAGAACCGCCAACGACGGTCAACAGGATCACTATACCAAAGATTAAAGTCATCACATTCCAACGTGGTCCATTGCTTTCACGAATGTGCATGAAGAAGAATAGCTGAACCAGAAATTGCAGCACTGCC
This sequence comes from Paenibacillus polymyxa, assembly GCF_015710975.1. Lineage (NCBI taxonomy): Bacteria > Bacillati > Bacillota > Bacilli > Caryophanales > Paenibacillaceae > Paenibacillus > Paenibacillus polymyxa. The sequence continues at coordinate 2,802,329 of NZ_CP049783.1, read as the reverse complement.
GCGGCCAAAATAACAACCATCGTCGAAGTGCGGCTCAACATATGATTCATAACCACGCCGAGAGGAATGATGGTCAGTACGATGGACAGAATAAATCCGATAACATAGGATTTCACTGAACCGTGAGAATCATCATGACCATGCGAACCTGCTCCTGATTGATGCTGTGCCATCTACATCACCCCCATCAAATAGACAACTGTCAGCAAGAAGATCCAGACAGCGTCCAAAAAGTGCCAGTACAAGCTCAATGCCGAAACTTTGCCCTTCGTCTCTGGAGTAAGTCCGCGTTTTTTCAACTGGAACATAAGTCCAATCATCCAAACCAAACCTAACGAAACGTGAAGTCCGTGTGTTCCGACCAAGGTGAAGAATGCCGACAAGAACGCACTGGTTCCAAAATTAGCACCTTCATGTACGATTTCAACAAACTCGTAAACTTCAAAACCGATAAAACCAAGACCCAGGATTGCCGTCACGATTAACCAGTTGATTAATCCCTTCATGCTTCCTTTGTTCATAGCCAACACAGCCAGACCACTTGTGAAGCTGCTTGTGAGCAAGAGGAACGTTTCAATAATAACGCCCGTCATGTTAAACAGCTCTGCGCCACCTGGTCCTCCGGCTGTGTTGTTCCGAAGGACGACGAAGGTTGCGAACAAGGTACTGAACAGGATTACGTCCGTTACGAGGAAGATCCAAAAACCAAGCATCTTCAATTCTTGCGGATCGTGATGCCCGTGGTCATGATCATGGCTGTGATGTGCTGCTGCTTGTGCCATTATACAGACCCCCTTATTGCCGCTTCCGTGCGTTTTACTTCATCCGCAGGGATATAGTAGTCGCCATCATAAGAGAAGAACGAACGGCAAATCATACAAATTGCTACGCCGATCAGCCCTGGAATATAGAAGAACGACCATCCAAATACGAAACCGAAACCTGCAATGAAAAAGAATACCGACATAATGAATGGAATCGCCGAGTTTTTCGGCATATGAATCGCTTCAATTGGCGGTTGCTTTCTGAAGATACCTTTTGCACGTTTATCTTTTTCTGCCCACCAGTCATCGCGTTCTTCTACTTGCGGAATGGTAGCAAAATTGTATTCCGGTGCAGGTGAAGGAATTGACCATTCCAACGTGTGACCACCCCAAGGGTCGCCAGTTGTATCCTTCAGCTTGCGGTAATTTTTGATACCCAGAAGAATTTGAAGAACCTGGAACAAGAAACCAATCCCCATCAGGAATGCCCCAACGGTTGACACCATGTTAAGCGGCTGCCAGCCAGTATCCCAGCCGTAAGTGCTCAGACGACGTGTCATACCCATCAGACCGAGGGAATATTGCGGAATGAAACATACATAGAACCCGATATTCCAGAACCAGAAAGCCCATTTACCAGGCGTTTCAGGCAATGTGAAACCGAACATTTTGGGCCACCAGTAGTACAGACCTGCCAGGTAACCGAACACTACCCCACCAATCAGAGCGGAGTGAAAGTGAGCGATCAGGAAGTAACTGTTATGGAACTGGAAGTCCGCAGGCGCTACAGATAACATGACGCCCGTCAAACCTGCAATCAGGAAGTTCGGAATAAATGCAATAGACCACATCATCGGAGTTTTAAATTCGAGTTTCCCCCGGTACATCGTGAACAGCCAGTTAAATACTTTAACCCCTGTCGGTATTGCGATAACCATCGTCGAAATCGCAAAGAATGCATTAACATCTGCGCCTGATCCCATTGTGAAGAAGTGATGCGCCCACGTGAAGAAGGACAGGATCGCAATAATGAACATGGCGTAAACCATGGATTTGTAACCAAACAATTTCTTTTTAGAGAATACGCTGATAACCTCGGAATAAATACCGAAGGCTGGCAATACTACAATGTATACCTCAGGGTGACCCCACATCCAGATCAAGTTGATATACATCATCGGGTTACCGCCGAAATCAAGGGTAAAGAAGTGTCCTCCTCCAAAGCGGTCAAGGAATAGCAAAGCTAAAGTAACCGTCAGAATCGGGAACGCGAAAATGATAATAACACATGATGAAAATACGGACCACGTAAAGACAGGCATTTTCATCCAAGTCATACCAGGTGCGCGCATTTTAATGATGGTAACAATAAAGTTGATCCCTGTAGCCAATGAACCTATACCGGAAATCTGAATACCCCAGATATAGAAGTTCTGACCGACGCCAGGACTAAATTGCAGTTCTGAGAGCGGTGGATAACTCAACCAGCCTGCATCTGGCGAACCGCCAATAACGAAGGACAAGTTGAACAACATCGCACCCATAAAGAAAAGCCAGAAGCTCAATGCGTTCAGGAAAGGAAACGCAACGTCGCGCGCACCAATTTGAAGGGGTACGGCGATGTTAAACAAACCAAACATCAACGGCATCGCCATAAACAAGATCATGATTGTGCCGTGAGTTGTAAAAATCTGGTTGTAATGCTCAGGATGTAAGAGTGTCACATCAGGTGTAGCAAGTTGAATACGCATCAATAATGCATCCACGCCTCCGCGGAATAACATCAAGATGGCCGCAAGAATATACATAATACCGACTTTTTTATGGTCAACCGTAGTCAACCAGTTTTTCCAAAGCCAGCCCCATTTTTTGAAATAAGTGAGCACAAACACGATCCCGATCGTTGCTAGTGCGATGGAAACGTCCGCTCCATAGATCATCGGGTCTCCAGTAACGAAGAAAGTGGATGCAAACTCTTTTATTTTGTCAAGCATTGGGGGCCTCCTTCCCTATAATCATTTTAATTGTGTCCGCTCATATTCATATGACTCATATCCATTTCGGCATGCTCTTCTGTGGATGTAGCTTCACCATGTCCAGCATGGGGGTTAGAAGAGCCTTCCACTACATACTTGTTGACAATCTCTTTGAACAATCCGTCTGGAATCGAAGAATACTCATCAGGCTGGGACAAACCTGGTTTTGCAAGCGCCAAATAGCCGTCTTTCGTCAGCGGCTTAGACTGCTTCTTGATGTCAGCGACCCAGTTTTTATACTCTTCATCCGACTGGACTTCTACATCAAAACGCATTTGTCCAAAATGCTCACCGCTAAAGTTTGCACCCGAGCCAAAGTAAGTTCCTTCGTGATCGGCCTGCAAATGCAGTTTCATGGCCATGCCTGACATGGTGTAGATTTGACCGCCCAATTGCGGAATCCAGAACGAGTTCATCGGAGCGTCAGCAGTCAGTTCAAAACGGACTGGAACACCTTTAGGAATGTGAACTTGGTTAACTGTAGCTATACCTTCCTCTGGGTACATAAAGAGCCATTTCCAGTCCAATGAGGTTACTTGAATCGTTACTGGCTTTTGCGTACTTGCAATCGGCTTGGAAGGCTCCAGCAAGTAGGTATATCTCGCAGTGATGACCGCAATAATAAGGATAACGATAATCGGAATAGCCCACCATGTGGTCTCCAGCTTTTTGCTGTCATCCCAGTGAGGTTGGTACTTCACCTTGTTTGTTGGGGTATCGCGATACCGCCAAACGATGAAGAAGGTCAAAATCATAACCGGTACAATTATAAGCGCAGACAATGCAGTTGTAAGAATGATCAGCTCTTTTTGTGCTTGCCCAATTGGTCCTTTCGGATCGAAAACAACGTATTTTCCGCCAGCATAAAAACACGTCCAGATGAGCAATGCTACCGTGAGCACGGTCAAAACCAACGCAATAATCGCTTTTGGTTTTTTGTTCATGTTGTTCCCCTCTCCTTAAAATAGTAAATTACTCAAAACTAACGAACTCCTGTAATGTTGCCCTTATATAAGATAGCAGAAAAGCGGCCACTTTTTTTATTGTTAACAGAATTGTCGATTATTTGTCCGATTTTTGTGAAAAACCTCTCTAAAAATAAAATTTCTCTTGCAAATTCAAAATTTCTTTTTAATTCAAAAATGACATATAAAAACGTTAATTATGCATCTTGAAGTATCTTAAAAAAGCTATACTAAAGCAAAAATCGGGACTCCTTACAGTTATCATCCTACACTGCTCGAAGCCCCGCGCTGTTGTTTTCGTTATCAATTTTACATCATCTTTTCAATTGTATTAACGATGTCCGTTCTCTTGGTCTTCCTTCTTGCGGGCAATGACAAATGATTTCCCGATTAGAAAAATGAAAATTCCGGCAGCAAAGGCGCCAATGCCTGTCATTAGATAGATATTACGATCGGTTAAATTTCCTATATCAAGCAAAATAAGAATAATACCTACAATGCAAGCGATCAAAGAAATAACAGATACCGTACGGCTCATTTGGTTATCCCTTGATCCTGATTTTCTAAAATTCGAAGCCATACCCTCCACTCCCTCTAGTTTAAAATGGTTTAAAAAGTGCCCTCGCCAAGTATTTTTTTCAGTATGCACATTTTTTATTTTTTTATTCCTGCCGGTCTCTATATACTAGAACCATCTGTAATTCATCTTGGCTATTATTACCCCAGAGGACCTCCTATTTAAACAAACGGGAGCGGAGGCAGACCTAAATTTGCTTTATATTCAGATCATTTCTCTTTGTTTAGCGTCTAGTCTCCAACCAGTTATTACTTACTACATTTCGATACCAATAGTAACTTTCCTTGGGGGTGCGGACCTGTGTGCGAAAATCGACATGAATCATGCCAAATCTCATATTATACCCCTCTGCCCACTCAAAATTGTCCAAAAGTGACCATGCCATATAGCCTTTAACATGAAGACCATCATGAATTGTCCGGTGCACCTGCACCAAATGCTGCTGCATGTAGGAAATTCGACGATCATCTTGCACCTTTCCGTTTACGACCTCATCATTGATACAAGCCCCGTTCTCTGTGATGTAAATATCGATGTTACCGTATTTTTGCAAATAATGTAGTACCTCATACAGCCCACGTGACTCCACCGGCCAGCCGATATCTGTTACAGGTAGTCCCATATTGATTTCTTCAGATTGAAGAAATCCTGCCTCCGGATTAAATCGATTAACCGACATACTATAATAATTGATACCAATCATATCAATTGGCTCACCGATAATGTCCATATCTCCATCTTGTATAGGTACGGTGGCTCCCTGTTCCGCAAACCAGTCTACCAAAAACTGAGGATACGAGCCTTGATAAATAGGCTGGAGAAACCAGTCACTGTGCAGGGAAATCGTGCGTGCACAAGCCGCTTTATCTTCCTCAGAAGTGCTGTAAGGAACAGCCCAGGAGACATTTGGGGCGATACCGATCTGGCCACTGGTGCCAAGCTCGCGGAATCGGCGTACAGATAGGCCATGCGCAACCAGCAGATGATGTCCTACATCAATCGCAGTCTGGAGATTCGTCAGACCCGGGGCATGAACTCCCAGCATATTGGATAAAAAGGCGATACACCACGGTTCATTGAATGTCAGCCAATGCTGTATTTTACCGTGAAACTCACGGAACATCGTTTCCGCAAACTGGACAAATGCCTGAATTGTGCGACGATTTCCCCATCCTCCGGCATCCTGTAGCGCCTGAGGCAGATCCCAGTGATACAGTGTACAAAACGGTTCAATTCCGTTGTCATTCAACAAATCAACTACACGATGATAATAGTCCAATCCCTCTTGATTGACTTCACCATCACCATTAGGGAATATACGTGGCCAGGACACCGAGAAACGATATGTACGAATGCCCAGTTCCTTCATGAGACGGATATCTTCTTCGTAACGATGATAGCTGTCACAAGCTACATTGCCGTTGTCACCGTTGAACACTTTGCCAGGCGTATGGGCAAAGGTATCCCAGATCGACAACCCTCTTCCATCCTCCTGGTAAGCCCCCTCGATTTGGTAGGCGGCCGTTGCGGTACCCCACATAAAGTCCTGCGGAAATTGAAAAATAGTCATTGTGTCTCTTCCTCTCCCTCAATTATAATCGTATATTCATTCGTTGTTTCCTGCTTTTTGGTAAAAGTCCATGACAAAATAAATCCTCCGTGCTTGGGATCAGGCTGAGCCCGACGATCATCAACGCTAAACGGATGTGCACTGCGAATCGTACAGCTTCCCGTCTGGACCGATGTGGTAAGCTCCGCACGGACGAGCCGCGAACCGGACCATTCCATGCTGACCGTAATTCCGCCACGCCCTTTCAAGCCGCTGACCCGTCCCTCCGGCCATGCCGATGGCAGGGCAGGCAATAGCGTCAGCTCGCCCGGGCGGCTTTGCAGCAGCATTTCTGCTATGCCTGCCGTCGCACCAAAGTTACCGTCGATCTGAAAAGGCGGGTGAGCGTCGAATAAATTAGGGTAGATCGACCGCGACAGCAACGTGCGAACATACCGATGCGCAGTGTCGCCATCTTCCAGCCGGGCGTACAGGTTAATCAACCAGGCACAGCTCCACCCGGTATGCCCGCCACCATGATCGAGCCGGCGGTGTAGCGATATGCGGGCCGCCTCAGCCAACTCTGGAGTATCACGGATGTGGATCTGTCGGCCGGGGTAAAGCCCGTAAAGATGCGAAACATGTCGATGCCCAGGCTCCGCTTCCTCAAAATCGACCATCCACTCCTGTAACTGACCGTGACGGCCGATTTGATAGGGTATTAATCGTTCCCGTGTCTCTTCGCAGCGTCTACGGAACTCATCGTCTAACTCCAACAGATCCGCGGCCTGAATACAGTTGCTCAATAGCTCCCGAATCAGCGTCATGTCCATCGTAGAGCCCATGGATATACTGCAATCCTCGCCTTCGGGCGTGATGAATTTATTTTCAGGCGAAGTGGAGGGGGACGTTACAAGCCGACCATCCGGGCCCTCCACAAGCCAGTCTAGGCAAAAGGCCGCCGCCCCCTTCATAAGCGGATAAGCCTGTTCTGCCAAATAGGTTGTATCCAAGGTGAACAGATAACGCTCCCATAGGTGAGCGGTCAGCCATACACCCCCAAGCGGCCAAAATGCCCAACTGGCATGGCCACCTGACGGTCCGGCGTTTCGCCACACATCAATATTGTGGTGAGCTGTCCATCCTTGAGCCCCATAATTGATGGAAGCGACCCTGCGTCCCGTACGACCGACTTCTCCAATCATGTGCAGCAATGGCTCATGGCACTCGGCAAGATTACACACCTCTGCGGGCCAATAGTTCATCTGTGTATTAATATTGGTTGTATAGTTACTGTTCCACGGCGGCTGTACCCGGTCATTCCAGATGCCCTGAAGATTGGCGGGCTGACTGCCCGGACGTGAACTGCCCATTAGCAAATAACGTCCATATTGGAATAACAGCACTTCCAGCCCCCGGTCTGCCTGACCTTTCTGATAGCGTTCTAATCGCAGATCCGTCGGGAGAACGGACTCGTCAGTTAGCGTGTCACTTCCCAGTTCTAATGCAACACGGTCAAACAGCTTCCGGTGATCCTGCTCATGGCGTTGCCGCACCTGCTCACTTCCTAGCGAAATCGCTCCGTCTAGAATGACTTTACATGCTTCTGCCGACTCTGTTGCATCACTATTCGGCATAGCCTGAAATCCCCGAAATCCGGTAGCCGCTGCCAAATACACCGTGATTTTATCCGCGTCCGAGATGATCAACGCTCCGTCATCCCTCGTCGTCAAGGTTCCTCCCTCGGGAATAACCCTCGCCTGAACTGCAAAAGCCATCCCCAAATCATTTTCGTAAACGACAGACTGTGGATGATCACCGTGATAATTAGATTCCACATGACTGGGCGCTCGTCCAGTCAACGTAATGAAGTCCCTGGTCGGTTCCTCGGATGGATCGTTATCGTTGGCTCCTTTGGAGGAATCACCAAGCGCATCCTCTCCAACTTCATCCTCACAAGGATGGGGGTAGTCATACGCACAGATGCATGGATTTTTCCAACCTTATTCGCAGTCAGTGACACCATAATGACTCCATCAGGTGCACTGGCGATAACTTCACGAGTATAGTGGACTCCATCACTCTGAAAAGTGACCACTGCCGTTCCGGTCTGCATATCCAGTTCCCGTTCATAATGCGCAATCTCCCCTAGGTTCTCCTGTGTAATCCACAAATCTCCTAAAGGCTGGTAGGCTTCTGTATCTCGACCCAGCATGTTCGAATTAATCAGCTGCTCTGCTTCCTTGTATTTTCCATCTGCAATCAGCTTTCTGGCAGGCTCTAAATATCGCAATGCATCATACTGAACGCCATCTCTGGGAAATCCGGACCAGAGCGTATCCTCGTTTAATTGCAAATGCTCCTCTCTGATCCCGCCAAATACCATAGCTCCCAGCCGTCCATTGCCGACTGGCAATGCTTCCTCCCATACCTCAGCAGGCTGGCGATACCATAACCGTAGGGACTGTGGTCTTTCGCCTTTCGTCAACTCAAACCCTCCCTCATCAAGGTCAGACAAAGCGCTGAACCCATATTGCCCATGGCGCATGCGCTCTGTCACTCCGAGATTTCAAAGTTTGGAAAATATGGACTCGTTATTTAGCAGCCTTCCCACTCCATAACTCCACTCTGTCCTTCACCAGTTGCGTGTATTGCTGTTCCATTTGGACAGCTCCGGCGGCATCCAGTTCTTTAATCATGTTGTCGTATACCGTATCAAAATTGGAAGCTGGTGTTAAAATGGCTTCCGGTATACGTTTGCGGATTATGTCTGTCGTCTTTTTGAATGTAACGTTATAGTTGGATTCATTGTCTGTCGTCAGGTTATAGGCTGCGCCCCAAGGCTTCACATCAAATTCTTCTTTTCCTGGAAACAGTTCCTTCCACGTTTTTACGCCATACGCTTTCAGTGATTCTTTCTCCGGCTTCGAATAAGCCGCGATAATTTGTTCCGGGAATTTGGCAGTGTAGTAGTTACCCGTAGAGTCCTTCACTCCGTCACCATAGTGTCCGCTCATTAATGTGTACAAGTCTATTCCAGTGGATTTATTGAAGCTGGTTGTATTGTTCGTTTTTTGATCCAATACATCGGCAGGAATGACGCGTTTGCCGTCTTTGATTTCATAGTGCTTGCCTTCGATTCCCCAGTTCACTAGCACCTGTCCTTCATCGGAAGCTAAATAATCCAGAAATTTAATAGCCCGCACCGGGTCCTTGCAACTTTCCGTAATCCCTACACCATAACCGGACGCAAAACCTGTATCCTGAAAGGAACGATCCTTGTACTCCTCTGAGAGTGTAACTGGGAAATGCGCGTAGCTGGCATCAGCCTTGCCTGACGCTTTTAATGCATTTTCGGCATCCTGATAACCCCACTCCTGGTCGATCAGACCCAGAACACGACCGCTGGCAATTTTGGATTTGTATTGATCGCTTTTTTGCACAAACGAATCTTTATCGAGCAGCCCTTCATTGTACATGTGGTTTAACCAACGGAAATATTCTTTTTCTTCCGGACGTTTGTAATGAAGCTTGGCTTCAAAAGTTTTGGGATCAATAAAATATTCACCATCATCCGGCGCCCCAGTTGTCTGGAAAGCAGGGTTCGTTACGGTAATCATAATTCTCCAGTCGTCTGCATCCAGCGTGAGAGGGATCGTTTTTTTGCCATTAATCGTCGGATGTTTGGCTACATAGGTTTTGAGCACGTTTTCAAAATCCTGCAATGTTCTTACCTTGGGATATCCCAGCTCCTTGAGCACCTTATGCTGAATTTCAAATCCCCCCGTCGCGTCAAAACTCTCCTGTCCCACCCCTGCATACGTAGGAATAACATAGATGGCTTGATCCTTATTGCTGTATTTCAGCCGATCCATATAGGGGCCGTATAGCTTTTTGAGATTGGGTGCGTGATCGTTGATCAGATCGGTCAGGTCAATCATAGCCCCCGCATCCACAAGCTTGCTAATATTTGCTTTAGGAGAGACCAGGTCTGGGTATTCCCCACTTGCTGCCATCAAAGCAATCCGGTCATCCCCACCTCCGCCGCTGACATCAAATTCCGCATTCAAGGTTACACCTGTTTTCTTGGTGATTTCCTTGCCTATTTCATCTTTCATTCCATTCCATTGCGGGCTTGTATCTGCTCCGAAGAAGCTAAACGTAATTGGGTCTGTGCCGCTGGATGAGCCTTCTTTCGCTGTTTTATCGCTTCCACCGCAACCTGCGAGTGCGGCAAGCGATACGGCGAGCAAGGGAATCAGTGCAAATCTGGACCAGTGTTTTTTCATGTTCAAAACCTCCTGCATTTCTAGGATTTTATCGTTGTGGATTGACTGCTACGATTGGATTGTTATGATTTAACAGCTCCCAGTGTCATACCGCCTACAAAATATTTTTGTAGGAATGGATATACGAGCAAAATCGGAAGCGTGACGGTAATCGTGATTGCCATTTTAATCGACTCTGGCGAAATTTGAGCCATTTGCTTAGCCATATCGTTGCTATTCGCCATATTGGCGCCGCCTTGCTGCGTACTTTGCAGTATCTTCATCAGCTCAAATTGCAGCGTTGTCCACTGCGCGGCGGTTCCATTGTACAAGTACGTATCAAACCATGCGTTCCATTGATTTACCGCTAAAAAAAGGGCAATTGTCGCCAGCACAGGCTTGCACAGCGGTAAAATAATCTTCCAATATATCGTAAAGTCATTGGCTCCATCCAGCTTGGCAGACTCTTGTAGCGCATACGGCAAACCATCCATAAAGGAACGAATGACAAAAACATTAAACGCGCTGATCAGCCCCGGAAAAATATACACCCAGAACGTGCCCAGCAAATGTAAATCACGCATCAAAATAAACACAGGCACCATTCCGCCGGAAAAATACATCGTCAACGCCAGAAACGTGGATATGAACTTGCGCGCGCGGAAATCGACCCGACTCAGCGTAAATGCAAGCATAGAAGCACAGATGAGTCCCAGCACCGTTCCAACTACTGTACGTAAAATCGATACCTGCAGACCCCGAAGCAGGCCATCGTACTGGAAAATCGTTTTGTAATTTTCGAGTGTAAACTGACGAGGCCATATATAAATACCGCCACGAACCGTGTCCGTCGAATTGTTCAGGGAAATCGCTAGTACGTTCAGAAACGGGTACAGCGTCAACACCACGATCAGAGCCATGAGGATATAGTTGAACAGGTCAAACAGCTTTTCTGACCGTGTAGCATTAAATGCCTTATTCGTCATTTCGCTTCTCCCTCCCTACATGATGCTTTCTTTGGTCAGTTTTTTGAATATACCGTTCGCCGTAAACAACAACAGAATGCTAACCAGTGAGTTGAAAATGCCTATTGCCGTCCCGTAAGAGAAGCGGCCCAGATTAATCCCGTAATTCAGTGCATACAAATCCAGCACTTCCGAATAATCCGTTACGAGACTGTTGCCAAGTAAGAACTGCTTTTCAAAACCATTGCTGACCAGATGTCCAATCGCCATAATAAACAGAATGGCGATGGTCGAGCGGATACCTGGCAATGTAATATGCCACATCTGTCTCCAGCGGCTGGCCCCATCCACACGTGAAGCTTCATATTGTTCCTGGTCAATTCCGGTGATGGCAGCTAAATAAATAATCGTATTCCAACCTGTCTCTTTCCATATGTCGGAAGCGGTTACAATGTACCAAAACCAACTCCCCTTAGCCATAAACTGAATCGGTTCATCCACAATATGAAGCGCTACCAAAATATCGTTAACAATTCCACCGTCAATGGACAGCATTTTCGTCACCAATCCGGCCACAACTACCCAGGATACAAAATGCGGGAGGTAGGATACTGTCTGCACAACTCGCTTGAACAGCATACCACGCAACTCATTTAGCAGAATTGCAAAAAAGATCGGTACAACAAAACCAAAAACAATACCCATCAGGCTCATTGCCAGCGTATTTCGTAATACCAGATAAAAACGTTCATCCTGAAAAAGCTCAATAAAGTTGTCTAACCCTACCCACTTTTGATCCCAAAACGATTTGGCTGGCTTATATTTTTGAAACGCCATTGTCCATCCCCATAGTGGAAAATAACTGAAAACAAACACCCATATGACGAAAGGAATGGACATAAAATAAAGGTACTTTTGCTGTTTCACACTGTTCCACAGGCCTTTTTCACCGCGTTCGGGCTTCGATCCGCGAGCCTTACGCGGTCTTTCCCGATTGGATTCAGGAATCACAGCATCAGCATTGGAAGCGGTTTCAGTTGAAGATCCCATAACAAGCTCCTCCTCATCTCTAGATACTATTATCATACTTTGCTGGCTCAAAAGCGGGTACCCGACGAATTAGGAGAAAAATCAGTTCAAAATTAGATATATGGGGAGTGGATTAAGAATTACACTCGTGCCACTACACATGCGGATGGTGCTTCCCATCGCTGTTGTCCCCGGATTTCTTGAATAAGCAGACAAAGGTAGAAATCCAGGGACAAAGGCGACCGCTATCGCTTGTCCAGCACCATTCCGCCTGCTCCGTTCTCATGTAAATTCTCTGAGAGAAGTCTTGTAAAAAACAAAAGATCAGCAATGTAAGCTGATCAGAGGTAAAGGATAATGCTTATTGCACCACAGGTGGGTGATGGTATATATACACTTACTGTCGCAATTCACCTAGTTGGAAGAAAAAAGCTTTCTAGCATCCATGGGGTCAGTCCCCATGTGCCAGAAAGCTTTTTTGATTTATTTTACCGTGATCGTCCCGTAGTACATATACATGCCGCAATTGTACTCATATACCCCCGGTTTTAAATCCTTGACGGTAAAATAATTATTTTCGTGATCCAGGTAAACGTCCATTCCGATCTTCAACGACTGTACTTCATCGATGCAAGTAAAGGATGTCATTTTTTTGAAATTGATCTTGGTTGGAACGCCGGCTTTCACTTCAATATTTTTAGGATAGAAACCGTCCCCTTTTACACCCACTGTAACAATCTCGTATTTGGTTTTATCTGGCTCTTCCTGAGCTTGTTGAGATTGATTGGCCGGAAACGACGACACGCTCCCTTGAAAATAAAACAAGACAAACCCGCCCATGATCAGGGCTACAAAACCAATCAGCATCAAATGCCAATGTTTAGAGATGAGTGTTTTCATTTCTTTCAGCCCCCTCCAGTTGAATGTCTAATGAGCATGTGACGCATCAACTCTAACCAGTATATAAAAGTTAATCGAAATTTTAAATACCTTGTTTCAAAGCTTATAGCAGATGAACCATATTATCCGACACGGTGATCATTACTGTTTTTCCAGACCCGGATGATCCAGCTTATACAGATTACGGTATCGGGTATGATCTCGCCACAGCTCATCATGACTGCCTCGCATGGAGATGGTGCCTTGTTCCATAAAGATCACCTCATCCATATGCTTCATTCCTGTGAGATGATGAGTGATCCAGATCAATGTTTTGCCTTCCAGCACGCGAAACATCGTCTGCATAAGTTCATGCTCCGTCAGCGGATCAAGCCCCACGGTCGGCTCATCCAGCAAAACAATCGGGTGATTTTGCAACAAAATCCGCGCCAGTGCAATGCGCTGTCTTTCTCCACCGGAAAAGCGAAGACCCGTCTCCTGCATTCTTGTATCGTAACCCTCTGGTAAAGAATCAATCAGGGTTCCAAGCCCTACCTGCTCCGTCACTGCACGAACCTCATCCAGCGTGGCGTCGGGTCGTCCCAATCGAATATTGTTTGCTACCGTCGTATCGAACAAATACGGTTGCTGGTTTAGCACCGCAAATAGACTGGAGTATGCTCCACCTGTAAATACAGGCACTCCTGCGACAGTGACGCTGCCTTCATCAGGCTGCAATGCTCCTTGAATCAGATTCAGCAGCGTAGACTTACCCGCACCACTGCGGCCAAGCAATGCAACCTTGCCCCCCTGCGGTACGTGTAGGGAGATATTACGCACACTCCATTCCTGCGTTGCCGCATAGCGGTAGCTTACGTTGTTCAGCAGAAGGTCTCCCCCATGGCTTAATTGCTGAGCGGTAGCCTGTTCCTTTTTAGTATCTGCTGCATCGTCTGCTGCTAGTTGTCCTGCATCTGATCGTACTGCAAGTGCAGATGTACCTTTCTCGGAATCCTTTAGCCGTCGAAGTGAATCCTGATACTCCGGCGCATGAACCACCGCTTCCCCAGCGCGAACGAAAGCATCCAGCAACGGAAAAGTTACTAGCGCAAAGGATGCCAGCCATGTCGCTTCAATGCGACCCTGTGCTACCAGTCCTCCGGCCCACACAGTCATAATTACAATTCCTCCACCTACAAAGCATTGTGCGATCCAATGAGAACGCCACTCGTTCCGGCGAAGTGAATTTTCCACCATGGCAACCCTGTTGTGCCGTTGTGTAAAGGTGCTAAGGAAATGCCCAGTTCGTCCGCTCAGCACCAGATCACTCATGCCGAACAAAGCATCCGTCAGTTCCTGATAAGATTTACTCCGTTCCTGCTTGAACGTACGCCGTTTGGCAAGTGAGGTCCAAAGTGAGATAGCTGGGGCGATAAAAAGCAAAAATCCCCCATATAGCGCCATCAGCAAGGCAAATGTTCCATCCATCCAGCCAAGCGCCAAGATGCCTGTTGCATATATCAGCAAAGCCGATAACGCAGGCAGAACCAGCTTCAGATAGATATTTTGAAGCTGCTCAATATCCTCTGCCAGCAATCCCAATAGATCCCCTGTACGAAATTTGCTGCGAATCATCAGCGCCTGCGGTTCCACTGCCCGATACAAGCGTACCCGCATACGAGACACAAGCCGCAGCGCAGCATTATGACCTACCAAGCGTTCCAGATACTGAATAACGGCTTTACTAAAACCAAACGTTCGCACAAGCACAATGGGCACATACACCATTAATATATTTTCAGGTTTTAAGGCCGAACGAGTAATCAGATGGCCGGACGTAAAGAGCAGCGCGCCTGCACACCCAATGGACAGCGCCCCCAAAAGAGCTGCTGCTAGAAAGGCCCAAAAATAGTGTTTCAGATAAGGTAAAAACCAGCCTTGGCTACTATTGTCCGTTGCTCTCATATCGCCCGCCCCCTCCTTCCGACATTCCCGTTAGCAATCTGTAATATTCTCCCTTCTGGGCAACCAGTTGCTGATGGGAACCTACCTCTTCCAGACGACCTTGATTCATCATCCAGACACAGTCCATATCCGGCATCCAATGCAGCCGATGGGTGGCAAGAAACATCCTCTTGTGTTTCAATACGGACAAAATGGTCTGTTTTAATTCCCATTCTGTCTCAATATCCAAATGTGCCGTAGGCTCATCCAATAAAATAATCGGGCGGTCACTGAGCAAAGCGCGCGCCAAGGCAATCCGCTGCGCCTGTCCTCCGCTCAATGTCCGACCTGCTTCCCCAATAGGCTCATTCAATCCACCCGGAAGACCATCCACCAGTTCACGTAGGCCGACGGCATCAATCGCCCACTCAACCTGCTGGTTGGATGCTTCCGGCTCATAAAAGCGAATATTATCTGCCAAAGTAGCGCTAAACAGGTAAGGATGCTGTGGAATATAGGCAATATGCCGCTGCCATTCAGCTTTGGTATCCGCAGATAATCGGCATCCATTAAGGATCACCTCACCTGAAGTCGGGTCAGAAAAGCCGCCAAGCAGACTAAGCAATGTCGTTTTGCCTGCACCACTCGCTCCGACGATGCCGATCATGTTCATGTGCGGTTCAACACTTGCAGACACATGTTCTAGCCGGGCAGAGCCGTCTTCATTAAGTAAACACACATCAGACAGCTTGAGGATGTCCTGCCCCGTGATGTCTAATCCTTTATCATGAACTGTCTGTGCATTCGTCTCCGTCGCTTCTTCTTCTGCACCGAGAATCGAGCGAATCGCTCCCCAAGCCTCTTTACCATCCAATGAGGCGTGATAGTCTGATCCCAACTGGCGTATAGGCATAAAATATTCCGGTGCCAGAATAAGCACCGCAAGCGCTGCCTCCAGTCCCACTGAACCACTAATCAGACGCAGACCCAAGCCTACCGCTACAAAAGCGACCGACAGCATACTGAAAAAATCGAGGGCAAATGAAGAAAGAAACGCTACCCGCAGCGTACGCATCGTGGCTGTACGATACTGGTCGCTGACCTTCCCTACGCTTTCCCCATGCGCCCGACTGCGTCCCAAAAACCTTAGTGTCTGTAGTCCACGCAACGAATCCGTAAAATGATGTGATAACAGACGATAGGAACGCCACTGCTTGTCTGCCTGCTTTCGCGCCGCCAAGCCGAGTAAAATAAAGAAGCCCACCAGAATCGGCATCGTAGTCGTCAAAATCACACCTGAAATCATATCCAATGTGAAAACATACACAAGTACAAGTAAGGTTACAGCCATCATGTCTATCATACGAGGAATGGATATTTCCAAATAATTGCGAAATCGATCCACGCCATCCAGCGCGAGCGTCACCAACTTGCCGCTTCCTTCCCGCGCAGCAAAGCCCGGGCCCCGCTCGAACAAACGCGCAAGCAGACGCTCCCGTAAGGAAGCGCCTGCTGCTTCGGCAAAACGACCGGCTGTCCGGCGTTGCAGCCAGATCATCGTATGCCTCACTGCAAAAGCCGCGAAAAACAACGCCAGCGATGGCCAAGCCATTACTAGCGGATTTTGTTTAAATAAAATCGTAATAGCCTTTGCCAAAAAGATGGCTTGTGCAATTACCGCTGCTCCCTGGAGCAGGGAAAGGGCGGCCAGCAGCAGCATTACTGGCCGAATGCCCTTTAATTCAAACCAGGCTTTATCCATTAGTATTCCAGATGATCCTTTTCACTGAGACGCTTATGGAAAACAAAATAGCTCCACGCCTGATAAGCCAACACAAAGGGTAAAAGCGTTGCTGCAACAATCGTCATGGCTTTCAGTGTGTAATGACTGGAGCTTGCATTATATATCGTCAAATCAAAAGCACTGTTGATCGAGCTCACCATAAATCTTGGGAACAAGCCAACGAATAACGAAACGAAGCTTAGCAAAATGATGACACCGGTCATCCCGAAAGCCCATCCTTCACGGCGCTGCTTCAGGAAATACCATGTTAGCACATAGGCAACCATCCCCACTGCAACCGCAACATACATAAAGGGACCGCGACGTGCAAATAAATCCGTTGCAAAATAAGTCCATACCACCATACCAGCAAGCAAAATCCCCAACACCGGAAGAAATTTGGACGCGATCACACGAGCACGATCCCTTACTTCACCAATCGTCCGCAGAGAAATGAACGTCAGCCCGTGCATAAGGCACATTCCGACCACGGTCAGTCCAATCCATACGGTGTATCCATTGAACACATCCAAGAATCCGGCTTTCAGATCCATGTTTTGCTGAATAGGTACACCCTTCACCAAAGCCGCAAAGGCCATGCCAAACAGCATCGGCGGCAGGAAGCTGCCAATCAGAATGCAAGCATCCCACGTTCCTGTCCACCCTTTCCCTTCGGCCTTGCCCCGGAACTCAAAGGAGACTCCTCGCAAGATCAAACCTAGCAAAATAAACACAAATACCAGATAATATCCGCTAAACATCGTTGCATAAAAATGCGGAAAAGCGGCAAACATCGCACCTGCTGCTGTAATCAGCCACACTTCGTTGGCATCCCAGAATGGACCAATCGTATTGATCATCAAACGTTTTTGTTGGTCATTACGCGGCACTAATCCCGTAGCCATCCCTACGCCAAAATCAAAGCCCTCTAGAAAAAAGAAGCCTGTAAACAGCACAGCGATCAATAAGAACCATAAATCATTTAACGACAATGCTGTCACCCCCTTGAGCAAATGGATCATGAATTACCGTATGCTGATGCGGCTCCATATCTGGGCCTTTACGAGCGGTACGAGCAAACAGGAATGCCAATACACCCGTTAAAATGAGATACAACGTCGTAAATGCAATCAGTGAGAACAACACTTCTCCTGCTACAACGGTAGGTGAAACAGAATCTTTTGTTTGCAGCAAACCAAATACAGTCCACGGCTGACGTCCCATTTCTGTCATGATCCAGCCCGCGGTATTGCCAATGAACGGGAGTGATATCCCCCACAGCATAAGACGGAAGAACCAACGATGGGAGCCCTCCAATTTTTGTCGAAAACTCAGATAAGCTCCGTACAGAGCAAGTGCGATCATGGCACATCCTGCCGCAATCATAATGCGGAAGCTCCAGAAGGTCGTACGGACAGGCGGAATATAATCACCCGGACCGTAGGTCTTTTCATACTGTGCTTGAAGCTCCTTCATACCAGGCACAGAGCCGGAAAACTTGCTATACGACAGAAAGCTCAGTGCAAACGGAACCTTAATCTCAAAGGTATTTTCCTGCTTATCAGGATCAATATTGGCAATAATCGTCCAAGGCGCTGGATCGCCACTGTCTCCCCACAGAGCTTCACTGGCTGCCATCTTCATGGGCTGTGTTTTGATCAAATATTGAGCCTGTCCATGACCAAACAAAGGAATAGCAATGGCACAGATTAATGCAACAATAATGCTCAATTTAAAAGAAGGTTTAAAGAAGTCCATATTCTTTTTATGCATCAGCTTCCAAGCACTAATCCCTGCTACCAGGAAAGCTCCAGTTGCAATAGCAGCAAAGATGGTGTGAGGATACTCCCACAAAAGCTGCTCGTTCGTTAACAAAGCAGCAAAATCTTGCATTTCTGCCCGGCCATTTACAACCCCATATCCTACGGGACGTTGCATGAATGAATTAGCAGCCAAAATCCACAAAGCCGAGAGCATCGTACCGATCGCTACTAGCCACATGCAAACTAAATGGACAGTTTTGGATAGTCTTTCCCAGCCGAATACCCATAGGCCGATAAAGGTTGATTCCAGAAAAAATGCAAGCAATGCTTCAATGGCTAGCGGTGTACCAAATACATCACCGACAAAACGGGAAAAGTCCGACCAATTCATTCCGAACTGGAACTCCTGCAAAATTCCGGTAACTACGCCCAGCGCAAAGTTAATCAGCAGAAACGTTCCCCAGAATTGAGCCATTTTTTTGTACAAGTCTTTTTTCTTGATAACATACATAGTCTCCATAATTGCCACCAACAATGACAATCCAATGGAGATTGGCACATAAACAAAATGAAGAATCGTAGTGGTTGCAAACTGCAACCGTGCCAAATCCAATACGTCCATGATGCTGCTCCTCCTCTGTACTTCCCTTAACAATGATTTAATGTTTGTGATCTGAAGTCTTTTATATTTGTGATTGTATTCACATTGTTACATATGAAACCGTCACTTTTTTAGGAAATGACTCACTTAGCTAACTTCCCCATGGTTGCCATAACCGGGCTTCAGATTATCCCCATTATATAGAATAAATTTAAATGAAATAGAATCAAAAATGTGAACATCGTGTCAAAGTTGTGTCATAACGATGGCATTTTTATGAAAATGCCCTAAAATCCATAATCAATGTGACATTTTCTATTGATCGGTCTTTTTTCAATATATAAAAAAAGAGCCTCTCTTCATTCGGAGGATATACCTCCGACATCTGCAAGAGAGACTTCATAACGTTAAACCTAGGGAATCGATCAACAGCCATCTGTTCCTCCGTTCTTTTGGACCTGATTACGGTAAGAGGAAGGTGACATTCCAACATACTTTTTAAATTTACTATGAAAATAATCTGCATTCGCATACCCCACGCGGTCCGCCACTTGGTGTACCTTAATCCCCTGTGCAAGCAATTCCCTTGCTCGCTCAATCCTTACCTTATCCAGGTAGGCATTAAAAGCCTCGCCTGTATGACTTTTGAACAGTTTGCCCAAATACCCACTATTGTAATTGAACATATCTGCCAGTAACTCCAGTCGCAAATTTTCATCATAATGACCATGTATAAAGTCAATCATTTGCTTCATGATGATCTCCTTGCCACCCGTATCAGTCTGGCCAATCCACTGCAACACATGTTCGAGCGAGTGATCCACCAGCTCGCCCAATGTTGAATAGGCATATACATTGGTAATCAAGTTGGAATGCTCCTCCAGCACGGTCCGGCTGTGTTCCTGTCCAGCTGCATATTTGTTCAGTGCGAGTGTGAATGTCTGAGCGAAGGCCGCCTTAATTGCAGATTCTGTACGATAAATCTGGGGAAATTGGACTTCCATGTCCTTAATGACACGGGTCGCCGCTTTACCATTAGCCATATCCAGCGCGTAGTACAGCTTTTCTGCATAACGCATGGGATCATCTGATGCTCTGTCAGACGCTTCATCCATTTCAGCAGGGACTGTCTCCCATTCATGTAGGTCGCCGGGAAGCATGACTCTTTCTGCCCGGAACAAAAACGTACGCTCCAATAATCGTAACGCCTGCTCAAAAGATTTGGGGATCTCCTTAAGAATGTCTACCGGAGCGCCGGCAGCCCCATAGATTTCATTTACCCACGGTTTTAGCTCCTGTCGCCATGCAGCCAGCAACTGAACAGCATCTTTTTCCGTTTTTAACATGGCGGGAAGCAATAGACCCGTATATATTCCAGCCTCAAACACAATGCCTCTACCCTGCTTACGACACAATTCGGCCAGCCGCTGCTTTGCTGCCAACTGCCGGGCTTGCCGATCCCAGTCAGGTATACGCAAATCCAGCAGAATCACCTGATAGCTACTCCAGTCCAATGCTGGTAATTCAGGCTGTTGTCCGTGTTTTTCACCGCTACTTTGATGTTCGTCTTGCTTGGATGCACGATGGCTGGGTTCTACAGCATTACGAGCATGTTCTCCATGAACCGGAAACAGCAATGCTTCGATCCAATCGCGCTCATGCGAAGACGGACTTCCCCACTTTCCATCTCCCTTTTCGTTTTCAATGCTTTGCCGTACTCGCTTTAGCTCCAGCGTCATTTCTTCCTCATCAACGGGCTTCAATAAATAACCATCCACCCCGAATCCCATGGCTTGCCTAGCATAATTAAAGTCTGCATATCCGCTTAAAATGAGAAAGTGATACGGCTCCCCATTCATTTGGCGTATGCTTTGTATAACCTCCAACCCACTCATCCCAGGCATACGAATATCTACAATGACCAGTTCCGGTCGATGCTCTCCGAACTTTTCCAAAGCCTCGCGTCCGTTCTCAGCCGTATCGACGATGCGAAAGCCACAATCTCCCCAGTCAATAATGGAAGACAGTCCTTCACGAATCGCAGGCTCATCATCTACAATCATCGCTTTATACATTCGGCGCTTCCTCCCTTGGTATGGAAAAGTATACGGTTGTTCCTACCTGTAATGCGCTTTCAATATGCAGACCATAACGTTCACCATACATCAATGTCAGACGTTGATGAACATTGCGTAGACCAATACTGCTCCCTTCCGGCTCCTCCGTACCCGTGATCCGAGCCAACAGACGGGTCAGTTGCTCTTCCTCCATGCCAATTCCATCATCAGCCACTTTAATGTGCAGCTCTCTTTGTTCTATTGTGATATCTACCTTTACGGTAACTGGTTCTTCCTTATTTTCTAGGCCATGAATGACTGCATTTTCCACTAACGGTTGTATGATTAAGGGAGGAATCGACATGTCCTTCGCGCTTTCTTCCAAATTCACTTCATAGACCAAACGATTTCCAAACCTGAACTGCTGAATTTGCAAATAGGATCGCACCATATCCAGCTCCTGTAATACGGTTGTTTTACCACTGCCAATCTCCAGATTCCTGCGCATCAGCCTGCCAAGCAAACGAACCGTCGTTGCTATCTCCGCTTCCCCATTCAGGTGTGCTTTCATTCGAATGGATTCTAAGGCGTTAAACAGAAAATGCGGATTAATTTGGCTTGCCATCATTTTTAACTTGATATCCTTTTGTGCCAATTCAAGCTTATTATTATGCTCACTCGTCTCATAGACCTGGGCCATAAGCTGGCGGATACTACTCACCATGTAGTTGAAACGGCGGGATAAATCACCGATCTCGTCCCTTCCCTCCACACTTGATACCACATGAAAATCACCCGCAGCTACCTGACCCAGCTCATAGCTCAGCCGCTGAAGCCGTTTGGTAATAAGCCAGGAAATGATGGTAATCAGAATCAGCGCCATGATGAGTACCGCTAGTACACATAATGCACCAATCAGGCTGACCCGGTTTGCCCCCTGCACGATATGTTCCGTTGAAAACACCGAAATAATCGTCAATCCGCTCACACTTGAGGTTGGCAGCAGTTCATCCACAATAATGTTCGAGGGCGTTCCGTTAATTTTTGCTTCATATATCCCCTTACCTGCACGCTGGACATCAAAGCCTAAATGTAAATCCGTCAACGTCCGACCTACTGACTGCGGATGGGTAGCTGCGACCACAATTCCGTTACGATCCGTAATCAAGGTTTCAAAGGGCTCCTTGCTCAGCATATGATTCAACTCGGTCTGACTCAGTGCAATCATCAGAACTCCCTTGGAATTGTATTCGGGAAAAGGAATTTGCCGTACCAGGCTGAGGCGATTAACTGGGTTATCCTCCTTATCCTGAATGTAAAACCAGTTAATCGCCGTCCCCTTCAAAGCCGCCTGGAACCACGGCTGCCGCTCAATGTTAGCGTCCACAGGAATAAACTCCAGATTGTTGACCAACGTCGGATTGTAAGAATAGAACCGGATAGTAGCAACCTCTCTATATTGCTGGGTGTACTCATTAAAATCCTTGTACTGATGGTACGCATTCATGAGCTCCACCATGCCGGGATAACGGCGGTTCGCCATCTCCTTTAGCCTTTTATCGAACATTAGCCCATTTGAAATATCTGTTGGTACACGTAATAAATTTGCTGTCTGGCTCTTAATCTTTTCCACATTATTTACCGTCTGGGCAATCGCACTGTCCAGTGCCTGCTCCCGCAAATAAAAAATAACGCAGCCGCCCACCAACAGCACTGGGATCATGACAATCAGTACGTAGGAGAAGAGCAACTTATTCCGCATACGCATATTATTCATCAGATGCCTTACTCCACGATACATGCCATCCCTCCTGTGAGATAAGCGCTTACATGTTTTCAGTTTAAAGCTTCACAACATTTATATCCATATTTTCTTGCCAAATAAAAAGGTGGTGAACGGAGTCACCACACTTTACGGATCACGAACTATTTACGTACAAAAGGTTCGATATGCACTCCCTGTGGCAGCTTATACGGATCTTCCGGGTTGATACGGTCATAGAACATAATGCCATCCAGATGGTCCATTTCATGCTGTACGACAATCGCTGCATACCCCTTAAACGTTAACAGCTCCTGAGTTCCATCCGGTAAATTGGCCTTGATGCGAATCTTCTCGTAACGTGGTACATATCCGGGTATGTACCGATCTACAGACAAGCATCCCTCACCCTGTTCCAAGTAAATCATGGATGTAGAATGGCTGACCAGCTTCGGATTAAACAGGCCATATTCTACCGTTTTGTCTCCATCTTCATAATAAATAGCACACATTCTTTTATTCAACCCAACCTGGTTGGCGGATAGCCCTACACCCGGGCGCAGCTCATAGCGGGTGGCCAGCTCTTCATTTTGGCTATTTTTCAGGTAATCCAGCATCCATTGCATCTGTTGAAGATCCTCTTCAGACAGCGGCAGACATACCGGATCAACCTTTGTGCGCAAAATCGGTTCCCCTTCACGCACGATATCCTTCGTGAGAAGCATGTCCATCGATTGATTGCTCATTCGTCAGCCTCGATTCATTTAAATAAATATTACGATCATGTGATGTACAGCAAAAGCTGGAGAATTCCCCGCTTTTCTGCAAGTTTTATCCCATAAATTATATCTATTCATGAAATGAATTGTCAAAATAGAGCGGTATGGGAGAGAGAAGCCATGATGCGCCCTCTCTATATAAAGCCATTAAATATTCACTGCCTTAATTGTTTATCTAATTAAATTATACTTATGTTCTTATAGCACTGAACCAAAAACCTCCTAAACTGAAGTGTTCAGGAGGTCTTTACATAGCTTTTCTTACGATTAAGACGGTTGCTCTAATGCTTCGGGTGCTTCACTGAACAGCTTCGCCTTCGGATTCGGCTGTGTCCAGGTATTATAATATTGCGAATTCTTGCCGTAAGAATTATCGATGACAACATGCGGCATATCAAGCAGGCAGGCCAGAATATGACCATGCAGCCGTGAAGTGCGAACCTCGCGGTAAGAGCTGAACAGCGTAACCGCCTTGTTCATGAGATGGTCGGTGTACTTGTACCAGAATGTACGCGTAGGCAACGGGCCGCCGATTTTCTTATTCAGACGGTAAAACTTTTGGAAATAGACGATCCCCTTCACTTCCAGCGGAGTGAATAAAGTATCCCAGTCCAGACGGTGAGAGGCATCAGCCTCGTCATCGAATTTCTTTTGTCCTCCTACCGTTTCAATATCTGTACGCAGGAAGTACAATACGTCCTTCACGGTTTCCGTAGTCGGCTTCAATGGCCAAAGCTGGTGTGCCATATCTGGACATAATGTGATACTGCACTGGTTCAGTTTATCCTTAGCCCACTGATAAGAGCGTGTATCCCGCACAAACATATGTAGATCCGGGTGGGCATTAAACAGAGCCGCCACCTCATTAGCCTTTTGTTCAGACTGGAAGTGGATCGTCTGCGGCATGATTACAATTCGGTGGTTAGGGAAATCACGAACGATGCGTTCCCGCAAATTTTGGTGATTTGAATATAGATCGCCAAAGTTGCCACCGCCGTGGCATACGATAATCCAGTCGCCCGGAATATGAAGCTGATCGGGAATATCCATGGCGCTATAACGGGCACGGACACGAATACCATTATCCCTAAAGAACGCTTCGGTGCCTTTCATGATCAGTACGTCCCCACCGTTATTATAGACGGGATAATCGACATAAATAATGTTCGAACCTTGAGGGACTACGTCGAGAATGACGCTCAGCTTATTTTTCAGTTTAGCCATGGGATGCGAATTCGGCATCTTTCAGTTCTCCCTTCCTGCGCTTCTTTTGTATAGTCTGCAAGACAAATGTAATATCACTTTTATCAAAAATGATCCGGGATAGCGGAACATTGAAAAACATTGGGAACGAGAACAACGAGAACGCTAAACGTACACAAGCACCTACAAGCAAAGCAATAGCAATGCCGTCCAAACCGAAGATCGGTGTACAAATAAAAAACAGACCGACGGTGATCGCATAGGCCACAATTTGCCGGAACAATACCAGTCCCGGACGACCGAGTGCGTTAAAAGCCGAAGCCAGAATCCATGAGCCACCACCGATAATACATTCCAGTGATAGCAGGTAGAACGTTAGCGATGCTTCCAGAAAAGCGGGCCCGTACAGCAAACCCAGCATGTATCGACCAATAAAGAGAGCCGGCACAATGACGATGAGCATCGCAGCCATGGAGATGCGAAAAGCACGACCCACCGTTTCGACAATTTTGCTGTGTTCCATGCCTGTCACTTTCGGGAAGGTTACATTAGTGACGGCATTTTGCACCACATTGAACACACGGGACAAGGCGTAGACAACAGAGTACAGACCGAACGCTTTGGGTGACAGCAGCGCCACAATGACGATTTTGTCCGTTTGTGTGGACAGCGTTCCCATCAACTCCATCCCATACACCCGCGCTCCATAGCTATAATAAGGGCGCAGCACTTGGCGGCTGGTCAACGGACGAAATGCGCGTAGGTTCATATGCTTGCGCAAACGGAGGAACGCCCACATGAGCGCAAGGAAACTCGCGGCAAAATTCACTGCCCCCGCCAGTTGCACATTGAGTAAGCCCATCAGCCACAGGGTCACTAGACCGATGAAATTCAGTAACGGATAGTAAAACAGCAGGCCGTTATATACGCTAAACCGATCCAGTCCTTGCGATAATGCCGTCGTAAGTGCTGTAAGCACAGCTAACGGTACTGCTGCCGCACAATAAATCTGCGACAGTTGGATAATGTCTGCACCATAGCCATTCAGCCACAGCGGCATACATATCCAGGCCACCGCTCCCGCCAACAGACTGGCAGGCAACTGAATCCAGAGCGACAACGCCAGCAGTTCTTCCGTCGTGCCTGTTTTCTTCTTAAGGTTATAAATTAACGAGGTTGGCAAGCCGAAGCTCAATACACTGCCGATCAGCGTAGGCCAGAACAGAACAGCCGCCAGTTCACCTTTCCCCTCTACTCCGAGCATACGTGCGGTCAGGATGGAAGTCAGGGTCGTGACGATTAGCACAAAAAAATTGTTAAAGCTCGTGCGCATGATCGTTTTGGCGAGACTGTCACCCGTGAATACTTTCCTTGCTGCTGTCCATGTGCTCATGTTACGTCCAACTCCTGTTCCTTATTAAGCCTCTCGTCTCTATGCTCACATCGCGTCTTTTGACGCACCTCCATCAGCCTACCGTTTTTTTTGAATTGCGTTCAGACAACTGGCCTCCACTAACAGGCTCCTTCGTACTTGAGAAAATCTCTTTCAGTGCTCTTCTATAGCCTTGAATGGCTTTATGATTTTTTTGGGTCTCTCCCTTAAAATCTGATACAACGTCGTCCAATATAGTGCTGCATAACCGATCGGCCCAGATCCCTCGTCACGTAGTAGATGAATATGATTCATCACCCGCATATAAGTAACCTGTTCCATATTGTCGCGCGAGGACGGCGATTCATGGTGAAGCAGCGTAAGGGCCGGATTAATATACAATGGACCGCTTTTCATGGCGATACGGGAAAGTAATAAATCCTCGCCGACGCTATAGCTTTGCAACCAAGGTACCGGCTCCAGACTTAGAATCGCATCACGGCGAAATGACATATTACAACCATGAAAAAACTGGGTCTTAAACGTCTTCTTGGCCTTATGCCAGTTGTACATCGAGCCGGATTGACCGCTGAGGGACAATCTCCCTTTGGACAAAGATTGCTGGAACGAAAGCAAGCAGCGAATTGTACCCATGAAGCTGTTACTCATTCCCTGTGCTATGCCGCCAACACCAACTGCCTGCGGGTACGCCTCATAGGTGCGTATTAACTCATTCAAGTAGTTACTCGGCAGCTCAACATCATCGTCAAGGAACAAAATGATGTCACCTTGCGCAAGCTCCACCGTCTTTACACGTGATAACCATAGTCCGGGCTGCTCCTTACGATGATATCGGTAGGCAATTCCCGCTCTGCTCAACTGATGCTCATAACGTTCCAGCACATGCTTTGGCAGTTTTCCGTCATCAATAATCCACAGCTCGGTTTCACATGCCTCTGGTGCTCCCCCCATGGCAATTGAATTGATGCATCGGGTCAGATCGTCAACCCGATTGCGGGTGCACAGAGCAATGGACAAGCTTAACATCATACTCCCCCTTTATCCTGTCAATGGTATAAAACAGATTACTGAACCGCCGGGCCTAAATATTCGTTATATTTTTGCTTACGCGGGTTCAGAATGAACAACACCCCCTGCTTGTATCCATCTGCTGCGTTAAAATTACGGCGCAGCGTTTCTTTGAGCATCAAGTAGGTTAAGGTCCATAAAAGAGCTCCATACTGGATAAATCCTGCCTTTTTCAGGGCAAGAAAATAATAGTGGTTAATTGCTGTGGCCTTGGCTACTTTGCCCGCCTTATCGCGCGAGCTTGGAGATTCATGATGGATGATCATTAAGTCGGGATTAATCACCAGTTTGCCGTAACGACTCGCTAACTGGCACATGTACAAATCGTCAGCCACCGCATAGCTGGTCATCCACGGATACGGCTTCATGTCCCGAAGCGCATCCCTCCGAAATGACATATTGCAGCCATGGAAAAATTCAGTGTCAAAAGTCTCGGTTGCTTCGCTCCAACGCAGCAAAGAACCTGCCAGACTACTGGGCGAGAGCTTGCCAAGGGAAGAAGACATCTGAAAAGTCAAAACGCCAAGCAGCTTTCCTGCCCGGCTTGAATGTAGTCCCTTTGCAATCCCTCCAACACCTACAATCGTGTCATCCTGTTCGTAGGTATCGAGCAAGCGCCGGATATAGAGTTTATCGTCCAGTTCGGCATCATCGTCAAAATACAGCACAATATCATACCGTACGAGAGACAAGGCCTCATAGCGGGATAACCAAACGCCGGGACGACTTTTTTTATAATATTTGAGAACACCTTGAGGCAATCCGGACACCATGTGACGGTACTGTTCAATCTGTTGGTCGGAAATATCGCCGTCATCAACAATCAGCAGTTCTACAGCTGTATGCTCCAATTGTTGCTGTGCAGCAATAGATTGTATACAGCGTGTCAGGTCTTCGATCCGGTTGCGGGTACAAATGATGATGGAGACATCGGACATGCCATTACCTCCTGTGTGTGTATCCAGATGCTTTGGAAGAGATATTCAAAATTTTTCCAATTGCTGGATTATATATGTTTATTGTATCTTTGACAGCGTTTGAGTGTATATACCTCTTTTGTATACTTTTTCAGTCTCCAAAAGGGTAGACAATCCTCAAAAAAGAGCAAAAAAATAGGATCGGCTTCTTGCGCCAATCCTGATCTATCCTTGAAAATCCAGAAACAACGTGGCATTCACATACCGACGTGCCATCGACAAAAAATAACTATTTTGCACCGATACCGCTGCCACCAGCAAAGTATTACGCACTGCTTCACACTGGTTAGGGGTCAAATGCTGCAAACGACAAGTATATTGATCTGCGGCTTGTACCAGCAGTTCTTCTGTCGCAGCTTCCTGACGTTTCTGTCCTGTAGCAGAAATTCCGTTGTCTTTTGCATACCCTGCTCCTGCCACATCAAGCAGTTGGTCTCCGTTCGCATCCAGCTCTTCAAATAAAGTTGAATATGCAGCGTACAAATCGACCGGCTGAATCAGATCATCCGTATCATCTTCTGGCTGTTGGAACAGGATATAAAATAGCTGACGGATAGATTCAAAATCAAGACATGATTTTAAATCTTCCACGATGAGCAATATAGCAGCCTGGTTGACTGAGTATTTTTTGCCGATTTTCGGAGCGCCGAGGAACTCCTTGAAATCACGTTTGACCCAATTTTGCATAGAGGCCAGTGAGACATGACTATATTCCACCAGTTGGCCTAAAGAAACGATCTCCTGCAGCGAAAAGGCTGCGCTGTGCTTGCCCTTGATGATTTTATCCAGCACAGGCGTCACTTCGGTATATAGAAATGTCGGCATGGTACTACCGGAACGGGCAAGATGGCTATGAGTGCGTCTCCAGGCGTCCTGAAGAACAGCCAAAGGCTGCAATTCGCTGCGGCCTTCCATGGCCAGCAACAAATGGGCCATATCACGGCGAGTGAGGGTAAAAGACTCCATCTGCTTTCCTCCCTTTATTGCATTTCAAGTTCATTAGAACTCATCATACGCCCTTAAACTAGGCTTGTAAAGTGAAGCAATGAGCCGTGCGGGTACTATTATGCCTTATTTTTCGTGTAAATTAGAGGTAGGTGACCTGCTACGATTCCATATGAACCTTGTATATTTTCTTTTAAGTTCTTAAAATAAGTTCAAGTGAACTCAAAATAGAGTTCCTTAAAAAATTGAACGAAAAAGGGATGAGTGAAAATTATATGGGTATAGGTGTCAGTCTATTTTTGT
This sequence comes from Paenibacillus polymyxa, assembly GCF_015710975.1. Taxonomy (NCBI): domain Bacteria; kingdom Bacillati; phylum Bacillota; class Bacilli; order Caryophanales; family Paenibacillaceae; genus Paenibacillus; species Paenibacillus polymyxa. The sequence goes on along the minus strand of NZ_CP049783.1, from coordinate 2,772,719 downwards.
TTGCGGTGTTGATTTTATTTAGTGCTTTCTTCGTGGCTACCGAGTTTGCGATTATTAAAATCCGTTCCAGCCGGGTAGATCAGCTGGTGGTGGAGAACCGTAAAAACGCACTGGCGCTACAAAAAGTCGTCAATAATCTGGACGGCTACCTGTCTGCCTGTCAGCTTGGTATTACGATTACAGCGTTAGGACTCGGTTGGCTCGGTGAACCAACTGTAGTCAAACTGCTGGAGCCTCTCTTTCAACAGCTCAACATCAATGGGGAGTTTTCACATATCCTGGCCTTTATTATTTCATTTGTCATTGTAACTTACCTGCACGTGGTGATCGGCGAACTGGCTCCCAAAACATTGGCGATCCGCAAAGCGGAAGCTGTCAGCCTGTTAACCTCTCCAGTCATCGTGTGGTTTAATCGGATTATGTATCCGTTTATTTGGCTCCTTAACGGCTCGGCCAATCGCCTGGTTCGTCTGTTCGGTCTTCAACCGGCTACTGAGCATGAAGAAGCGCACTCTCAGGAAGAAATTCAGATCATTTTGTCCGAAAGCGTGGAAAGTGGTAAGATCAATAACACCGAATATGGCTACGTAAATCGTATCTTCGCTTTTGACGAGACCGTTGCCAAAGAAATTATGGTGCCACGTACAGATATGGTATGCTTGTTTACGAATCGCTCGCTCAAAGAAAACATGCAGACTATTCACGAAGAACAGTATACCCGTTTTCCGGTAGCGACAGACAGCAAGGATCAGATCATTGGTATGATTAATACCAAGCAGCTATTCCTTGAGTATGATCGCAATCCCGAGCTTGTTTTCGATAGCCTGATTCAACCGATCTTGACCGTTCCGGAAGTTATTCCCGTCAACACGCTGTTGAAACGTATGCAGAAGGAGCAGGTTCATATCGCTCTCCTGGTCGATGAATATGGTGGAACCTCTGGTCTGATTACCATTGAGGACATTCTGGAGGAGATTGTTGGCGAAATTCGGGATGAATTTGATAAGGATGAACGGAAGGAAATCGAGAAACTGACGGAGAACAGTTATTTGATGGATGGTAAAGTGATGCTTTCCGATCTGAGTGATCTGACGGGCTTGACATTGGACGATGAAGACGTGGATACTGTCGGAGGGTGGGTGTATAGCCGGGTTCCGGAACCGAGACAGGGCAAGGAATTCATAGAAGATGATGTGAAATTTATCATTCGTGAAATGGGTAAAAATCGTATTCGTCGGGTGGAAATTATTTTACACCACAAATCCCCGATCTCGGAAATGGAGTCGGACACTTCTTCCCAGGAGTGAACTTTGTGATCTGAGCGACCAGCATACTGCACTTGGCACTTGCGTTCACTCCTACTGAAATGACATATTTTTAGGGCAAACGACTCAGGTTGTTTGCCCTACATGCGTGTAAGGAGGAGCTAGTAAATTGGATATTTTATCATCTATTATTATGGGTATTATTGAAGGGCTGACAGAGTTTTTGCCGGTCTCTTCGACGGGTCACATGATCCTTACGGCTGATCTTCTAGGGTTGAACACCGAGAATGATACGGTCAAAACATTTGAGGTTATCGTACAATTAGGTGCTGTGATGGCGGTCGTTGTATTATACTGGCGCAGATTCCTCAGCCTATTTGATTTCAGACGCAAAATCTCATCCCAGCCACGTCTAAACCTGTTACATATTATTTTAGCCATGATCCCTGCGGGAGTAATTGGTGTACTGTTCCGTGATGTAATCAAGCAATACTTGTTTGGTCCTGAAACGGTTTTGTACAGTTTGGTCATCGGGGGCTTGCTCATGATCGCTGCTGAAAAATTCCATCCGCCTATTAGATCACATACGTTGGATGAGATCACGTACAAACAAGCATTTACCATCGGTGTGTTCCAAGTCCTAGCTCTGTGGCCAGGCTTCTCTCGTTCAGGTTCAACTATGTCTGGGGGCCTATTCGCACGTGTAAGCCATACGGCAGCCGCAGAATTTACATTCCTCGTATCTGTTCCGGTCATGCTGGGTGCATCGGGGATTGATATGATTAAAAGTATGGATCATCTATCTATGAGTGATTTCCCGGTGTTCGCAGCCGGCTTTATTACTGCCTTTATCGTCGGGATGCTGGCAATCAAAACGTTCCTCGGTCTGCTCAAACGCTTGAGTTTGACTACGTTTGCCATCTATCGTTTCGTGCTGGCGGCTGTGTTCTTTTTCATTATTTTGTAATCATTGTTTGGTATCCTATAACCAAAAAGGGATATCCAAGTGGCCTTAAGGTCAGCCTTGGATATCCCTTTTGCTATTTTGCGGGCTTGGGTAGATCGTCCTGATCTATCTACCATGCGTACTGATTACTGTTTGGATTCCAGCGTAGTCAGATATTCCGAAACTTGAGCTGGCGTTTTGGCATATTTGCTGTGCAAATGAGCAATTTTCTCGCCATTACGGAACACGAGCAGGCTCGGAATGCCGCGTACTTGATTTTCTTCAGCAATCGGCTGAAACTTCTCGGCATCAAGCGCAAAGAAACGCTTATCCGCGTTCTCCTTCATAATGCCGTCCATAAATTTATCCAGCGTCTTGCAATCTGGACACCAGCTGGTATCAAATTTCACGACGGTTAGACCGTCACCGTTAATTAAATCCTGATATTGCTGCTCAGATTCGATACGTTCCATTCGTTGGTCCCTCCTAGAGTGAATTGATAATATCTTCACATTCACATATGAATGATAAATCAGGCTTATTCCTATATTGTAATGATTCTTTTATATATTGCAACTGGAATGAGTACATGTTTGAGCATGTACTTATTCTATTTTTGCTCGGATCAGCGGTATTGCGCATCATAACGATTGGCCCGGCTGATATGCTGTAGCGTCTCTCGCTCGTGCTCAGTTAGCGGCGCAATGTCGGCAGCGGAAATATTATGCTCTAATTGCCCCAAAGAGCTTGCACCCGGGATCACAGCAGCAACAGCCGGATGAGACAGGCTATAACGGATCGCTGTCTGCTCCATACTACGGTCCGCCCCTGCAAATGCCTTTAATTGCTTACGCACGTCCAGTAGCTCTGCTTCTTCGTAGTCTAGGTATCCCTTCGCTGCCTTTTCTTCACCCTTGTCAGCCAATACGCCGCTCGCCACGGGTCCACGTGCAATCACACTAATTCCCCGCTCCTGAAGCAAAGACAATACTTCTTCCTCTGCACGCCGATCCAGCAAGCTATACTGATTCATAACACTAACGATATTCGAGCGTTCCACATATTCACGGATGACATGCGGGCGAATGGAAGAAATACCATAGTAGCGGATGACACCCTCCTGCTGCAGTTGCTCGAAAGCCTCAATGGTTTCATCGATCGGATCATCAATCGTCCCTCCGTGCAACTGATACAGATCGATATAGTCCGTTCTCAGGCGGCGCAGACTCTCTTTAACGGCTGACAGGATATATTTCTTCGACGGGTCCCATCCCCAGCCCTCCTGCCCCGGTATACGCCGATTGCCGACCTTGGTCGCCAGGATGACATCCTGGCGCCGTCCACGGATGGCTGCCCCCACAATTTCTTCATTACGTCCATGCTGGTACAAATCGGCCGTATCCAACAGATTTACGCCCCTGTCTAACGCTTCATGGATCAAGTAAACAGCTTGCTGCTCCTCCGTACCGACCGACATACATCCCAAGCCAATCTCACCTACCAGCAAATCCGAAGCTCCCAGGCGTTTTTTTTTCATCGTTGTCTCCCCTCACTTCAATAACGTATAACTTTAAAATTTTAACATTTCTCTATTATACGAAAAATACATGCAAAAAAAACAACCCCAAAGACATAGAGACCCCACGCTCTCCAATCCTTTGAAGTTGTTGTATGAAATTCGTATTCCCTTAGAAGCTATCCGAACAGCCATTGTATGGCCTTAGGAAACTGACGCTGAAAACAATCCACACGATGCACCGCATCTTGATCCAGCTCAAGCAGCACATCTTTTGTGTCAAGTCCCTGTGCCAGGAGCACCTCGTGTGCCTGAAGGGTCAGCGGAACCATGTCTTTTTGTACATTCGTCTTCCCTTCCCCTTCACGGGTCCCGACAGAGATATATACCCGGTGTGTCCCAGCCATTACAGTGGCAAATGATGCAGATTGCATATAATCGATCATACCGGGAAACCAATATGAGCCCGAGATCGAACCAATGCGTCCAAATATGTGCTTATACTGGAAGGCCGCATACATGGAAATCAGTCCACCCAACGAAGCACCGATCAGCCCGGTATGCTCCAGCCCAGTTTGCACTGGATATTTTGCCTCGACATAGGGCATTACTTTTGTAACCACAAACGCCAGATAGGCATCTCCGCCACCGCCAAAAGCAGGTCTTCCCTCTACTAAAGCAGCTGCCTTCCAAGGCGTATAATCGTCCAGTCGATTCACGGGCTGAATGCCCACCAGTATCACACGGGGCAGCTCTCCCGTAGAAAAACCTCTTTCCAGTTCATCCAACCCGCTTAGAAATAAAGAGCTGCCATCCTGCACATACAGCACAGGATACAGCTCATTAGGATTCACAGATACGGGAGGTGTATAGATGTGTAGAAGATACCCATCTAATGAAATTTCATCTACATGACCTTTCATCTTACGCAGTCCCCCATGATGTGAATGTAGCATTACAGTGCAGCATCTATTTCCTTGATCATTTCAGATACGGATTCCAGACCATTACCTGAAAGGTACCAGTAGTTAGGATCAAGGTATACAATATGTCCATTTTTATATGCATTGGTTTTCTTCACCAGTTCATTCTCAATGGTTTGTTTACCTGTAACCTGTTCCTTGCCTTCCTCGACCACCACAGCCCCACGGTCAACGACAAAAATATAATCTGGATTTTTTTGCTGTACATATTCAAAAGAAACCTTTTGTCCATGCGTGGATACTTTAATGTCAGGATCTACAGGAGTTACGCCAAAAGCATCATGAATGATACCGAAGCGGGATTGTGAGCCATATGCGCTCAGGCTTCCTTCGTTCGTCAGTACGATCAAGCCTTTAGCCTTGCTCGCTACCGCCTTGTCATGTACAGCCTTAATGGAGCTATCAATCGCAGCCAGTTCCTGTTTGGCAGCATCCTCTTTATCGAAGATTTGACCCAAGGTTTCAACGTTTTTCTTAAAGGAATTGATATAATCCTTGGTGTCTACAGCCATCGAAATAGTCGGTGCAATTTTGCTCAACTCTTTATATGCATCAGCTTGTCTGCCGCCGATAATGATCAGTTCAGGAGAGAGATCACTGATTTTCTCATAATCCGGCTCAAACAGCGTACCCGCACTTGCATATTTGGAATCTTTATATTTGCTCAAATACGTAGGAAGATCCTGCTGCGCTACCGCCGCAACGTCTACTCCTAGCTTATCCAACGTATCCAATGAACCAAAATCAAAAACAACGACATTTTTCGGATTAACTTTGACTTGGACTGGATTCTCATCGAGTGCGTGTTTGACCGAGACGGTTTTGGATTCCGTTGTTGCAGTCGATGAGCCATCGCCAGTCGCTTCTTGTGTTGCCGGAGCCGCTTTGCCACAGGCCGATACGATCAGTACCAGTGCCAGCATTAGCGTTAAAAACATCAAATTTTTCTTCATTTTACATTCCCCCTAAGTGAAGTACACACAAATTTTATGATCACCGATCTGTTGAATTGGAATATCCATATCGTACAAATCTTTTAATACCTGACTATCTATCATCTCGTCAGCCGTTCCTTGCTTTAGCAATCTGCCATTCTTCATCCCGACAATATGGTCCGAATAACAGGAAGCAAAGTTAATATCGTGAAGCACCACCAGAATCGTTTTGCCCAGATCATCCACTAAATTGCGTAGCGTCTTCATAATCTGAACCGAATGCTTCATATCCAAATTGTTCAGCGGCTCATCCAGCAGGATGTATTCCGTGTCCTGTGCCAGAATCATAGCAATAAAAGCCCGTTGCCGCTGTCCTCCACTGAGCAAATCAATATGCTTGTCCTTCATATCCTCCAATCCCATGTAAGCCATAGACTGCTCCACCATTTTGCGATCCTCGCTGTTCAATCTGCCCTTGGAATACGGAAAACGGCCGAAGCTGACCAGCTCCTTTACGGTTAAGCGGATGTTGACATCATTGGTCTGTTTTAAAATGGATATCTTTCGGGCCAGCTCCTCACTTTTCGTCAGGTTCAAGGCCTGCCCGTCAATCAGGATTTCTCCCTCATCACTGTCAGTTAGGCGACTAATCATCGACAACAAGGTGCTTTTTCCAGCGCCGTTAGGTCCAATAAAGGAGGTAATGGTGCCTTTAGGTATAGTGACGGATACCTGCTCCACCACATTTTTATTCCCGTAGCGTTTGGTTACGTTTTTGACTTCTACCATGATTTATTTTCCCGCAGCAAAAGGTACAGGAAGTACACCCCCCCGATAAAGTTAATAATGACGCTGACTGTCGTCGACAAGTCGAATACTCTCTCTGCCAGCAGTTGGCATCCTGCCAATGCGATGACACTAACACAGATGGAGGCCGGGATGATATAACGGTGCTGATACGTCTTCATCACCTGATAAGCCACATTGGCCACAATTAATCCAAGAAATGTGATCGGTCCAACAAGTGCCGTGGATATGGAGATGAGAATCGCTACAATAATCAGCAATCTTTTGATGATATAACTGTAAGGAAGCCCTAAATTAATCGCATGCTCCCGTCCGAGCGACAGCACGTCCAGGTACTTAATGAATCTCCATGCATAAGCAAATACGAGCACGAGCACGAATACAGAAAGCCATAACAGTTCGGTGTTTACATTACTAAAGCTGGCAAAGCTCTTGTCCTGAATTTTCGCAAATTCGTTCGGATCAATTAGCACCTCCATAAAGGTAGACAGGCTGTTGAACAATGTACCAAACACCAGACCGATCAGTAAAAGCACATAAATTCCCCGTCCATCTTTGTGGAAAATTAACTTGTATAGCAATCCCGCGAACAGCACCATCATCCCTACTGACAGCAAAAAGTTTAATTCTTTGCTGGTCGAAATAAGCGGTACAGAACCAAATGCAAAAATTATTGTCGTCTGAATTAACATATATAGTGAATCCAGCCCGATAATACCCGGGGTCAAAATCTTGTTATTCGTGACCGTTTGGAAAATAACAGTTGCAAAAGCAATGGAGCCACCTGTCAGAATGAAGGCTGCGACCTTTTTCAATCGTCGTGGCAGCGCGTAATGCCAGGTGTGCGGAAGATCTATAAACACAAAAGCAGCAATCAACACAAGCGCGGCAGCGGCTAATATTCCAATTTTTAATTTAGGATTCATAAGCCCTTCTCCTCAGCAGCAAATACAAGAACAACGCGCTCCCGATTACACCAACCGTAAGCCCTACAGAAATCTCATATGGGTAAATGATCACCCGTCCCAAAATATCGCAAAACAGCACAAAAACGGCGCCCAAGATCGCTGTATGTGCTAGGCTTTTTTTCAGATTATCCCCCATGTACATACTGACCAGATTGGGTACAACCAGTCCTAAAAAGGGAATCGTCCCGACGGTTAAGATGACAACAGAGGACACCAAAGCCACGATCACCAAACCAACATTGACAGTGCGCTTGTAATGTACGCCTAAATTAGCCGCAAAATCCTCACCCATGCCTGCAATTGTAAAACGATTCGCATATATGTACGCCAACGCGACCAAAGGAACACTGAGATACAGCATTTCGTAGCGACCACTCATAATTAGAGAAAAATCCCCCTGCATCCACGAAGAAATGCCCTGAATCAGATTGTATTTGTAAGCAAAAAAAGTCGTCACCGAATTTAAAATGCCTCCAAACATCAAACCGACAAGCGGGATAAATACCGGGTCCTTAAAACGGATTTTATCCAGTATCTTCATGAAAACCAGGGTTCCCCCTAGAGCAAATCCAAAAGCCGTCAGCATCTTCGTCCAAAATCCTGCCGCTCCAAATACCATAATAGCCATCAGCACACCTAATCGTGCCGCATCCATCGTGCCTGCGGTGGTCGGCGAAACAAACCGGTTCCGAGTAAGCTGCTGCATGATGAGCCCGCAGATACTCATACTCGCCCCTGCGATAATGATGCTGACCAAACGTGGGAATCTGCTAATCAGGAGCACCTGCGCTTGATCGTTGGATAAGTGGAACAAATCAAGTGGAGTTACATCATGCACACCGATAAACACCGAGGCGAAGGCCAGTACGATAAAAGCCAGTATTAAATAGCGCAATTTCATTTCTAACTAAGGGAGCCTGTCCAATAACCTGTACCAAGCTTCGGCCCTGTCCTCCCCTCCAATAATGATAATCATTATCAAAACAACTAGGATAAATTATATCAGTGATATTGTATCTGTCAAATTTTTTGCAATGAATAAGCCATGTCAAAAAAGGTGTTAGCAAAACCTGAATAGTCTGAAGAGTGAATGAGCAAATAAGAGCAATATCCTGTAAAATAGGGATGGAAGATTTAGGATTACCCGTTTCTCATTTTTACTGTAAGCAATTCTTGGAATTCGAGATTCATTAACTTGATGAATTAAAAAAATAGGAGGAGAATGATGAATCACATATTAATTGTCGAGGATGATATCGCCTTGAGTAACGGTATTGTTCTTGCCCTCAAAGAACCTAACAACGTATTTGTGCAAACGTATGACATAGCTGCTGCAAAAGAGCAATTGAACGTCACTGCCTTTGACCTGGTGATTCTTGATGTAAACTTGCCGGATGGGAATGGACTTGACCTTTTAACCCATATACGAAAAAAAACAATGATACCCGTCATCGTTCTGACTGCAAATGATATGGAAACAGATATTGTCACTGGTCTTGAGCTGGGTGCTGACGACTACATCACCAAGCCTTTCAGTCTGATGGTACTGAGAGCAAGGGTTGGTGTTCAGCTAAAGAAATCCAGATACTCGCTTGCGGACTCCATTCAGCTAGACAATTTTTCTTTTTCATTCGAGAGAATGGAATTTATTAAGAATGGTACACCTATTGAACTAAGTAAAACGGAGCAAAAATTGTTGCGCATCCTAATCAACAATCGAGGAAATACCGTTTCGCGTGATCATTTGGTAGACAGCATCTGGACAGATGGCGCTGAGTATGTAGGCGAAAATGCGTTGTCAGTCACCATAAAAAGGCTACGTGACAAGCTGGAGGATCATCCTTCCTCTCCTCTGTACATTAAGACTGTGTACGGTATCGGCTACACTTGGGCGGTGAAATGAATGACGATGCTGGATTATGCGTGTTTTGGAATTGCTATTACTGCTCTTTTCATAGCCGGGGTTACCATTCTTCTCTATCGTAAGAACGTACATAAAACAATGAAAACTATGGATCATATGATTGAAGCTGCAATTAGTGGCGAGTTTTCAGAGCGCGTTTTTGACGAATCCGTCTTATCAGCAGTAGAGGCCAAGCTTGCGCAATTTCTTTCCATTTGCTCCGTTTCCTCGAAAAATTTATTGGCAGAAAAAAATAAAATAAACGAGCTTATTTCTGACATCTCGCATCAAACGAAAACACCTATTGCTAACATCCTCCTCTACTCACAACTGCTTAGTGAATATGATTTGCCACCAGAAGGTTCCACTTGTGTAAAAGCTTTATCCACACAAGCCGAAAAGCTTCATTTCCTGATCCATTCCTTAGTAAAAACATCACGGCTTGAAACAGGGATTATCAAATTGTCGTCAAGGCAGGAGTCAGTTCAAAGGCTACTAACTACTGCACTGGAGCAAATTATGCCGAAGGCAAACGCTAAAGGGATTTCGATTGCTATGGAGAGTAAAGAAATTCAGGCTTCTTTTGATTTAAAATGGACGGTTGAGGCAATCTATAATATTTTGGATAACGCCGTCAAATATACAGAAATGAGCGGGAATATATTTATTAGAGTGAGTGCTTATGATTTATTCTGCCGGATTGATATTACTGATAATGGCATTGGGATTGCAGAAGAAGAACACAGCAAGATTTTCAAGCGTTTCTATCGGTCACAAACTGTAATCTCGCAAGAAGGTGTCGGGATTGGACTATTTTTAGCAAGAGAAATTGTTTCAGCTGGGGGCGGATACATCAAACTATGGTCACGCCGCGGCAGTGGTTCCACCTTCTCGATTTTTCTCCCCATAGACAAGTAATTCTTACAACACTGTTAGATTTCAGAAAGATTGTAGAAAGATTCATATGGTAAAGTCTGTATTGCGAAGTATGGTGATACAGACTATTTTTCATGGAGGAGAAATGAATGACTCTGTTAAAAACTCAGGAGTTGAAGAAGTATTATGGTAACGGGGATACTGCTGTTCATGCCCTAGATGGGGTGAACCTGGAGGTGGAAAGCGGAGAATTTGTGGCCATTGTCGGTACGTCCGGGAGCGGCAAATCTACCCTTCTCCATATGCTGGGTGGACTCGATCGTCCGACAAGTGGAAACGTTACGATTGACGGTAAAGATATTTTCACATTAAAAGATGAAGAATTGACTATATTTCGCAGACGGAAAATTGGCTTCGTATTTCAAAATTACAACCTAGTGCCTGTTTTAAATGTCTACGAAAATATTGTGCTTCCGATTGAACTGGATGGTAAAGAACCAGACAAAACCCACATAGATAAAATTGTACATACCTTGGGCCTTGACCATAAGTTGAATAATCTGCCCAACCATCTTTCAGGTGGCCAGCAGCAGCGTGTAGCCATTGCCAGAGCACTGGCAGCCAAACCCGCCATTGTCCTGGCAGATGAACCCACTGGGAACCTGGATAGTAAAACCAGTCTGGATGTGATGGGACTCATCAAAGTATCCAGTCAACAGTTCCAACAAACAATGGTGATGATTACGCACAACGAGGAAATTGCGCAAATGGCAGACCGGATTATTCGGATTGAGGACGGTAAAATGGTCGGTGGTGAAGGCAAATGATTCAGGTTAGAAATAAAAAAACGATCCGTAATCTGGCAGATAAGAGCTTCAAAGTAAACAAAGTCCGTAACCTCTTTGCCATTGTTGCCATTGCGCTCACTTCATTGTTATTTACGACGTTGTACACCTTGGGGCTTGGTGCTATGGAAAACTTACAGCGGGCAACTATGCGCCAGGTCGGTGGAGATGGACATGCCGTACTTAAATATATAACGGATGACGAATTTAATCATGTCAAGGATCATCCGTTGATCAAGGAAATAGCTTATAACCGTATATTAAGCGACAGAGTTTTAAACGATAAATTCCTAAAACGCCATACGGAATTCTGGTATTACGATGATGTAGGGCTGAAGCTCGGTTTAATTGAACTTAATGCAGGGAACAAGCCTGCGGCGAAAAACGAAGTGATTGCAGACTCCAAGACGTTACAGCTATTGGGGGTTCCACTGGAGGTTGGAGCACCTTTGAGGCTAAAGCTTGACTTACGAGGTAAAGAAGTACAGCGTGATTTTATCCTCTCCGGCTGGTGGAAAAGTGATCCTGTGGTTAACGTAGGGCAAATATTCGCTTCTAAAGCCTATGTCGATGCTCATGCCAAGGAATTACAAAGCAACTATAAAAAGGATCACTTCTATACAGGAACCATTAGTGCGTATATGATGTTCGATAATAGTTTTGATTTGCGAGGAAAGCTCAATAAAGTGATTACCGAAAGCGGTTATTCACTTGACGAAGATGCACCGAACTATATCGCGAATAATGTAAATTGGGCATACATCTCAACCAATTTTAGTCTAGATACAGAGACCATCATAGCGTTAACTTCTGCCCTGTTACTGATCATGTTTACCGGTTATTTGATCATATATAATATATTCCAAATATCAGTGATGCGAGATATCCGTTTTTACGGTCTCTTAAAGACGATCGGTACAAGCCGCAAGCAAATACGCCGGATTATTCGTAGACAAGCACTGATTCTATCAGCGCTAGGAATCCCGATTGGATTAATAGCAGGTTTTTTTATCGGTAAATCACTCGTGCCTTTTATTATAAATATGAGTGTATATAACGGTACTGAGATATCGGTATCCCCTAACCCTTGGATTTTTGTCGGATCTGCTCTGTTCGCGCTCATTACTGTAATGATCAGCACTTTCAAGCCAGGCAGAATTGCGGCAGCTGTCTCGCCAGTTGAGGCAGTAAGATACACAGACGGAAATACCAAGGGCGGCCGTAAGCTGAAAAAATCCACTGAAGGCGCTAAAATGATCCACATGGCTCGCTCCAACTTAGGGCGCAATAAAAAACGCACCGTGTTGGTAGTCATCAGTCTTTCGTTAAGCCTTGTACTTCTTAACACGGCCTTCACCCTGTCTCAGAGCATTGATATGGATAAGTTTGTATCCAAATTCAATGACACTGACTTTCTCATTGCTCATGCTGAATATTTTCATCGCCCCTATTTTAGCGGCCCTAAAAATGGGACCTCCGAGAGTTTTATTCAGGATGTACAGACACAGCGCGGCTTTGAAGAGGGCGGTCGCTTGTACGGCGGCAGATTAGTGCTTACTGTCGAGAATGAAAAATACACCAATGAGGACGATGAGACAGATTCTCGCGGCAACTTCATCGCGGCAGTATATGGGCTGGAAGATTTACCACTGCACCGGTTGCGATTACTAGACGGTGAGCTTGATTTTGAGAAGCTGGCTTCCGGTAAGTATATATTGGAAGGGGTAGATTTAGATGACCATGACATCCCCCAGATGGAAAAGGCTCTGTATAAGGTGGGTGAAAAGGTCACGCTTCACAGTTATATGGGAGCAGCAGAAGCTCCGCTGGATAAAGAGTATACTACGCATGCATTCACAGTACTTGGTCATGTTGCAATTAAATATAGTACCAATTCTGATCGCCGTTCAAGTAAGTATAACTTCTATCTTCCGGCGAATATTTACAAGCCGCTTGCGGAGCAGCCTGCTGTGATGAGCTACGCCTTTAATGTATCCCCTGATCAGGAAGATGCCATGGAGAGCTTTTTAAAAAGTTACACCGAAACTACAGAGCCAGTAATGAACTACGCATCCAAGTTTACTTCAATGAATGAGTTTTCAGGTATGCAAAACACCATCATGATGATCGGAGGCACACTCAGTCTGATTATCGGCCTGATTGGTATCCTCAACTTTGTAAACGCAATTCTGACGAGTATATTGACACGGCGTCAGGAGTTTGCCATGCTGCAAAGTATCGGCATGACCAAAAAGCAATTGCGGGGTATGCTGATTTATGAAGGGCTATATTATGTTCTCGGCACCGCCCTATCCTCCATTTTATTAGGGATCATATTCTCTATTTCAATTGTGAAACCCCTAAGCAGTATGATGTGGTTTTTGAGCTATCACTTTATAATCTGGCCACTTCTAGCCTTATTGCCTGTACTGTTATTGCTGGGGATATTTATTCCAGTAGCAGTCTATTCTATGAATAACAAACAAAGTATTGTGGAGCGACTTCGAGAATCAGAGTAGTTGCACCTAAAAATAAGCAAGCAAAATACCTATGAGCGTCAAAAAGATGACTCCTGATCACATTCAGAGGTCATCTTTTTATGCCTAGAAAGGTCTTTTTCACAGAACATGACGACTCCACTCTTCCCGTAAAAGCCCCATTCGGATCGAATCATAATACTTTCCATTATAATATCTGCATTTGCGTAGTCTGGCTTCCAGGGTCATGCCCAGCTTCTCTCCAACCTTCATCATCCGCTGGTTTCCTGACCAGGTTGTAAAACCTACTCTTACTAAAGGCAATGTATTAAACAAATGCGTGATCCACAATCGAAGTGCTCTCGTACCATAGCCACCGCTCCAATACCCCGAATCATAGATAGCTATTCCCATTTCAAGCCATTGCGAAGGCTTATGCTCCCAATAGTAGCTCACAGATCCAATGACCTTGCCTTCCACTTCAATGATCCAAAAGTCATCTTGCCCGATTCGCTTTTCCTTCTCTTTTAAATAATCATCAAAAGAAAGCGTCTTATGTTCATAATAAGGTGCATCCCATTGCTTCCATTCTGGTGCTTCTTCCTTGTAAGTTAATGTCCAAAGCGCATATAAATCTTCTTCCGTAACAGGTCTAATCGTTAAATCCTTATCCGTATACATCGCGTACACCCCTTTAAATCATAAAATGTCCATTTCTATGTCGGGTTATATGATCCTTTATTGTATCTGCTTTTGCATTATTTCGAATTCAATTCTTGTCCATCAAGAAACTGTATTGTAGCAAGATCGCAATTCATGTTGACAAACAATCAAAAATAATATATCTTAATATCAAGATAATAAATATAAAGGAAAATTTACGACGACGGTTTATTTTGCTTTGAAAAACCTAATCATATAAAAACCAAGGAGGGCAAATAATATGAAACTGTTAGGATTGCATCACGTTTCAGCGATTACAGCGGCAGCGGCTAAAAATGTTGATTTTTATACTCAGGTATTGGGACTTCGGTTGATCAAGAAAACGGTGAACCAGGACGATGTTAGTGTGTATCACCTCTTTTATGGAGATGAACGCGGAACCGCGGGTACGGAAGTCACTTTCTTTGAAATTCCACATGCGGGACAAACGCGTACAGGCAATAACAGTATTTCAGCGCTCTCTCTGCGTGTACCGAACGACAAGACTCTGAATTATTGGAAAAACCGCTTCGAGCAGCTGGATGTGAAGCATGGTGAAATTATAGATCAAGCAGGACGCTTGGCGCTTTCGTTCGAGGATTTTGAAGGACAACGCTTCTTCCTCGTTTCAGATGAGCATGACAACGGAGTGCGCGGCGGTACGCCTTGGGAGAAAAGCCCTGTTCCTGCGGAATACGGCATCGTTGGACTTGGTCCGGTTCATCTGACCATTCCCAAAGCGGAGAATACCATTCTCATTCTTGAGCAGGTTATGGGCTTCCGCAAAAAAGGCTCCTACCCTTCCCCTGTTGCCGGACAACCGGATGTGGTTATCTACGAAACAGGTGAAGGCGGTACAGGAACTGAAGTTCATCTGGAAGAGCGCAACGATCTGCCACAAGAGCGACCAGGACGCGGCAGTGTGCATCACGTCGCTTTCCGTGTTGAAACCGAGGAAGAGCTCAAACAGTGGGTAGACCGTATTGGGCAGCTGCAAATTTCCAACTCTGGTTTTGTAGATCGCTTTTATTTCCGTTCCTTGTACTTCCGTGAGCCAAATGGCATTCTGTTTGAATTGGCTACCGATGGACCCGGCTTTGACACCGACGAGGAATTGGAGTTTTTGGGCGAATCTCTGTCACTGCCTCCATTTTTGGAGTCGCGCCGTGCATCGATTGAAGCCAATCTCAAACCACTCAACACCAAACATGAATAAAGTTATATTGGCTCTAAAATGACACAAAGCCGGGACTTCTACATCATGTAGAGGTTCCCGGCTTTTTTCGTGTAATTGCTCTGTTTTCATTTAAAAAAGCATCTCATCTACAAGCTTTTCAGCTTTGAGAGGCAAGCGAAATGCCCTTTTTGGCTGTACTTACAGCTTTTTATCATCCACACTGTTCAGCCATGCTTCAATTTCTCCGATCACAGAGGCGATGCAGCCATCTTGGAACGGCGAGATCAGTCCAGCCAGCTCAACTAATCCGGTAAAGGATCGGCTTCCTCCGGCACGACACAGCTTCAAATAATCTTCCCACGCTGCCGCTCGGTCTTCACCCATACGCTTCCAGAACTGGAATGCACATAATTGTGCCAGCGTATAGTCAATATAATAGAACGGAGATTGAAAAATATGTCCCTGCTTGTGCCAGAATCCGCCTTTTTCGAGGTACTCGTTGCCTTCATAATCCAGATGCGGTTTATACTTGCGTTCAATGGAACGCCATGCACTTTTACGTTCGACCGGGGTCCAGTCTGGATGTTCATATACAGCATGCTGGAATTCATCTACGGCTACACCGTAAGGTACGAACAGCAGCGCTGAAGATAGGTGTTCAAAGTGATATTTGTCCGTGTCTTCCTCAAAGAACAGCTTCATCCAAGGCCATGCGAAAAACTCCATACTCATCGAATGGATTTCAGCCGCCTCCATGGTTGGCCAGTGGTACTCGGGAATTTCAAAATGTCGGCTTTCATAGACCTGGAAGGCATGACCTGCTTCATGAGTCAATACGTCGATATCACCGGATGTCCCATTGAAATTGGAGAAAATAAATGGCGTGCCATATTCGCTCAAAAATGTACAGTAGCCTCCGCTTTGCTTACCCTTTTTGCTGATTAAATCCATCAGTCCACGCTCAACCATAAAACTGAAAAATTCATGTGTTTCCGGTGAAAGCTCCTCATACATACGTGCTCCATTACGAAGAATCCAGTCCGGATCGCCTTTGGGCGTAGGATTGCCTGACAAGAAGTTGAAGCCCTCGTCGTAATAGCGAAGCTGATCTACTCCGATCCGCTCGCGTTGGCGCTCTTTCAGCTTGGTCGCCAGAGGAACGATGTGCTTCAGTACCTGCTCGCGGAAATTAGCTACCATCTCTGCATTGTAATCTGTACGTCCCAAGCGGGCATAGCCCAATTCTACGAAATTGTCATAGCCCAACTTGTGTGCCATGCGTGTACGAACCTTCACCAATTCATCATAAATCCGGTCCAACTCATCCTCATGCTCACTCATAAATTGATATTTGGCCTCGGAGGCCTGTTTGCGGGTCTCGCGATTGGTTGCCATTTCAAAAGGCAGGAGCTGAGACAATGTGCGTTCTTCCCCTCGAACGGGATCTTCGCTGAGGCAATCAATTGAGCATATTCCGAGGTCAGCTTATTTTCCTGCTGCAAATCCTCAATGATATCCGGGTGGAACGACTTGAGCGCTACCTCGGCAATACTGAAAAGCTGGCTGCCCCATTGGCTCTCCAACTCGGCTCTAAATGGAGAATCTACTAATGCACGGTAGTAATCGGTTACATACTCCTGAATAACCGGCATGAAATCATCAGCGTACTCTTGCTCTGCTTTGTAAAACGCATCTTCCGTGTCAATAGAGTGCCGAACTTCCACCAATTGCAATTGCGTATCTACGTTACTGCGCAGCTTGTTAATCGCATGAATAACTTCATTTTGACGTTCTACACTGTCCGCTTCACGAAACTGCTGCAACAGGGTTTTAAACCGCTGTTCAATTTCAGGTTGCTCTGGCCGGCTGTAAGCCATTTCGCTGAATAATGTCATTGCTTCGTTTCCCCCTTTAATGTAATAAATCTGATGCCTATTATACAGTACGATTAGACCAAACTGGAAGCTGAAATACCAAAATAATACAACCTTAAAAGCCGCAATACCATGTATTGCGGCTTTTAAGCCTAGGCTAATTCTATATATCATAGCTGTCATTATCTAAATTAACCTAAATATATATACAGTAATATATATACAGTCTGGTGGAGATTTATAAGTCTCCTTCCTATGGCAGCCCTTCATGCTTTATTGATTTTGCAAACGATGTGCCACATGCAGGGTCGGACCGACAAATTCATTTAACTTGAAGCCACCTTCAATGGCCTGTGTAATGAATTTCTTGGCCTGATCCACAGCTTCACGCACAGTCAGACCTTGTGCCAAACCAGCCGTTACCGCGGCCGAAGTGGTACAGCCTGCACCGTGGGTAAAGTTGGTTTGTACAACATCCGCTTCAAACCAGTCAAAAGTGATTCCGTCATACAGCAGATCCATTGCTTTACCTGCACGAACTTTGCCACGGTCCTTGATCAGTACATGCTTAGCACCACGCTCGTGGATAATAGCAGCCGCTTCCTGCATCTGCTCCAGTGTCGTGATCGGTCCATTCTTCGCCAGTTGCGAAGCCTCGAACAGGTTTGGTGTTACCAGATCAGCGCCAGGAATCAACAATTCCAGCATGGCCTCTGTATTTTCTGGCTGGAGCACTTCATCCGTGCCTTTGCAGACCATAACCGGGTCAATTACAATCCGTTTCAGATCATGCTTTTTCAAGTAGCTGGCCACCAGTTCGATGATATCTACGGAACCCAGCATACCGGTCTTCATTGCATCAAAACCGATACCTTCCAATACAGTACGCAGCTGCGCCTCAACCACATCCAACGCAACAGGATATACAAGATGGTTCCAGGTTTTAGGTTCCATCGCAACTACGGTAGTCAATACAGTCATGCCATATACGCCAAGCTCCTGGAAGGTTTTCAGGTCCGCCTGAATACCTGCTCCGCCGCTTGTGTCGGAGCCGGCTATCGTTAGTGTTTTGGGAATCGTCATTAGTACATGCTCTCCTTCACTTTCTGTGCTGCATTTATCCTAATCCTGCATGCGAAACTTGTCAACGCGCAAAACGGTCCTTTCCATACGAAAAGTCACAAGAACCAGCAACAGCTAAAAAACGAGAATATCCCCCTTTGAAATGAGAACATCCTCGTAAGTACGTGTTATATGAAGAATTTGAATGAATTTTAGAATTATAAATACCCACCAGCACTGTGATCATAGGCATGGTTTTTTTCGTTTGCCCGTACGCCGAGGCAAAGACTCTGATACAACTGCTGCTGTTCCGGGGTAGCAAAATTTCGATGCTGCTCAAATAAAGCCATACAACCAATGATATGTTCGGTATAGCTGTTATCGACAGACAATTGCAGGCAATGCAGTGTTTGTCCCAAGCCCTTGGGGTAATCGCCTTTTCGAAAATAATATTCCGCATACACCTTGCAAAAAGAAGCAAAACGAAATGCATTAAAGTGCTTGCGATAATGTGTGTCCCATTGCTCCGGTGCAAGCTCCCAGATTCTCTTGAGTTGCTGGTTGAACAGCTCCAGCTCGGCATCTACGAAATAGCCAAACCGGTTCGCCGATTCGAGCAACGTATTCAGGCCTTCCAGTGTCTCATCCGGATGCTCGCGCAGGTAAGTAATATATTCATAGATTGCAGAAGTGTTGCCCATTTTGATTTCAATACAAAGTCGGTTGCCCTGTGCATATACACGATGCAGGTTGACCACTTTCCAACCTTCCTCGTCCAAACCCTCAAACCAGCTCAAATCTGCGTAACCTTCAATCCATTGCTTGGATTCCTCATATCTACCCTGAAACTCATAGCAGCTGGCCTTAAGCAGATGCCCTTGAGCATAGTAATAAACGAGCGGCTTAATCAGCTCCAGGTGCTCATCTCCAAAGCGGTTCCGATTGCGATACAATGCCTGCGCCAACTCTCTTAGCTCGTCCGCATACATTTCCATCTCGGACCATTGCATTTTTAAAGCAAACACTTGAGATAGCATATGTAAGCCTTCCAGTGCATAAATTTCCGGTAGACGACTACGGTACAAATGGAATTGTACAGCAGCCTTCAAGTTCCGTTGGTTATCCTTAATCTGAATCTGGAATATGCGAAAATAGCTAATCGCCAACCGTTCGGAGTGGGTATACTTCTCACTCTCAATGACACAATCATACAAAAGCATGGAGGCTTCATGTCGACCATCCTCAAACATCGCTTCTGCAGTCTCAAAAATAGCCGGAACATTCGATAAATCGTCCATCAAATAACCAAGCACACTGCGTATACAGTCCAGCTTGTTCAACTCTGAGCAACGAAGAAGAAACGGACGCAGCCTCCTCCAGTGTGGCAAGGAATGAATAAAACACTCATCAACATACATCTCGAACAAAGATCCTTCTTCCAATCCCATCGCCTCAGTAATCAGATCAAGCTGATTAACTGAAATAGGCCGTGGTGGGTTTCGGTTAAGTATACCGCTAAGTGTACCCGGATTTACCTTAGAAGCATCTGCAAAACATTGCATCGAAATGCCTTCACTTTGAATATACTTTTCTATCTCTGCGCGGATCGTGGTGTTTTTTTCCAAAGGGACACCCCCTCAAACGAATGATGGTGACTTTTTCATTACCTTTTAAACCAAAATTTGTTTAATCAAAGTATATGTCTAATTATACGAGAGGTCAATAACTTTAAACACGACTCAGGACATATAAAATCACGAGTTTCGTACGATTTTAAATCTGTTTTATGAAAAAAGACCGTCCTCTGAGAGACAGTCTTTTTCTATTATTTTGATGCTGTGGACTTAGAGGACAATAACTTGCAAAATATTTTAAAATTGACGAAAATCAAGAGCAAACTTAGCGTATCCTTCTGCCGTCAGTCCTTCATAGAGCAATTCAGAATAAGCATGGGCAACATTCGTTGCTTGCGGCGAGGTTAGGAAGGTCACATGTGGACGACCTGACCATGGGGCGAGAGACCAGTGACCGTCGGCCTTTGGCGTCAACGTCTTCATATGCCGCACATACTCAGTCAGCACATGTCGGTTCTCATCCGGGGAAGCCAGTATAATTCGCTCTCCACCCGGATTAACCAGCGCAGAGGAGAATGCGCGATAGTTATTCGTAACAACCAGATAACTCCGCTGCATATCCATTGGTTCCCCTTCAAAAGACATATGAACGATTCTGTGCGCTTCTAGGTCCTTTAATTCCCCGGCAGTATCATATCTGGCTGGCTGTGTTACATCAATCTGATACGTGATGCCATCGATGATATCGAAATTAAAGCTCGGAAAATCAGAATTAATAAGCTCTTGTTCCTCCTCTGCCGAAGGATCAATTTGCTGGAATTGACCAGCAGACCACTCAAGCCATTCCCGAATTTCTGCCCCGCTCAACCGAACGACGTGCAGTGTATTCGGAAAATTGTATAGATCGGCAATATGCTTGATCGCCAGGGTTCCCGCCGGAATATTGGTATAATACGCCGGACCGTATCTTCCGCCTGTTTTAAAAGGAGCTGCTGCCGACAGAACGGGCAACCCTTCATACTCGCTCCCTTGTAGCTGCTGCTTCACATACCAAATTTGTGTATCATTGACGAGCTGAACCGAAGCATCATCCATCACCTGGGCAAAAAAGCTGTTCACTGCTACTGTCGTTTGACCTACAGGTGCACGGATGTAATCTAGGGTTCCCGCATGTTCAGCTGCTACCGCCTGCTGGATAGCAGTATCGGGTTGGACGAGGGCTTCCTTGCGTATCGGGTCATACACCGGGCGTACCTCGGCAGCAGATGCAGTCACTTGCCACTTCCCTCCAATAAGGGCCAGATCCAGATCAATGATACCCAGATGATCTCCCCAGAAGCCCGGCTCTACTGCTGGAATGCCATGGATGGTGCCCTGCTCTGTATCCACACCTGTCATACCTATAAATGAAGGGCCGGGAAATACTTTATGGGCATGACCAAACACAATGGCATCGATCCCTTCCACCCTGCTCAGATGCAGCACCGCATTTTCCATATTGGGAGCTTCGGGAATATCCTCAAAGCCTGCATGGGGCATCGCAATGATGAGATCGGCTCCCTCCGCCTGCATTTCTGGGATAAACCGTCTTGCGGTTTCCAGCATATCTTTGACGATAAGTTTCCCTTCCAACCACGCCTTGTCCCATTGCATAATTTGCGGGGGCACAAAGCCTATGACCCCCACCTTCAGCAGATGCTTACGGCCTGCTTCATCCTCTACCGTCTTATCCAGCAATAGATAAGGCGTAAAGTAGTTTTGTTCTTCCTCTCCCGCTATATAGATGTTGGCATTCACATAAGGAAACTGTGCTCCTCGAAGGCAGGTCTGCAAATATTCCAACCCATAGTTAAATTCATGATTACCAATACTGCCTGCCTCATACCCCAGCAGATTCATGGCTTTATAGGCGGGATGCACCTCGCTTGGGTCCTGTTGGAGCCGCTGTACAGCATAATCTCCCAGCGGATTTCCCTGAATCACATCTCCGTTATCCAGCAGCAGGTGATTGGGCACCTCTGCCCGAGCCGTGTGAATCAGACTAGCGGTTTGCGCCAGACCGTAATGCAGCGTTTCCTGATCTGTATAATAATCATAATTCCACAAGCTGACATGCAGATCGGTTGTAACCATAATGCGGAATTTCGCCCTCACAGCACCTGCATTTTCCTGCTCTGTCTTATCATTAATGTCCAAATTATCCAATCTTGTTCTCTCCCTCAGCTTCGGTCATAGAGCTTGAACAAGTCTAACAGAGCACTGTTAAGAGAATGTTAAAAGATGCAATTCGTATAAATACCGCTTATGGTCTCTAGCAAATGATAAATTTTACATCATTTTTACCAAAGTCAGGAGTGGTTTTTACCCTAGCTGCAGGACTAGCTGTTAAGATTTGGTTTGTCACTGAATTTACAGGTTTTTTAAATTTTCGTTATTACGATGTTTAGGGGGAAATTATTTTGTTCAAAAAAGCACTGACCTTGTGCATGACCTTCACACTGGCAGCGGGTTTAGCCGCTTGTGGCTCAAATGCAAGCAATAACAACAGCGCCTCCACTCCGGGTACAGATGGCTCTAAAAACGAAAGCACAGCCTATGTCCCTAAGGAGCTAAAGGTACAATTCGTTCCTTCTCAAAATGCAGATACCCTCGAAGCCAAGGCAAAACCGCTCGAAAAGCTGCTGGGGGACAAGCTCGGAATCCCGGTAAAAGTAACCGTATCTCCTGATTACAATACGATTGTGGAAGCCATGTCTTCCAAACAGGTCGATGTAGGATTCCTTCCGCCGAACGCTTATGTACTGGCACACGATAACCGTAAAGCGGCCGACTTGCTCCTGCAAGCTCAACGCTATGGCATTGAAGATGCTACAGGCAAGGACACGACTGAAAAAGTAAACTTTTATAAAGCAATGATCGTGGTGAAAAAGGATTCTCCGATTCAAAGTCTGGCTGATCTAAAAGGCAAGAAGGTCGGCTGGCAAAATGTAACCTCCTCCGCAGGTTATGTGTACCCCGCAGCAGAGCTGAAAAAAGCTGGAGTGGACCCGGACACAGATGTGCAGGGTGTGACGATCAAAGGCCACGACGCTGCTATTCTGGCGCTGCTGAACGGTCAGGTTGATGCTGTCGCTGTTTTCCAGGATGCACGTAACACAGTGAAGAAGGAAATCCCGGACGTATTTGAAAAGACACGTGTCATTCATTACACAGCTAAAATTCCAAATGACACCGTCAGCGTACGTTCCGATATGGATCAAACGTGGAGAGACAAAATCGCCCAAGCCTTTATGGACATTGCCAACGATCCTGAAGGCGGCGAAATCATTAAAGAAATTTACACCCATGTAGGTTATGAGAAGGGCGACGATAAAAACTTCGATTCTGTGCGTGAATACGCCGAAGCTGTCGGCCAAGCGGTAAAGTAACAGCTACGAAACAGGCTTTACGAATGACAGGGCAGCACCGTCCATGTATTCATGGCGGTGTTGTTTTCATTCCACCCCATCGGGGAGAAAGTTGGGAGCATATGATTGAATTTCGAAACGTATCGAAAACATACCCGAACGGCACCAAAGGGTTGAATAATATTAATTTGACGATTCAGGAGGGAGAAATGGTCGTCATAGTCGGCTTATCTGGTGCAGGTAAGTCCACCCTGCTGCGTTCCATTAACCGACTGCATGACATTACGTCCGGCGACATCGTTGTAGATGGTAGATCTGTCACATCTGCCGGAAGCAGCGAACTGCGGCGCATTCGCCGTGATATCGGCATGATCTTTCAAAGCTTCAATCTGGTTAAGCGCTCGACGGTGCTTCGCAACGTACTTTCGGGCCGCGTCGGTTATCATTCGACACTGCGGACCATTCTTGGTCTCTTCCCGAAGGAAGACATCGAACTGGCACTAACGGCGCTGGAACGCGTGAATATCCGCGAAAAGGCCTACAGCCGCGCCGATGAATTGTCCGGTGGCCAACAGCAGCGTGTATCCATCGCGCGTGCTCTGGCGCAGGAGGCTAAAATCATTCTGGCAGACGAGCCTGTCGCGTCGCTTGATCCGCTGACCACCCGCCAGGTGATGGACGATCTCCAGCGAATCAACCGTGAAATGCAGATTACGACCATTGTCAATCTGCATTTCATTGATCTGGCGCGCGAATATGCAACACGGATCATCGGATTACGCGCGGGAGAGGTCGTCTTTGACGGCACACCGGAGGAGGCTACGGATGAAGCCTTTGCGGAGATCTACGGCCGGGCCATCAAGCATGATGAACTGCTGGGAGTGGGATCATGAAGCCCGACTCTACTGCCCAGCCGCTCTCTTCAACGCAACCGTCACCATCTGCTGGACCACCGCAGCCAAGCAAGCCGCCTGCAGGGCCACCTTTGCCAGGACGTTATAAGCGTTACGCTACCTGGATGATTTTTATCGTGGTGCTGATAGCCTGCTCCATTCATACGGATGCCACGCCTTACCAATTGATCGTTGGCTTACCGGAGATGGGCAAATTGCTGGAAGAAATGTTTCCTCCTGACTGGAGTTACCTGCCTATCATCTGGAAACCGATGCTGGAAACGATCCAGATCGCTATTGTCGGTACGACACTGGGAGCCATATTGGCAATCCCTGTCGCGTTGCTGTGCGCCTATAATGTGATGCCGCGCAAGCTAATCTCGCTGCCGATGCGCACGATCCTGAACCTGGTACGGACGATTCCCGATTTGCTGTTTGCCTCGATCTTTGTGGCCGTATTCGGCATCGGTCCGTTTGCAGGGATGCTTGCCCTGCTGTTCTTCTCCTTCGGAATCATAGCCAAGCTGACCTTTGAGGCGATTGAAGCCATTGATCCAGGGCCACTGGAGGCCATGACCGCTGTTGGTGCGAGCCGCATTCAAGTCATCGCCTTTGGTGTGGTTCCGCAGGCACTGCCTTATTTTGTGTCGTATTTGCTATACACCTTTGAGGTTAATGTGCGCGCAGCTTCTGTTCTGGGACTGGTCGGTGCGGGCGGCATCGGTCTGCTGCTTGACCGTTCCCTTGGGCTGTTCCGATATGACCGGGCAAGCATTATTATTCTACTGACCCTCGTCATCGTCCTTGCGATTGATTACGGCAGTAACCTGCTACGGAGGAAGTTATTATGAATGATCCTACGCTTCGCAGACCTATTGGCTCCCGCCTGCGCTTTTGGGCGTTAGCTATTCTGCTAATTATCATTTACATTTGGGCTTTTCGCGGGATGCAGTTTGAAGGATTACAAGGGACGGCCAAAAGCGTCTCTGTCGCAATATTGGACGGCTTTCTTCATCCCGACTGGTCATTTGTCTACATCCCTGAGGGGGAGGACTTGCTGCGTGGGTTGCTGGATACACTGGTCATTTCAGTGCTCGGAACCTTCGTATCCGCATTTGTCTGTCTTCCGTTTGCCTTTTGGGCATCGAGCAATATGACCCGTCTACGCCCCTTATCAGGCAGCGGGAAGTTTGTACTTAGTGTCATTCGGGTATTTCCCGAAATGATCGTCGCCATTCTATTCATTAAAGCCGTAGGTCCCGGCTCGTTTGCAGGTGTGCTTGCCCTCGGCATTCACTCCATCGGCATGCTGGCCAAGCTTTTCTCAGAAACGATTGAAAGCGTCGATCACGGGCCGCAGGAAGCTTTGATCGCGTGCGGTGCCAACCGTTGGCAGGTCATTTTCTTCGCCGTGCTGCCGCAGGTGATTCCACAGTTTCTTTCCTATTCGCTCTATCGTTTTGAAATTAACATCCGGTCCGCAACCACGCTCGGTCTGGTTGGTGCAGGTGGTATTGGGACCCCGCTGCTGTTTGCACTCCAAATGCGCAACTGGAACCGTGTAGGCGTCATTTTACTCGGCATTGTAGTCTTGATCATTTTGACGGATCTGATATCCGGCTGGCTGCGCAAACGGATTGTATAATTAAACATCTCTATCCTAACAAAAGCCTCTCCTGTGTAAAAGGGAAATGCTATGCTCCCATTTACTTGGAAGAGGCTTTTGCTGTTCAACAACTCCCACCTAGTTCATCTAGGACCCGTCGGACTTCCTCTGCCGTATTGTAAAAATGCGGAGCCACACGAATAACATCCTTTCGTGCTGACACAATCATATTTCGGCTCCGCAAACGCCTCTCTACTGCCGACACGTCGGCTACTTCAACAGCGAGCAGACTTGGTAAAGTGCCTCCTCCATCAGGTATACGTATGTGTAACCCTTTGCTGCGTCCATATTCAATAGAAAAGTCCAACAGCTCATTCATATAGGTCTGAATGTTCGTGACCCCAATTTCCAGCAGCAGCTTTAAGGCTGCATTGGCGGCAAAAATGCTAATGAAGGAAGGTAATCCTGTCTCAAAGCGCCGGGCTCCTGCCGCCGGAACCGGATGAGCAATATCAAACCGGGAGGCTGACTCCTGTCCAAGCCAGCCCGTAAGACGGGGCTTGAAGCGTTCTATTCGCTCCTTACTTATATAAAGAAAAGCCACTCCCGGTATCCCCAGCATATATTTGCGTGCTCCCGCGACCAGCATATCTATGCCCATCGCCTTTACGTCTATCGGAATCATTCCTGCAGACTGATAGGCATCGACGAATAGTAACGCCTGATTTCGATGAGCTATATGTGCAATGGATTTGAGATCCTGCTGAAATCCGTTGGTATAATTCACATGGGATACCATAATGAGCGCAGTATTCTCCGTAACATGCTCCTCATACTGCTCTAGGGTCACTTCTCCCTCCGTAGAAGGGATACAGCAAATATGATCACGGAACATCTCCTGTGCCTGCCAGATGTGTCCTACCGTTGGAAAGTCGGTGTCTGCATACACAATCCCTTCTTTTCCCGGTACATAAGGAAGGGCAGTGGCCACGCCAGCAATCGCCTCAGAGGCTGAGGACAGCACCGCAATTTCGTCAGGCTCCGCCCCGATGAGCTTGGCAAAATGTCCTCTTGCCTCCTCCAACCGTGCCATAGATAGGTCGCCGTTATGACCGTGTTGCAGCAAGCTTCGATGATATTCCTCAATGGCAGCGGAAACCGGTCTCGATATCGCCCCCTGGGAACAGCTTCCTACATGGATATGTGAGGACAGCACCGGAAACAACTGACGGTAGGACTGAAACGGATGTTTCATATTTCCCTTCGCTCCTCCTGGGCACACCAACGTGCCTTGATATGATCATTTTATTATCCATATAAGCCACCTTAGAACAAGGGCCTCTCTTCCCATCTTCTCGCCGTTAACAGACGATAGACACAAAGAGAGGCCCTGTTGGATCATATACACAATTATTAATTAATGCACGCGTTTGCGTCCAAACCAGCTTTTAAGCACCAAGGTTGCCAAAGCAAGTAGCAGCAACAACGAGGCCACCGCAAAAGATGCCGAGAACTGATACTCGTTATACAAAATCTCAACATGCAGCGGAAGTGTATTCGTCTCGCCCCGAATATGTCCCGAGACGACGGACACTGCACCAAACTCGCCCATGGCTCTCGCATTACACAGAATAATGCCGTACAGCAAACCCCATTTGATATTCGGCAGCGTCACTTTCCAGAAAATGCGCCAGCCGCGTGCGCCCAGTGTGACCGCCGCTTCCTCCTCCTGCTGCCCCTGATCTTCCATCAGCGGAATAAG
This sequence comes from Paenibacillus polymyxa, assembly GCF_015710975.1. Lineage (NCBI taxonomy): Bacteria > Bacillati > Bacillota > Bacilli > Caryophanales > Paenibacillaceae > Paenibacillus > Paenibacillus polymyxa. The sequence continues at coordinate 2,745,141 of NZ_CP049783.1, read as the reverse complement.
CTCGCGCGCAACAAAAGGAAATGTAATGAACAGCGTTGCCAAAATAATGCCTGGCAAAGCAAATATAATTTTAATATCATGCTCGTCCAGCCACGGCCCAAGCCAGCCCTGTGCGCCAAACACTAATACATACATCAGTCCTCCGACGACAGGCGAGATCGCAAAGGGTAAATCAATCAAGGTGACCAGCACACCTTTGCCGCGAAAATGAAATTTTGTGATCAGCCAGGCGGCCGCTACACCAAATACCGTATTCAGCGGAACCGTTATCGCTGCCACCAGCAGCGTCAAGCGCAATGCGGACATGGCATCCGGGTCCCGTAGCGCTTCAACGTATACGCTCCATCCCTGCTTGAGTGCTTCGGTAAGCACGACGATTAGCGGCAATACCAACACCCAGAGCAAAGCTAAAAAAGCAGCACCAATGAGCGTCCACTTGACCCAAGGGGCTTCGGTTGTAACCCTATTGGGCGGTGCGGATGAAGGCACTGGTGCAGAAGCAAGCTCCTGCCCAGTTATCGCTTGTGACATGATGTATCCCTCCTTGAACACGGGGTTAATGCGCAGACCTCTGCTGTCTGCATGCTAACGTTAGACATTTGCGTTAGACTGCACGGCGCCGTGACCAGCGCTGAAAACTGTTAATCACGAATAACAGTACGAACGAAATGACCAACAGCATCAATGCCACCGCCGTAGCCCCTGCGTAGTCATTTTGCTCCAGCTTGGACATAATGAGCAGCGGAGCAATCTCGGTCTTCATCGGCATATTGCCAGAAATGAAGACGACAGATCCGTACTCGCCAATGCCGCGGGCAAAGGCAAGCGCAAAACCCGTCAGCAGCGGGGGTACCAGCTCCGGCACAATAACGCTGCGGAAGGTACGCCATCTGCCCGCTCCCAGCGTAGCAGCCACCTCTTCCTCATCCTTGTCCAGCTCCTCCAGCACCGGCTGAACTGTCCGTACAACGAACGGAATGCCAATAAACATCAACGCGAGCGTAATCCCTGTCTGTGAGTATGCCATTTTCCACCCAAGCGGTTCGAACATTGAGCCGATCCAGCCGTTCTGTGCATATAGAGCGGTCAACGCAACCCCTGCCACCGCCGTGGGCAATGCAAAGGGCAGATCGATGACCGCATCAAACATTCGTTTCCCTGGAAACTCATAACGCACCAGTACCCAGGCGATCAATAAACCGAGAAACAGATCGATCAGCGCCGCGGCTGCGGCACACAAAAAGCTCACCTTGTAGGAAGCCAGCACTCTGGCATCCGTCGCCACGTCCCAAAATTTCCCCCACGTCAGCCCGGTTGAATTCAGGAGCAGTGCTGATAATGGCACCAGCACCACCAGACTGAGATACAGCACACTATAACCCATCGTTAACCCGAAACCGGGAAGTACGCGTTTTCGGGTGGCTTGCATTTGACTCATGTTCTGTCCATCCCTCTCTGCATCCTTTGACTATGGCACTCGCGTCAACTGATCCTCTCGCCTATACACTTCACTTATGTTATGAACTACCAGGTACATAAATCTGGTCAAAAATCCCCTTGTCGCTAAAATGCTTTTGCTGTGTCTCTTTCCATGTCCCGAATACATCCTTCAAGGTTACAAGCTCCAGATTAGGAAATTGATCCTTGTACTTTGCCGTCACACTCTCTAATGTGGGGCGATAATAATTTTCGGCAGCAATGGTCTGCCCTTCTTCACTGTACAAATATTTCAGGTACGCGTCCGCCACCTCGCGTGTACCTTTTTTATCTACCACTTTATCAACCACCGCTACCGGAGGTTCAGCCAAAATACTGATCGACGGATATACGATATCGAATTTATCCGCACCTAGCTCCTTCACAGACAGCAGTGCTTCATTTTCCCAAGCGATCAGCACATCGCCAATTCCACGCTCTACGAAAGTCGTCGTCGCTCCACGTGCTCCGCTATCCAGTACCGGCACATGCTTATACAGCTCCTGTACAAACTGCTGGGCTTTGGCTTCATCGTTATTGCTCTTTTTGAGCGCATAGGCCCAGGCTGCAAGATAGTTCCAGCGGGCTCCGCCCGATGTTTTAGGATTTGGCGTAATGACCTGTACATCGCCGCGGGTTAAATCGTCCCAGTCCTTGATCCCCTTCGGGTTCCCTTTACGTACCAATAACACGATGGTTGATGTGTACGGGGAACTGTTATGCTCATATTTACTTTGCCATCCCTCTTTAACAAGCCCTTTCTCCTGTAACGCATCAATATCATAGCCCAGAGCCAGTGTAACCACGTCTGCATCCAGCCCGTCCTGCACAGAGCGGCTTTGCTTGCCAGATCCCCCGTGGGATTGCTTGATCGTAACCTTCTGTCCTTTCTCCTTCTCCCAATGGGCGGCAAACGCTTTATTATATGCCTCATACAACTCACGGGTCGGATCATAAGAAACATTGAGCAACTCCACGTCCTTGGAGCCGGAAGCAGAGCTACCATCCGCTTGCATCCCTTCCTTGCTTGCCCCGCAAGCACTTAGCACCATCGTTAAAACCAAAGATAGTCCGAGAATAAGTCCAGTTTTATAATTCCTCTTCATCAAGACACCCCTCATTCTATGTAATTTGTAAATACACATTCATTTACGCCTGTTATTTACAGACACAATCAAAAAAAAGGGCGGAGAATTCCCTGATGCAGCCCTGATAGGTCAAACCTGTCACGTGTACAGTGTCTGCCTGCTGTTCCTAGAGGTTCTCCGCCAGAATGGCGAGGTTCTACTTTAATTCTTTAATTCCTACCTGTTTAATGAGTTATATGGATATAATACGAGAGTTTATGAGGGATGTCAAACCTTTTTTTTGGAATGGGATGATCTATAAATCGCTTTCTTCAAGGGGGGACAGTCAGAAACATGGTATACGTTTCCGACCGCCTAGAGGGCATGGGCACACGTGGAATACGACTTAGTTGGCTACCGTTTCAAGATTGATCGAAAAGACTCCAAAATGCTTCGGATTGTCCGTAGCTCTTCTCAGCCACAGCTCACCCGATCCCACCATAACGCCCTGATAATTAACAAACAACTCATCTGTCTTTTGGTTCACCAGCGCCTCACGAATCGCGTCCGTAAAAATCTGATCATATTTAGCCAGAAAATCTTTCTTGTTCGGAATCGTTAGCGACTTTTCACTATCATTGACACGCAGAGGGTACAAAATAAAATTGGCTACCTTCTCCTTATCATTGTCGGCAACAGCCTTCTGCAACGCTTTGAATGTGTTCAAAAATGCTTTAGGATCTTGAATACCTGCTACCTCAAAAGGATTTTGAGATGCATTGGAGGCTGCCGGAGCAGAAGATGTATCCTTTGAAGGAGCTGGGACGGAAGGTGACTTTTTCGCATCAGTACCGCTGTTTTCTGCACTCTCGCTCTCTTTAGCTGCTTTGTCATTTTGTGCTGAACTGCTCTGATTGCCTCCAGCACTGTTCTCGATCATGCTTGTACTGCTTCCCGCATCACTCGGTTCAGCATTATTATCCTGGCCGCAGCCAGTAAGAGCTACAAATGTAAGTGTAAGTAAAATGGCTGTAAGTGACAGCCTCCGTGACATTTTGTGATTATCGGATTCATGTTTTTTGGGCACAACGGGTCATCCTTTCTGCTTTCTACTCTGACCTATTCTGTTCATTAAGTCTTCAACCGTTCTATTGTAACATAAGTAGACTAATGACCGCATGTCGTGCCCATTCTGGAAGGAGCTTACAGTGTAATATATGCGAAGGTTTTAATGTCTCCTCGTGATCCGTCGTCCGTACTTACTTTCAAAATCAGCTCTTTCAAGGAGCCATTTGCAGCCTCATTCTGCCCCTCTGGCTTGATAAACAGCAGATCGTGGCGTTCTCCCGGCTGTAACGTTCGGCTAGAAAACCCGCTCGTTGTGCCTTGCAAGTCTGATCCATTCGAACTGTTGAGCTTGTATTGTACGGGTTGCTTTCCTGTATTCTTGATACTGATATACAGCTTGCGCCCCTCTTCAAATCTAAATTCTGTTTGTCCTTGTCCTCCGAATTGCATTCTTTGGTCATGTACGATACGCTTCGCTGCTTCCCCTTGCTTATTCTGCATGCTAAGCGGAGCTGTCTGGTGCGTGGCACCCGCCGTTGATGTATAGGTGTTCGTCGGAACGCTCATATTGGCAAAAGCGACATAACCTACGATCACCCCCGCCACACCCATCCAAACCCATTTTTCCACCATTTCATATCCCTCCTACACAAAATATGCTGAAGCTACGTCGTATGAATTCAGTCGTCACCATGATTGCACAGATGAAACGGCTTATCTTCTATAAGAAAGCGATCCAGCCAGGTCATGGTATATATAAATTCGGGTGCCGATTCAATCAATCCGTTCACAATGTCCAAGGAACGCAGATTCCTCAGGTTTTGTATCTCAGGGGGGAGTGTACGGATTCCACTATACGAGATATCCAGATACTCCAGTTGATGCAGCTCTCCGATTGATGGAGGTACATTTCGGAATGCCAGTTCCTCCTTGGGGATCACCTTGTAGTCCGGTGCCGGGCGATCATAGCATCCACAACTGACTCTTAGGCTTTTGAGTCGGGATAACTTGGCAATGTCAGCAGGTAGCTCTTCCAAATCTGCTACTTGAATCGTCAGTGACTCCAATGATTCCAATTCAAACAATGCAGACGGTAGTGTTCGTACATCCTGTTCAAAGATAGTCAAATGCTTCAGAGAACGCAATTTTCTAATCCGTTCCGGGATCTCCGTCAAGCCAAACCGCATGAGCTCCACTCGATCCGGTTGATGCCGAATAGCATCGTTCAAAAACATATCTATATTGCCATGATGTTCAGATTTGTGAATAAACACACCGGGGATAAGCTTTTCTAATTCATCTGCATCTTCTTTATCCATGTTCAATCTACCGATTCGTTCGTGAGCTATGTTAATGATCCAATCCTCTCCATCGGCATTCTGGAAACACAAATCTTCTGGCAATTTCGGATGCACCCAGGAAAACAGGCTGGACGCCGCATGCTTTAATACTCTTCCAGCCTCAGGCGTGCATTGGTACCGGTAGAAGGTTCCCGGTGTGTAGGCAATGGAAAGCTCCCCCCTCATTTCCTCATAGGAGTGCGTGGACAGCAAAAAAGGATTCAATTGCTGTAACAATTTCTCGAACAAAACATCCTTGTTGGCGACTCCATTGTCATCCTCAGTTACCCAGTTATGTACGCCTAGCATAAATGTATCTGCCCGTTCCATAGCATAATCAATCAGTCTTTCATAAGCTGTCCCACGAACATCGCTGTATAATCGGAACATGTCTCTCCTCCTCTGTGCTGTCCTGCGCCCTGACAATAAAAAAAAGCCAAACTCATAATCTATTATGAGTCTGGCTGTCATATTTTTCAAACTTGTTCAAAGGAATCCATACGATGGCTCTCTATCTAGATAAGCCGCAAATACAGCTTACATATTATTCTGTCACCGTTCCGTAGATCAGCACGGGTGCTTCCGCGTGATCCGCAATACGGATATTTGCGTAGATTTTCTCCAGCACTTGATCTACGTCTTCACGGTTGGCATGGATAGTAACCAGCGAATCGCCTTTTTGAACTGCATCGCCGACTTTTTTGTTCAGCATCAAGCCGACAGCCAAATCAATCTCGGATTCTTTGGTCGCACGACCTGCTCCCAGCAGCATCGCAGCGGTACCGATTTCGTCTGCCACAATTTCAGCTACCACACCGTCCTGCTTTGCAGGTACTTCAATAAGATACTGCGCCTGTGGCAACCGTTCTGGATGATCCACTACAGAAGCGTCGCCGCCCTGATTTGCAATAAACTCTTTGAATTTCTCCAGTGCTTTGCCGTTACGAATGACCTCTTTGAGCTTCTCTTCAGCGTCTTCGAGAGAGTCTGCTTTCCCAGCCAAAAATACCATCTGACTGCCCAAAGCCATACACAACTCTTCCAGATCTTTGGGTCCTTCCCCGCGCAATGTATCAATTGCTTCTTTAACTTCCAGCGAGTTCCCGATGGCCAGCCCTAACGGTTGGCTCATGTCGGAAATAACCGCCATAGTCTTGCGACCCACATTGTTCCCGATGCTTACCATGGCATGTGCCAGTTCTTTGGCATCTTCTACTGTTTTCATGAATGCCCCCGCACCTGTCTTGACATCCAGTACGATGGCATCAGAGCCGGCAGCGATTTTCTTACTCATAATCGAGCTGGCAATCAGCGGAATCGAATTTACCGTTGCTGTAACATCACGCAAAGCATACAATTTTTTATCCGCAGGAGTTAGGTTGCCACTTTGTCCGACGACCGCAATTTTGCTGCGATTCACCAAATCTACGAATTCATCCTTAGTGATCTCCACGTGAAAGCCTGCAATGGCCTCCAGCTTGTCGATCGTTCCGCCCGTGTGCCCAAGGCCGCGACCTGACATTTTCGCTACTGGAATGTCTAAGGCTGCTACAAGCGGAGCCAGTACCAGTGTGGTCGTATCACCCACACCACCAGTGGAGTGCTTATCGACCTTTACACCTTCAATTGCGGACAAATCAATCGTATCTCCTGAATGAACCATTGCCATGGTCAAATCAGCACGTTCCCGTTCGTTCATATCTTTGAAGAAAATAGACATCGCCAATGCACTGACCTGATAATCAGGAATTTCACCCTGAGTATAGCCTTGGATAATAAAGTTAATTTCCTCAGTGCTCAGTTCTTTTCCGTCACGTTTTTTTTCAATCAAGTCTACCATTCTCATATGTCATTTCTCCTCACTGTGCGTATGATCGTTTACAGGGATACTGCTGTATCCAGTGCAACTTCCATCATTTCTTTAAACGTGGTTTGCCGTTCCTCTGCCGTCGTTTCTTCACCTGTCAGCAAATGATCACTTACCGTCAGAATGGTCAGTGCGTTTACACCAAACTTGGCTGCCAGCGTGTATAAAGCCGAAGTCTCCATCTCCACACCCAGCACGCCGTATTCCATCATCTTTTGTACCACTGATTTGTCATCACGGTAGAAGCTGTCTGAGCTGAATACGTTGCCGACATGCATGTTCAAGCCTTTGGCAACACCGCGATCATAAGCGCCCTTTAAGAGAGGGAAGCTGGCAATCGGTGAGAAATCATAGCCGCCAAAGATATGGCGGTTCATGCCGGAATCTGTACAGGATGCCTGTGCCAAAATGACGTCACGAACGTGCACATGCTCCTTCATTCCGCCGCAAGTACCCACACGGAACAAGTTTTTCACACCATACTCGCTAATCAGTTCGTTGACATAAATACTGATGGAAGGCAGCCCCATCCCGGTTCCCTGTACAGACAGACGTTTGCCTTGGTACGTTCCCGTGAATCCGAGCATTCCGCGTACCTCGTTGTAGCAGGTCACATCCTCCAGATACGTTTCAGCGATAAATTTCGCCCGTAGCGGGTCTCCTGGTAGCAAAATCGTTTCTGCAATTTCTCCAGGTTTGGCTCCAATGTGTACACTCATGTTTTTATTCCTCCGTCCCATTTGTCCATGCTCATATTGTTACTCATATCGTTACTAATCATCCTGCCTGCACTCTTGCTGGCGTCTAGATTACTGAAGCTCTGCCAAAAAGCTAGTTCCGTGTTCAGGCAGTTTTACACCAAAGTTATCCGCTACGGTCGCCCCAATATCCGCAAACGTCTTGCGAACCGCCAGTTCCTTGCCTCCAGCAGCAAAACGAGGGGAATATGCCAGCAAAGGCACATATTCGCGAGTATGATCCGTTCCGCGATATGTTGGGTCATTCCCATGGTCTGCGGTGATGATCAGCAGATCGTCATCATTCATTTTGGCGAATACCTCGGGCAGACGGGCATCGTAATCGTCCAAGGCTTGACCGTACCCCTGCGGATCACGGCGGTGGCCGTATACAGCATCAAAGTCCACCAAATTTAAGAAGCTTAATCCGGTGAATTCCTCGTCCAGCGTAGCCACTAGCTTATCCATGCCGTCCATGTTGGACACTGTGCGCACTGCTTTCGTTACACCCTCGCCGTCATAAATGTCAGAGATTTTACCCAAGGCGATTACATCCAGACCTGCATCCTTCAGCTCGTTCATTGTGGTACGACCAAATGGCTTGAGCGCATAGTCATGTCGATTGGAGGTACGAGAGAAGTTCCCTGCTTCACCTACGAACGGACGGGCAATAATGCGACCCAGCATGTACGGATCTTCCAGCGTGATTTTACGACAGAACTCACAAATCTCATAGAGCTCCTTCAAAGGTACAACTTCCTCGTGTGCCGCAATTTGCAACACTGAATCTGCTGAGGTATAGATGATGAGTGCACCTGTTTTGACGTGTTCTTCGCCCAGTTCGTCAATGATTTCCGTGCCACTGGCTGGCTTGTTGCCAATAACTTTACGACCTGTATGCTCCTCAATGCGCTGGATCAGCTCATCTGGAAATCCATCCGGGAATACACGGAAAGGAACTGCAATATTCAACCCCATGATTTCCCAATGACCTGTCATTGTGTCCTTGCCGTTGGAGGCTTCCTGCATTTTGGTGTAATATGCGAGTGGCTTATCGGCCACCGGTACCCCTTCTATGTGACGAATGTTGGACAGACCGAGCTTACCCATATTCGGCATGTTCAGACCGCCGCGTTCGCGCGCAATATGACCAAGTGTATCTACATCATAATCATCAAACTGGGCAGCATCCGGTGCTTCGCCGATACCAACCGAGTCCATAACGACCAAGTGAATCCGTTTAAATTTAGACATCATAAAAATCCTTTCCTGATTCGCTGTTTTTTTTACAAAAACAACCCTGCAATCGTTGCCGACAGCACGCTAACCAGCGTCGCTCCGTACAACAGCTTCAGACCAAAACGGGCCACTACATTTCCCTGTTTTTCATGCAGACCCTTCACAGCCCCAGAAATGATACCGATGGATGAGAAGTTTGCAAAAGATACGAGGAATACCGATACGATTCCGACCGTACGCTCGGACAAGCCTGTTTGTTTGGTCAGATCCAGCATGGCCACAAATTCGTTGGATACGAGCTTAGTAGCCATAATGCTGCCCGCCTGCACTGCCTCATTCCACGGAATCCCCATAACAAAGGCGAACGGCGCAAACACATAACCAAGCAGCGCCTGAAAGCTGATTCCAAACAACCATGAGAAAATACCGTTAACCATGGCAATCAGCGCCACAAAACCGATCAGCATCGCAGCTACCGTAATAGCAACCTTGAAACCATCCATAATATATTCCCCGAGCATTTCGAAGAAGGACTGCTTCTCTTCCTCTTGAACCTCCAGTAAATCGTCTTCCTTCTCAATCTTGTACGGATTAATAATGGAAGCGATAATAAAGCCGCCAAACAGGTTCAGCACCAATGCGGTAACTACATATTTGGGGTTCAACATTTGCATGTAGGCTCCCACAATCGACATGGACACCGTAGACATCGCAGATGCACACAATGTATACAGCCGATGTTTTGGCAGCAGACCAATTTGTTTCTTAACGGAAATAAACACCTCGGATTGACCCAAGATAGCCGAAGCTACAGCGTTGTAGGATTCCAGTTTACCCATTCCGTTTACTTTGCTCAAGACAAGTCCGATATATTTAATAATGAAAGGCAGCACTTTTACATATTGTAAAATCCCAATCAGTGCGGATATGAACACGATTGGCAGCAGTACACCGATAAAGAACGGTGCTGCTCCTTCATTCGCAATTCCGCCAAAAACGAAGTTAATCCCTTCCATAGCATAACCAATCAGACTATTAAAACCTTTTGCAAAACCTTTGACTAGAATTTCACCAATCTCTGTGTTCAGCAATACGAAAGCAAGCGCTGCTTGCAGAACAACCATAACTATCAGCGGACGATACCTGATTTTACGCTTGTCACTGCTGGCAACGTAAGTAAGTGCAAATACAACGAGCAATCCCACCAAAGCGATTACATATTTCATTTCAATTCCCCCTCATTACATTAAGCGCTTACATTGCCCATAAAAAGAATGCGCCCCAAAGAGGCATTCTTTTTTTTATTTCCCCAGATCCGCAGGTCGAAAGGCACCCGGCAGTAATTGATCCACCGTCCACTCTTCCGTATTGCCATGAAGGTTTGTCAGATAAATTTTGGTATCTTGATGAGCAAATTCGGAAATGACCTGACGACAGGCCCCACATGGAGACACAGGACCTTCCGTATCAGCTGCTACCGCAATCGAATCAATTTTTCGGCAGCCTTCGGATACCATTTTGAAAATCGCTGTCCGCTCTGCACAATTACATAAGCCGTAGGAGGCATTTTCCACATTGCATCCGTGATAAATCGTGCCATCGCTCCCAAGAACCGCAGCACCCACTTGAAAATTCGAATACGGAACATATGCCTGATTACGCGCCTCAAGCGCTTTCTGAATCAATTGATCCTTCATCGCGAATCCCTCCATGACTTTAAAATAAACTTAGTAGGAAGATGTAGATTGCTCGCCCTCGATGATTTTCACACCGGAACTTGCACCGATCCGACTTGCGCCAGCTTCTACTAATTTTTGTACGTCCTCCAGGCTGCGTACGCCGCCAGAAGCTTTAACACCAATATCAGGTCCTACTGTCTTGCGCATCAACGCTACGTCTTCCACAGTAGCTCCACCTGTAGAGAAACCCGTCGAAGTTTTCACAAAATTTGCTCCGGCTTTGACGGACAGCTCACACGCCAGTACCTTCTCTTCGTCTGTCAGCAGGCAGGTTTCGATAATTACTTTTACCAGTGTACCCGCAGCCGCTTCCACAACTGCACGGATATCCTGCTCGACAAGCTGTACATCACGCGCCTTCAAAGCGCCTATGTTAATTACCATATCAATTTCAGTTGCACCGTTAGCAATAGCATCTTTGGTTTCAAACGCTTTCGTTGCCGATGTATTGGCTCCCAGTGGAAATCCGATAACCGTACAGATAGCCACGCCTGTGCCTGCGAGCTGTTCGGCTGCATAAGCTACCCACGCCGGATTCACACATACAGAAGCAAACTGGTATTTTTTTGCCTCAGCAGTCAGTTTTGTAATTTCATCCTTCGTCGCATCTGCACGCAACAATGTATGGTCGATTAATGCTGCAATGTTCATATCTAAAGGCTCCTTCATTTAATAAATAGTGTGAAGAAAATGAATCATTTATTTCTCTGTGATGAGATCATCATAGCACGGCTCTGAACATATGTAAAACACATTTTGAAATTATGTTCACGCTTGTACACAGGCCGTTCACCTACAATTCATGTTACCCTGTAGGCACACACCGTAACCATGTTTAATTGAAATTGAGACCCACAGGTTCTATTGCAAAAGTGCTTGTGCTGTAAACTGATCCGTCACCAAGATATTCGCATACTTGCCGCGCAGTGATGCCCGAATGGCCTCTACTTTGCGCTGGCCTCCAGCTACAAGGATGGACTTCTCCTTCTTTCGCAGCTCAGGTAAATCAATTCCAACGGTACGGCTGTTGATTTCCTGACTGCATATGTTGCCCTCATCGTCAAAAAAGCGCGAGCAAATACCGAGCTATGGTGTTAAAGGCTTCTGCGAACAAATTCACGGTTTCCACGGCATAAGTGTTGACATGCGAATGGCTTACGCCTCCTTTGAGCTGAACCACCTCAACTCCCTTGACCTGCTTTTGCTGGAGATGAAGCGCCACCGCATGCATGGTTGTTCCCCATGTCACTCCAATAATATCAGCATCCTGTACCGTTTCATGCAAATAGTCGGCTGCTTTTTTGCTAATATGCTTCTTGATCTCCTGATATTCATTTAATGGCGAATAACAGACCAGCACGGTATCCAGCCCGTATTTCTTTTTCACCTGCTCTCCGAGCGCGTCCATATCCTCCATGGGGTCCACAATACTGATCCGCACGTATCCCTGTTCCTTGGCAGCCTGAAGTAACCGCGATACCGTAGGCCGCGAAACTCCGAGTCTGACCGCGATATCCTGCTGGCTATAGTCGTTCAGATAGTATAATCTGGCTGCCTCGATACTTAACCGCTGCTTTTCATGATCCATTCTACCTCAACCCGCTTATCTTAAAATGTAGTGCATCGGACACGACCTCAGCTCCAAACATTATATATGAAGGGAAACTCGAAGCCCGCCTTGTCCGGTTGGTTGTTATTTTGGAAGATTTAACTGCTCGTTTGTGATATTCTGTGATTAACTAAAACCATTTTACCGCATCCTCCACTTTATCGTTCCATCTGTCAAAACGCAATAGTTAACCCAATTTACCGCTAGTTCACAACTTGTGATGGACTTATCTGAATATGTAAGGAGAATTGTTATGTCTGAATATATTGTGTGCAGTCTGGCGGACAAGAAGTTCGCGTTAAACTTTCTGGAAGTCGAAGAAGTTATGAATGCCAAAAAAGGGACACCGCTCCCCTTTTCCGAAGCATGGCATGAAGGAATGGTGACCATTCGTGGCGATGTATTTACAATCCTTAATCTTCGCAAAAAACTGTTTCTTCCCGCATCGAGCGACTCCTCCGAGGACAAAATGATTTTGCTCAGTCGTGCGAAGATTGCCCTGCTTGTCGATCAGGTGGAGGATACGGCATCTGCTGAAGACAGTCAGCTACAAAGCAATGAGGAAGAATGGCAACGCGAATTGTTTCCTACTGTGATGGAGCATCGGGGTACTCTCATTCCGGTGATCGATATGGACGCTTTTCTCGCATCCACCAAGACGAATTAAAAAAATACTCCCGAACCTTGAGCCAGCTTGCACTCATCGTTCGGGAGTATTTTCCGTTATTGGAGTCCCTGCCCCTCTTTCATATGAACCAACGTGTTTAGCTGCTCCAGCAGCGTATTTCCGCCAGTCAGCGATATCGTACCAATCTTCTCGCAGATTTTTTCCATGAATTCCAGCTCTTTGAGACGATAGAGGGTGGAGTTTTCGTCCATCAGCTTGGCCGTATTGAGCAAACTACGAGTGGATGCCGTCTCTTCACGTCGTGTGATGAGGTTGGCTTGTGCCTTCTTCTCTGCCAATAGCACCGTATTCAGAATATCCTTGATATCCCCCGGCAAAATAATATCCTTCACCCCTGCGGATGTAAAAGTAACCCCATATTCACCGCTCTGCTCATTCAGTCGTGTCAAGACATATTCCGCGATCTCCTGCTTCATTTTCAGCAAATCATCCAGCTTCATTGTGCCCACGTATTCACGCAGCAGCAGTTGAAGCATAATGTATATTTGTTCCTCGTATGCTCTGAATTCCAACGCCCGTAGCGGCTCGATGATCCGGTACTGACAGACGAAGTTAAGGCGCAGCGTGATTTTGTCTTCAGTCATGATTTCCTGCCCCATCAGGTCCATCTGCTGCTGTCGCATATCTAATGTTTTGATCTCTGTATTCACCGTGGACAACCAGAAATAATATTTGCCCGGTTTCAGTTCACCTTGCAGCACATTATCGTAATACAAAAACCCCAATTCATGACTGGCCACCTGAAGGGCTTTCCAGAAGCCCGGTGTCTTGGACAAGAATGCTTGCCCCAAAGCCTTATCAATTGCAGGCTGCCGGGTATCTGCTCGAACAAAACGATGCTCCTTAAGCATGTTCCAAAATGCATATTTCCCTGCTGTCAGCAGTTCTACAAACCGATTATCCTCATAATGCAGCACATATTCATGATCCTCTACATCGATGACAGTCAATTGCTCCAGCAATAGAGGATCTGTCAAAAACAAACGAATATCATGATCTGGTACAAAAAATGATTCGGCTACATTCAAAATTTCAACAGCTTCCTGCTGAAATGTCTTCAATAGGTAGGTACCTGGGAGCAACAACTTGTGGTAGCTTCCTTTTTTGAACAGCAGTCCGCGCTCATCGGCTTTAATCGTTATCTTCTTAAACATCGTATCACTCCTAGTGTTAAAAATCCTCAACTTAAAAATGTACATTTTCCGCGTGTAGCGGCTCCACGTTCCATTTGATCTTCCGATCGCTGTTGCTCCTGAATTTTTGGATTTGATGAACCCCTTATAGGGTTAAAATTCAGGTGCAAAGGCGAACGCTTCGCTTCTCCAGATTCGAACGGACCGCTCCGCTTATTCGCACGTTGAGTCAAAACACATTTTTAAAATGAGGATTCTTTATTTTTATTTGTTATAGCAGGGGTAGGACCCTTGCAGAGCATCCCTCCGTGTGAAAGGCGGGGCCAAGCTTAAGGAAAAAGAAAGGAGCCGCCTGTTCCCGTGTTTCGGGGATTGAATTCACCAGCCCAACATCGACTGTGAATCTGTATTCCCGTAGCCTCTGGTCCTGTCGGCGCTTGCTCTCTCCGGTATCCGCTGACCGCATAGCCATCGCTCCAGCATCTGTCATCAAGACCAGACATGGGATGCTCTTATCGGGGTCTTTTCATTGTTTTATTCGTCCATTCGAATACTCTACCAAAAGTCGCTTGGAAGGCGATTGGGAATCGAACCCTAATTGTTGGTGGATACATCAGATTTACAGGATACCTGATCCGATTAGGGCAGGCACTGCGGGACCTTTGGAAATCCTCGCCTCGGTAATATCTTCCGTATCAGCCTTTATCATTATTGCGCACCCTTGCACTCACGAACATGGCGAAAGTATTACGACCCCATAAAAAACAAAAAAAGACACGGAGGAAGCATATGTGCTTCCCTCATGTCGTTCTCTCACCATTCACTTACAGCTCTTTGTGACATTTGACCATGATAAATTTGAATGGAGGTTTGCTTTCCATATTTTTATGTGGCTCAACAATTTCCGAAATTTCTGTTAATCCATATTTTCCGAATTCTTGTTCTATCGAGTCAGCATTATAAAAAAACATGTTTACCCCTTCCATGATCTCGAAATAGTCTTTACCTAGCTGCTTTCCCTTTCCAAACATCGGAGCTTCCTTTGAAATAGTAGTAAAAACCATATATCCATTTGGCTTTAGCTGATGATAGCAATCCTTAATAAATTTCTCTCTCTCACTTTTATTCAATAAGTGAATAAGCGCATAACAAAATATGCCGTCATAAAGCTTGTTATCAAAAGGCATATCCATTACGGAGCCATGAAAAATACTGATATTGAGCCCTTTTTGTCTTGCCAAATCAATCGCTGTTTTTGAAATCTCAATACCTGTAACATGTATTCCGTTGTCCATAAAAACCTTGGCATTTCTACCATATCCAATACCAGGTATCAATATATTCTTAACGTTCTTTTCAATGAAAAAGTCCTTGGTCAGAATTGCTGAGTCTGAAGGTTCAAAGCCCCACATCATTTGATTTTCTATAAAGCTTGATTCCCAAAATTCTGTCATACTTTTATCTCCTCTATAATTATCATATCCATAATTTCGAATTTATTCAGGAGCAAGCCCGGGCTGGAACGTGTCTAACGCCTCGATCGCGGAAATTTCGGAAACCCCTGTCGTTGTAGAGGCCGTCTGGTGGGTATAGCTGAATGAAGGCGTCTCATATTGCAATCCCGCCTTTTCATAGGTGAACCAATTGCTGACGGCCTTTCCGATGGTGAGGTCTTTAACCCGCTGCTCCCAAACACCGGCGTTGTTGGTCATCCGGTAGTTGAGCTGTTGCCCACCTAATAAAGTATAATGCACGTCAACATAGGCTGAGGCTGTTTTGGGGGTAAATTGAAGCAGTGCTTCACGATCGCTGACAAAGCGGGCCCGTACGGTGTAATCCTCCGTTTCTCCGCCACCCTCATTGCCGCCAGATGCTGCCTCCGTAGTTACCGATACAGCACGACTTGCCGCAGACAGGTTACCGGCTGCATCACGAGACTTGACGGTAAAGCTATAAGCGGTCGCTGCATTCAGTCCTGTAATTGAAGCGGAAGTGCCGTTTATCTCAGCCTCCTGAGTCCCGTCCTTATACACGATATATCCCGTAACGCCAACATTGTCTGTAGCTGCCTCCCACTCCAGTGTAACCGCCGAAGCCGTTTTGGCCGTAGCTCGCACATTGGCGGGGCTGGTTGGGGCCTCTATATCAGGTTGTGGATTGCCGCCGCCGTTTCCATTTCCGATATTAAAGCTGTTCGGCTGCACGGTAATACTATGTCCATCTGAAAAGGTTACTATTTTCTCTTGGTTGGTAAAGTTGTAGGCCACATAGGTTTTTACACCGTTCTTATGAAATACGGCATAAATAGGTGAATTGGCAGTGACGCTACGGTCGATGTTGCCAACAGCATCCAAGTTATAAATCCAGTGGTAGGCATTCGCCTTGGAATTCCCAGCTTCCGGTGTCATCGCCGCTACGCGTGCACTGAATTTGGCCTTGGCATCGGACGGGTCCGAAATCGCTCTGTACATATACACGATATCTTCCCACGGACTGAAATTCCCACCACTTTTTTGCAGCAGATTGCTAAAATTTTTAGCCGCATATTCCGGATATTGTGTCAGATACAAGGAAGCAGAAGTAATCGGCAGCCAGTTGATGCCATGCACCTCTGCGGGGTTATTGGTCCACCATGTAGCATTCCCGACCGTTTTACCACCCCAGATCATACTTGCCGTCGCACTTTGCATCCCTGAAGGGGTGTTTGTACCTTGTTCATCAAACCAGTATTCGTTAATCGCATTCATTTCCGTTGTATATAGATAGATGCCCAGATCACGAGTTTGGGTATTTTCCGTCGCCTCGCCCCATAAAATCAGACCGGCCCAAGCATTCATCGCTTCCGAGGAGGATTCATTGTTGTTGCCGTCGCCAAATTTGGCATGACCGGAAGCCCAGGTGTGACCGGCATAGGGATCAAAATTACGTAAATACGGAAATTTAGAATCAGACCTGTCTGTATTGGCAATGTCGCGAATGAGCAGCTGCACCATCTGCCCCCATTGTGAATTGGATGCCCAGCTCTTGTCCAACCGTGCAATTTCGGCCGCAGCCTTAATAAAGTATCCATAATGGAAATGATGGTCGTTTAATTCTACCGCACTGCCAAAGCTGTCGGGATAACCGATTAATGTCCCCCAATTGCTATTGTACACAAATAGGTTCGAGCTTTTCAGGTTTCCTGAGCTGTCGCTGGCCTTAAACCAGTCCTGTAGCCGACTTTTAATCTCATTGCGGAACTGGCTCGCTGCTGCGGTATTGCCCACCTGGTCAGCAATTGGCGCCAAGGCTGCCAGCTTGCCCAAACGTTTTCCAGTCCAGTACGTGTCACCATCGCCAGAATATACTTCCGCTTTCGCTTCGTCTATATAACTATTCAGCTTATTTTTATCATAAGACCCCAAATCGGGCAAAGAAGGGAGCACGCCTGTAAACTTCATCTTCGTTTGAAAAGAAGCCCCTTCCGCTGTTTTCATCAGACCACGTACAGAATTGTACGTATAGCCCAGTAGAGATTGTGATGAGTTTTTCCACTGATGTGGATATAAGGCAAAAATAGTACCCGCTTGTGTACCTTGTTTTGCGGTTGTTGTAACGGTAAAGGTGGTTGTTACCTCGGAAGAGGCTTCGTTGTAGCTGTACTGTGCTTTGGAGTCTGTAACAAAAGAATAGGCATATTGCTGAAATTTGTCCAAGGTCGCCGTTGTATTGTCAGGCAAAGCCGCCACTGTAAAATAGTTTTTCCCGTTCAATTGATTGATCAGAGTGCTCGTTCCGAGACCAGACCAAGTGCTGCCGGAAGGACCAAACAGACCATAGTGTGAGCCATTGATCGTAATGCCAAGCACAGGGGAGGTAGCGGAGCCAGACCAGACCTTGGGTACCTCATTGAACGAGAGCTTGGGATTACCGCCGCCAAACTCGAAAAAAACATAAGGAGAGCCATGCCCATAGGTAGCACTCATTTTGTTGCTGCCGCTTTGAAATAACGATTTGACAAACCAGTCACTGAAGCCATCCACCTTGGCATCCGGAAATGAAGCGCTTTCAGAATGTCCGATGGTAAAATCATTCACATCATCCATCCAGCCTGCAATGTATCCCGGATTCACCGTAATTTTACCGCTTGGGTTAAAGATGCGCAGACCGTTTTGCTGATTTTTCAAGGCAAGTGGATGCGGATATTGAGCCTCGGAGTAGGGCACCCAGGCCAGACTGCTCCACCAGTCGTTAGTAGGCATTGGGCTAGTTACATTCGCTGTCTTATAAATTTCGTTTTGCGGTGTAGCTGCTCCGGCAGGTAGTGTGGTTGAATAGGAGCCTGTGCCTTGTGTGACCTCACCCGAAAAGGCTTTAGTAGAAACCGGTGCAGCTAAACATATCAGACTGGCACTTAACAAGCATAATATCATTTTTTTCACAACCAACATCCTCCTTTGAATTCTCTTATCCCTTTCCCTGCAAGGCTTTTCCCTTTTCTTCCAAGCTGAATTCAACTTCATTGTGCTTGATCTCTATTTCCAGGTCAATCCTTATATTTCTAAAATCTAACTAAACGAGGCGAAAGTCTCTAAAAATACACAAGAAACCAGGACGAAAAACCCAAAAATCATGTCATTTTGTATTAAGTAATTATGTCATTTTGATTTCACCCCATAAGACGTTCACCTTATGAGTTATTCACCCCATTAACCATTCACCCTAATAAACGTTTAGTATATAAAAAAAGAATCCTCCAGGCCTTTTTAGCCCTTCAGATCCTCTGTTCTTTTGAATTTATAAGTTTTTGAATCAATGAGTTTGAGCTTTTAAGTGTTTAGTTTCTCCTGCCCTTCCCATGCTCCACACCATTTCGAAAAATGAGTGACTTTGCGGTGGGATTCTTACCTTTAAATATCTTATACAATCCGAAGAATCCCACTGCAACAGCGATCGGAAGATCAACCCCTTCGCGGAGCCTCCTTCTCCACCCGAAACAACTCACTCATTTTCCTCGCCCAAAATACCCTTCTATTTTCCAGTCCACGCCAACCTGTGTTACGCTCAAATCCTGCAAGGCCACTGCATCGCTCATCGCAGACACGCCCTCTCCCCCGAGAAAGCCCGGGGCTGCGCGCCCTCCAACCAGCTTCGGCGCCATATACAGCACCAGCTTGTCTGCCAGGCCTTGCTGCACGAACGAAGCGTTCACCTCGGCCCCACCTTCCACGAATACGGACGAGACCTCCTCCGCCCCCAGAATGTCCAGCATTTGCGGAAAGTTGACCCGCTCACTGTTTTCATCCTGTGTCGGATAAACCTTTATACCGAGCTGTTCCAGCTGGCTTCGCTTGCCTTCATCATAAGCCCGCCCTGTGAATATCCAGGTCGGCGCCTCTCCATCTGTAATGACACGAGCATCCAATGGAATACGAAGCTTACTATCCAGAATGATACGAATCGGATTCCGTCCTTCTGGTAGACGAGTCGTAAGCTGAGGATTATCATGAATCACGGTCTGTACACCGACCAGGATGCCTACATGCTCGTGACGAAGACGATGCACATCCTCCCGTGCAGCCTCAGATGTGATCCACTTGCTTTCAGAGGTTCGAGTTGCAATTTTACCGTCCAGCGTTACTGCCGATTTGATTGTAATAAAAGGTCGCTTGCTCACGATATATTGATTGAACACTTCATTCATGCGGATCGATTCCTGCTCACATACGCCGACAATGACCTCAATGCCCGCATCTTTCAAAATCTGTACCCCTCTGCCGGAAACCAGCGGGTTCGGGTCCAGTGCTGCAATCACCACCCGGCGAATGCCTGCCTTCACAATCGCTTCCGCGCACGGGCCTGTCCGGCCGTGATGAGAACACGGCTCCAGCGTTACGTAGATCGTCGCTCCCTGAGCGTGTTCCCCCGCCATACGCAAGGCATGAATCTCGGCATGGGGCTCACCAGGCTTCAAATGAGCGCCGATCCCAACGATACGGCCATTGTTAACAATGACTGATCCGACGAGCGGATTCGGTTCTGTTTGCCCTTTGGCACTTCTGGCATTTTCCAGTGCCAGGCGCATATATTTTTCGTGAGTGTTCATAGAACCTCCCTGAGATCGGAATCCCGCAAATGGCCGGATCGTTCTACTTTTGTATTCAAGTACCGTTCATTATATTGTGACACATCGCCCCAGAGCGGCATACGTCCCGCCACATTCATACCCGACTTCTTCAAGGCATCCAGCTTTTTAGGGTTATTTGTAATCAGAGTTACTGGTTTTTGTCTCAGATGTTGAAGCACACTAATGGCATCCGCATAATTGCGTGTATCATCTTCAAAACCCAACTGATGGTTGGCTTCGACGGTATCCATGCCTTCTTCTTGTAGAATATAAGCCATGGCTTTACTAAACAAACCGATTCCGCGACCTTCATGATTTGCCAGATAGAACAATGCACCTGTTCCATGTTCCACAATCATTTTCATCGACTGATGGAGTTGAAATCCGCAATCACAACGCTTGCTACCAAAAATATCTCCAGTATGACAAATACTATGCATGCGAACTAATGCATTTTCGGACTGTTGGAGATCCCCGTACACCAATACACTTGATTGTTGTCCCTCCGCCAAGTTCAGTGTGGACAATCGCTTCACGATCGTCTCAGCATTGGCATTCAGTAAGTTCTGGCGATCTTCCTCGTCCCGTACAGGTAGCCAGCAATACCATTGAAAAACAACCGTTTCCCCTTCTAAATTAACTGGCAGCTTGATCGGTCCTACCAAAATTGTCGAGGATTGCTCTCCACGAACAGTTTGAATTTTATCGTTAAGTAGCGTAGCTACATCTTTAATATTCATCTCTCTGCACCATCCTTTATATAAACTCTATATATGAAATGCCTCACATTTCTCAGGCTAATCGTTGTTGTCGGGGTTTTATATCATTTAACTATGTGTAAGAAATGTTCATGAAACGTGGACTCCAAGATTAGTTGACGCTCCTGAAGCTCGGTGACAGCCTGCCGTCGTCCATCTTCGAAAGCCTTCAGGTCTTCTGCGGTATATACCTGCTGGCGTAAACGAAGAAGCTCACTGGCCAGCACATCGGCATCCTTCAAAGCAGCGTTCAAACCAAAAGCTCCCGTAGGTGTCATGGTATGCGCCGCATCTCCAATCAGGACCAGTCCATTCTGTGCCCATGTGTCACTACGGCTGCTGAAAATATCCAACGGTACGAAGTCCTTCCATGAACGAATGTGATCATGCACACTATGCTCTAAATCTGGAAAAGCCTCCGTAAACAGCTGTATAAATGGTTCAAAAGATTGCTTAAACAGGGTGGAAAAGCTCCCCTCCTCCACATTCCAGCCAATTTGGATATAGCCCTCAGCCTGCGAGAATAAAGCCAACTGACCTCCGTTGACCAGGGCTAGACGAGTGACGGGCTCCCACCCGGTAGGTGCCGTGATTTTGGCCCATAGCAGATCATAGCCGTGGCGAATGTTAGTCACAAGCATCTGCGCCAGCTTGCGCACAGTCGAATAGCGTCCGTCTGCCCCCACAATCAAAGAACTATGAATTGTAATCTCATGACCGTTCTTATCGCGGGCGGTCAAGCCCGTGTACCCCTGCTCGCTGTCACCCTCCAACGCAGTCACAGTTGTACCTGCCAGGTAACGGAAAGACTCGTAGGTGGACGCCTGCTTGAGCAGAGCATCCAAAAATCGAGGTTGTGGAATATGCACCCCTACATTACCATGGATTGAAGCTGGCTCAACCGTCTTGACCTGCTGCTGATGCTGCCAATATTCGATTCTTGTGGAGGCGAGAATATGATCCTCATGAATTTGTTCGAGCAGTTTATGTTTGCGGATCACTTCCTGACCCTCATCGTTTAAAATTTCACCGCGGAAAGCCTTTCCGGGCACGCTCTGCCGCTCAACCAATATCGTTGAAACACCCTGCTCCGCCAGTAGACAGGATAACAAAGTCCCTGCGGGTCCCCCTCCAACTACGCACACTTCACATTCTAGCTTCATCCGACTTCCCCCTGCACCCAAACCATAACCTCAACGATTCGTCCGTATCTGTTCATTTAATTACATCATTAATCATATCAAATTAAGTTCAAATTTTAAGCATTTACATCTTAAACTCCGTATCAAAGCTAACAAGTTACTTTATGTAACAAAGTATATTTATATCATTCGATTTCGTCAAGTAATAAATTTATGTAAAGTAAAATCATTTACTTTTAACAGTGAATCGTTAATAATAGGAGCATGAGGTGATCACATGAATATTCCGCAGATGTGCCCACGGTTTGAAAAGGCTATGGAGCTACTGAGCAAGCGTTGGACGGTGTTGATCGTATTTCAACTAACGAATGGTCCGCAACGTTTCGTCGCTATTGAGAATTCAATTCCTAACTTAAGTGGAAAAGTCCTTTCGGACCGTTTGAAAGAGCTGGAGGAAGAAGGAATCATTCAACGTATGGTTTATCCTGAAAAGCCTGTGCGGATTGAATACTCCCTTACGGATAAGGGACGCGATTTAGCTCCTTTATTTGACCATATTGGTACTTGGGCTACACGCTGGATTGAGGTTTTACCAGCACTTGAACAGCAATGATCCATATGGGCTACAGCTATTTTTCCTAGCTAACATGATCCACACACAGACTGCTAACATGCCAAAGAACGCCTTTGCTCTAGGTACAATTCGTACTCATCGTGCAAGGCGTTCTATTTTTTTATATGACGGAGTGTTAAAGGTCCATCTAAGATCGCATCCAAGATTTAAACATTTCCCTCACTGCTGCGTTGCATTTCCTCACGGATGGATTGCACCCGTTTTTTCCCCCAGTCATACATCATCTCCACAATCGGTAAAATCGTCATCCCCAGCTCAGTCATCGAATACTCCACCTTTGGAGGCACTTCGGGATACACTTCCCGGTGTACAATACCGTCCTCCATCAACTCCCGTAGCTGGTTGGTCAGCACTTTATGCGACAGCTTCGGAAACAACCTTTGCAGGTCACTGAACCGGTGCGGCCCTTCGACACCCAGATGCCATAAAATAACGACCTTCCATTTCCCGCTCAGCACAGATAGCGTTAATTCCTTTTCGCAGTTGTAGTCTCCGTTTACAATTTTCTCCCGTATTTCTTCTCTCAGCGTATCAGACATATATCAATTAACTCCTTCGAAATCATCATGATCTTCCACATGAATAGTAACCTGCAGGTAACCTCCGTACTTGAAAGTGCATTCTTCACAGCCCGACGAAGCCACCCTACAATAGTAAATAACGTTACACACTCAAGGAGGAATAGAGTATGAGTAAAAAAGCTCTTTTTATTATACCCCCAGAGCGCTTTAATGAGGATGAATTATTTAAACCAAAAGAAGCGCTGGAGCAAGCAGGTGTTACTGTAACATTAGCCAGTACAAAAACAGGCGAAATCATGGGTGACTACAACGGTAAAGCGACGGCTGATCTTGTCTTTACAGACGCTGTGCCGGCTGAGTATGATGTGGTATCTGTAATCGGCGGATCAGGAACAAATGATCATCTGTGGAATAACGCGGATCTCCAAGCTCTGCTGAAACAAGCTCATGAGCAAAAGACTTTAGTGGCTGGCATCTGCGCAGGCTCTGTAGCTGTGGCTCAAACCGGCCTGCTCTCTGGCAGAACGGCTACATGCTACCCCGTGGATGTGCAAAAGGATCAGCTCCAATCGCATCAAGCCGACTATGTCGCTCAGCATGTCGTCGCTCATAGCGATATTATTACAGCCGACGGCCCAGATGGTGCACAGGAGTTTGGTAAAGCACTCGTTCAAGCTCTGCAATAAGCATATTCTCGAAGTTCCAGATGGCACTTTAAGCAGCACTCCAACAAGCCGCATCGCGTCCTTTCTATTGTATGGGACCTGATGTGGCTTCTTTGTGTCATTTTCATGCTTAAGTGATTAATTTAATTGTATGGTCCTGGATTTTCGTGTTAGCTTTAAAGAATCGACGTTTAGTATAGGAGGCTTATATGCCGTGTTTATGAAAGGCAAAATCCATTTACATCAGGTAACGTCCGAATCGTTGCGACTGGGCGCCTTACTATCATTAGTAGGGGGCTTTTTGGACACATATACCTTTGTTGGAAGAGGCGGTGTTTTCGCCAACGCACAGACAGGCAATATCGTCCTGCTGGCTGTCAAAGTCATTCAGGGGCACTGGGTTCAGGCATTATCCTATATCCCGCCTCTGATCGCCTTTTCACTGGGGGTTTTTGTTGCTGAAGGGATTAAACGCAAATCAACCCACCGTTTAACTCCGGACTGGACCCGCGCTATTCTTTTACTGGAAATCGCAATTTTTTTCATCGTGGGACTGATTCCGCAAGGAGTTCCCAATACGGTAGTGGTGGTGATCGTCTCGTTCGTCGCTTCCGTACAAATGACTTCCTTCCGCAAGCTCATTGATGTGCCGTACACCTCCACGGTCAGCACCGGTAATCTCCGATCAGCTACAGAGGCTATGTATGTCGCCATAACGACTAAGGACACGAACGCTGCCATTCGAGCGATGCGTTATGGTGTCATCCTGGCTGCCTTCTTGGTAGGAGCCTTGCTGGGGGGATTTCTGACTTTGACGATTGGGGATAAAGCCGTTTGGGGCGCTGTTGTTGCACTTATTTTTTCTTTTATTTTATTTACAGAAGAGGAAAAGTGGAAGCTACCGCTGCGTCACTAATCCTCCATTATATTAGCCCTGAATGAACTGCCGCTGGGCCGTTTCAAAGAAATTCAAGAGGTTCTCGCGGGACGAAAATGCTGCCTGAGCAGATTGGTTGCTACCGCCCCCCTTGCCCTGAAACGCGCCCAGATTCTCTTTCAAAAACGCTCCGCAGCTAACGGATTGGCTACCATTATGTGCCAGAATGATTTTGTTTTCGGCTGTTGTGGCAAATAAAACAAGCAAATCATGCTCAGCTGTCAGCTTGGCAGCCAATTGCTGCATCTCCTGAATGGATTTTTGTTCAAATACATGAGCAAGAACATGCCCCTGTACAGCAGACAGCAGCTCTTTCGCTTGGTACGATGCATTTTCCTCTTGTAGAAACTCCACTTGCGCCTTGAGCTGCTTATGCTCCTGCTCCCACTTTTCGAATCGAGTCAAAATATCCTTTCGCCCAGTATTGAACTTCGTAGATAACACGTCCAAAATCCGAGCACTCTCATTAAAGTCTTGGAGTGCGCGAGCACCACATTTGAAATGGATTCTCGCCATCCCTTTTTGCTTTTCCCATTTCAAGCATTTAATCATTCCAATTTCCCCGGTTTGAGCCACATGTGTACCGCCGCAAGCATTATATTCAATGCCTTCGATCTCAACAATCCGAATATTTTCTGTTACTTTAGGCATTTTCACAAGCGGAATGTCCTTCAATTGCTCATGGGTTACAAAATAACTTTTTATGCTGCGGTTATTGTAGATTTGCCGATTTGCTTCCTGCTCGATTGCCGATAGCTGCGCGGATGTTATATCAGAACAGTTGACATCAATTGTGGCGTACTCTTGTCCCAAATGAAAGCTTTCTGTACGCGCACCTAACAGTTCCAGACAAATCGCTGACAGCAAATGCTGCCCGCTATGCTGCTGCATATGATCAAATCTGCGCTCCCAATCCAATTGGCAGGCCACTTTCTCCTCCTCCGGCAAACGTTCTACCTGATGCCAAATGTCCCCATCCTCAAGAACCACATCTAATACACGGATGCCCTGAATCGTTCCTGTATCACATGGCTGACCTCCACCATGCGGATAAAAGGCCGTTTCCTTGAGCATAACAAAAAATGCTTCGTCTCTTTCCATGCTCTGTGTAATATGAGTGTCCCACTCCGTAAGATTTGGAGCGGTGTAATATAATTTTGTCGCCATGTCAGGTCCCTCACTTTTGGGTATCTTTGTCTCGTGCGATATCCACTTATTATCAAGCACTTCACTGTAAATATCAATGTAGTGAATAGCTTAAACTACTGCACGGACAACCTCCATATAGTGAAAAATCTGCATGACGATTAACAAAATTTAGCTTGAAATTCATTTTTGAATCGATTAAGATTAGTCGGCTAACTAATTTGTCGACTGGAACACAATGTAAGAAGAAAGGAGAACCTTATGGATTTTGATTTACGGGATTTGCCCACTCGTGAAGCGCTGCAAGAATTTTCTATGCGTATCCCAGAGATTGATGTAAGAGCGACAGAAGCGATGCTATTTTTTATGCGCGTATCCTCCAGTCTTTTTAAAGTGAGCTTTGAAGGCTTTGAGAAGTTTGGTATATCTCACGGAAAATTTTCAATATTAATTCTCCTGTATCGCAACATTCAAACAGGGTTGCTGGCTACAGAGCTTGCGGAGAAAGTAGGGGTTAGCAAGCCTACCGTTACCGGTCTGCTTGACCGTCTGGAACGCGATGGGCTTATTATGAGATCCGTTCACCCTTCCGACCGCCGTATGAGTATTGTTAAACTGACCGAACAAGGAACAGAAATGATGGAGAGACTGCTGCCTGTACATTTTACATGCACTTCCACACTGATGAGCCATCTATCCAACGATGAAAAAGAACTGCTCCTGACATTACTGAAAAAAATAGAAAGCGGCATCCCTCAAGCAAAAGAGATATATGAAGCAGCAAAGCCAGAGTAAGTTTTAATTTTTGCATTTTAGTTAGCCGGCTAACATCTAAATTATTAAATAATAGAATAAATAAAATGTACATAATCAGGATATTTATTCGAGTCTAGGTTGAATCCATTTTATGAACTTAAGGAGCATATTACCCATGAATCGCACACAAGTCACCAGCCTTATCATCCCTGTCATTTCTATTGCCTGTCTGATCGGCGGGGGGTTCCTGCTTCAGACTAACGGACAAGATCAAGTCACTGCTTCGCGATCCGTTAAAGGCACAACGCTCAATGCTGATAGCATTCATGTATCTTTTGAACAAGTAGGCGGCAAAGTCCTAAACATCCCGGTAACAGAAGAAACGAAAGTGAAAAAAGGAACTGTCCTTATGGCTTTGGATTCCAAAGATGTGGATTTGCAAATTGAGCAGCTGCGGACACAAATCGCGCAGTTCAATACACAGATCAGCCAACAGCAACAATCCATCCAATTAGGGTACACACGAGCAACAACTCAGGAAAAACAAGCACAGCTGGATATCGCGCAAGCTCAAGTCACTGAGAGCAAAAGCCAAGCGGCACTGCTGCGGGCACAGGCAGCTGAGCGTCAAGCCACTGCTGCGGAACAACAGGTCAATAATGGTGCTCGGGATGAAGATGTTCAGCAGCAACGAATTGCCGTAGCTTCTGCCACCAAAAACGTTCAGACGTCTCAGACTAACTACAAACGTAATAAAGCACTTTATGATGCAGGAAGTGCATCCAAAGCAGTGTTGGATGATGCTGAATCCTCATTGACTTTAGCGACAAATCAGTTGAGCCAGCAAAAGGAGTCTCTTCAAAAGCTGCTCCATGGCGCTACTCCTGAAGAACGTATGCAGGCCAGTGAACAGACCACACAAGCAGCGGTTGCGGTAAAACAAGCCGAGGAGGAAATCCGTGGTGCCCAATTGTCCGTCGATCGTTCCAGAACCCAACTGGAAACCATTCAGCAAAGCCGTCAACAGCTGGCAGATCAGAAGTTGGCTATCGACCTTTTAAAGCAACAAAAAGACACACAGGAAGTTCAGCTTAAAACATTGCTGCTCAAAAAAGAGCGACTGGTATTAAAGGCACCACAGGATGGCAAGGTTACTTCGATTAGTACAAAAGTCGGGGAAAATGTCGCGCAAGGAGCGCCTGTGATTACCCTGGAAACCAATGATTTATATTACGATCTGTATGTCAATGAGGAACAAGCGGGTAAATTCAAGGCCAATCAAGAAGTTAAAACCCGAGTATCTGCTCTCAACAAGGACTTGAAAGGTACCGTACGTTATGTGACCGCTGCGCCGCAATTCGCTAATGTAAAGATGTCCCGTGAAAAAGGTGAGGCAGACACCGCCACATTCCAAGTACGTGTATATGTAACAAGAGAAGCCGCTTTGCTACCAGGCATGACAGTTGAGGTGAATACGAATGAAATCACTTCGTGATGAATGGACGTATCTGGTTCACTCCAAGTATCCGATCATAGCTATCATCTTCCCTCTGATTGCAGTGCTGGGGTACTCCCTGCTGCTCCCAAGCAGCCAAATTAACGATGCTAACGTGGTAGTAGTGGATCAGGACAACACAGCCTACAGCCGTGAGTTGATCCAGAAGATAGATGCTTCTCCATATATGAACGTAGCAGAGATTGTTTCGTTTACGGACAATCCTGAGCAGTATTTCTATCACGAAAAATATTTAGCCGTTATTTCCCTGCCGCACGGTTTAGAGGACAATCACCATCGTTCCCTTTCCAGCCGCGTGGGTCTCATTCTTGATAATACCAACGTTCAATCTATTACTTCCATTCGTACAGCTATGCAGGAAATTAGCGTTTCTGAGAATATGGAACTGTCTGTTCCAGCTATGTTGAGAACGGGGATGAACGCCGAACAGGCTCAGGGAGCTCTCAATGGTATTGCCTTGGAGGTGCGTTCCCTGTTTAACCCAACCAATGATTATCAGAATACGACGATACTTGCATTCACTTGTATGTTCTCTTTTATGATACTCAATATCAATAGCTTACCTATCGTCGCCAGACTAAGGGTTTCCAAGAGACTGGCTGCCGAACTGCAAAATCCGTTCAACATCCTACTGCGTATTCTTCCTTATACGCTGTTTTCGACGGCTGGCTTAATCTTCTCTCTCGGGATGCTTAAAATGTTTGGGGGAGGTCGTTTCGAAGCCAATCCGATCCTCTTCATGATTCCGGTTGTCCTGTATGTATTCGGTACCGTTTGTATCAATGTTCTGGTTGCATGGGGTGCTGCACATCCGGGAATAGCCATCGGCAGAATGGTGATGATACTCATGCCTGCTTTTGTTTTATCAGGGGCTGTTCTTTCCAGATCACTGTTTCCACCTTTAGCGATTCAAATCGGTGATTTCTTTCCCTTCGTATGGATGTACAAATTCCTCCGCACCATGGGACTGCGCGGTGCATCTTTTCAGGAGATGCTTCCGGAACTCGGATCTTTGTTACTATATGTCGGTGTACTCTCCATGCTGGTGATCGCCAGAGCACTGTGGGAAAAACAGAAGCTGACCAATCAGACTGCAGGCGCTGCTTCTGAAAAGGGATCGCCACATCCCGTTATTCCAGCAAGCTCAACTGGCGGCGGGTTATCTATGCAAGGGGCACCATCAGCACCTATGCACGAGCCTATAAAAGGATAGAGTCTCGTCTGTAAAATAAAAAGGGTTAAGTGTCGTCTAACGAGCTTTAACCCTTTTTCATTAACATGAAGATCTTCTATTTCAAAAATGCCAAACAAACACCGCCCTTTTAAGGAAGTATGCCTGAGTTCGCCCTTCCTAAGCCGTGTACTGGTTTATTCACCGGTCTCCGCAAATTTGCGAATACGAGCCCCTACTTCATCCCGTACACGCTGGAATACGCTCCATTTCTCTTCTTCTGTTCCTTGTGCTTTAGCCGGATCGTCAAATCCCCAATGTTCACGACGAACGTGCGGAGGTGTGATAGGACATTTATCGGCAGCATCTCCGCATAAGGTCACAACTAAATCCGCACTATTCAGCAAAACAGAATCAATAATATCTGAAGTTTGACCGGAAATATCCATCCCAACTTCATTCATCGCTTGCACCGCTTTAGGGTTGAGGCCGTGTGCTTCAATGCCCGCACTGTATACATTCCAACGGTCTCCCAAGTATTGTTTAGCCCAGCCTTCTGCCATTTGACTGCGGCAAGAATTACCAGTGCACAAAAAATAAATTATCTTCTTGTCCATCATCAGCGTCTCCTTCAATTGTCCATTATGAAATGATTAACCACAGATATAAGCCCAGTAGGGTAATAAAAAGTGTAGGAATAGTTAAGACGATGCCTGTTTTAAAATAAGTCCCCCATGAAATTTTCACGTTTTTCGAACGAAGCACATGCAACCACAATAAGGTGGCTAACGAACCAATTGGGGTTATCTTCGGTCCGAGATCCGACCCTATAACGTTAGCATAAATCAGTGCCTCTTTGACTATGCCAGTTGTATGGGTGGCATCAATGGCAAGCGCATTAATCATGACCGTAGGCAAGTTATTCATACCCGACGAGATAATCGCCGCAATAAATCCCATGACCATGGTGGCCACAAACATACCTTGATCAGCAGTCGCTTGAATCACCTGGGACAGCAGATCCGTCAAACCGGCATTACGCACACCATACACCACCACATACATTCCGATAGAGAAAAACACGATGGCCCATGGAGCGCCCTTGATGACTTCTTTCATGGGTACCACAGGGCTTCTTCTAGCCATCAGCAAGAAAAAGATGGCAATGATACCGGCCACCACCGAGACGGGAATGTCTAAAAATTCGCTTGCAAAGTAGCCAACCAACAATATTGTGAGAACAACCCAGGACATACGGAACATCTTTGGATCTTTTATCGCATTTGCAGGCGTGATTAACTGTGTCGTATCAAACGTTTTAGGAATTCTTTTGCGAAAAAAGAGATACAGTACCACGATACTAGCCAATAAGGAAAACAGATTAGGTACAATCATACGACTCGCATATTCCATAAAACTGATTCCAAAAAAGTCGGCTGACACAATATTAACGAGGTTGCTGACTACAAGCGGAAGCGACGTCGTATCTGCAATAAATCCGCTCGCAATGATAAAAGGAAATACCATTTTCTCATCCAATTTCAGTGCCCGAACCATCGCCAGTACAATTGGTGTCAAAATTAAGGCCGCACCGTCATTGGCAAAAAAGGCAGCAACTACGGCACCCAGCAGGCTCACATAGACAAACATCCGGGTTCCGCTTCCACGGGCTATCCGTGCCATGTGAAGTGCTGCCCATTCGAAGAAGCCGATTTTATCAAGGACTAACGAAATCAGAATAATGGCGACAAAAGCTAGTGTGGCATTCCAGACAATTTGAGTAACTTCCCAAACATCATGCAAATCCACTACACCTACCAGCAAGGCGAGTAAGGCACCGCCGCAGGCAGACCATCCAATGGACAGATGTTTAGGCTGCCAGATCACCAATACTAAAGTAACTAAGAATATAATGCATGCCAACAAAATCAATGTTCTAAACCTC
The DNA here is from genome assembly GCF_015710975.1 of Paenibacillus polymyxa. Taxonomy (NCBI): domain Bacteria; kingdom Bacillati; phylum Bacillota; class Bacilli; order Caryophanales; family Paenibacillaceae; genus Paenibacillus; species Paenibacillus polymyxa. The sequence continues at coordinate 2,713,881 of NZ_CP049783.1, read as the reverse complement.
CATTACATTACCTTATAAACATATACTTATATTAAAAACACCGTTATTCCACAAAGAGATAAACGGAATAGGCTTTAGGATGAACAAGCTGAGGAATCCGGCCCACAAGATGCGATCGGTTCCTCTTTATTTAGCGATTTCAAAATATGCTTGGAGCCTGGCATGCTCTCAAGAACAGCTTGTATATGCGGTTTGTCGTCTACGTTTAAGGAATAGTATACCCACTGACTTCGTCGTTCTTCTTTTACAATTCCTTGCGACTTTAATTTTCTCAAATGTTGGCTAATTGCTGGCTGCGACATATTAAAGATATCTACAAATTCGCAAACACACCATTCTCTTTCTCTTAGCAGGGATAACATGATCAATCGGGTTTTATCCCCTAATAGCTTTAAATGATCAGCTACATAACCTAGTTGATCCAATATATGCCCCCCTTCCACCTATATAACTACATGTTTATATACTAATATAGCTCAATTTTAATATCAAGAACGATCAATACTTATTCATTCACCAATTGCAGGAGCCAATCTTTTATATCCACAATTCGCAGTGTTTTGGGTCGTGTATTCGTTCCAGAAATAATTAGTGGAACAAGGGAATCTTGTTCATGCAGCGATCCATGGGCTCCCCCTCCGATGTGGGTAGGGGAACTTTCACCGACCAGTTCATATCCAGGTTGAACCGTAACGACAACATATCTTCCTTCATGGGAATTCATTGCTCCATACAGCCTCGCCAAAACGTCTGGATATTTTCCATATTTGATCCGGTTGTTATTGATCGTAATATCCACAAGATTCGTTTCGCCCGATAATGTCCATGATTGTCCATATTCATCGGTAAATTTCCCACCGGGATGATAAGAAAACAGGCTACCATTTCTCCCCTTTGTAACCTGGATATTATTTTTACCGTCTTTCATAGCAATAATGTCGAGCTTCTTCTCATGCTGTAAAAGCTTCACCACGTCAGACAAATCTACGTTATTGTCAATTGCATAAATATAGGCCATCCGTTCATTAGCGGCAATCACGATTTGGTCATCACTTCTTACGGGTTGATTTAATTTTGCAATCCGGTAATGGCCCAAAAGAGGCCTTATATCAACAGTGGCTGCCTGTCGATCATTATAAACCGCGCTTTGCCCACTGTCCCCCAAGACGATCCATGTAGCATTTTGTACAGCCTCTTCCCAAGAACCGTATGCGTTCAACACAGTTTGCAGTGCTTGATCGGCTTTTTCAATTCCCTCCAGTTGAGTCGGGCCTTTTCTATGCGCCAAATTATCATTCCCTGGAAAGTATGTGATGGTTAGGTTTGGAAGTTTTTTTTGATTGATTAGAAAAGCGGTTTCTTTTGCAGAAAATTCGTCGTTCATCCCAAGTTTTTTCCACGGAGAAGTATTCCAGCTATTCCCCGGATCCAGTTGAGCAAAAGTTGCATATGAAAACCATTTAGGTCCTGTTATTTTCACTTGTTCTGGCACACGGTTACTGTTTGCAATAAAACGAGGCACCTTTAAGGAATGTTCCGTTCTTCCTCTAAAAACAATAGCATTGATGGATGCAGATTCTTTCCCTTTGTCAGCTAATGCTTCATGTATTGTTTTCGTTTTTTTGTTCAATTGAACTTGATTTAATTGGTAAATAGCGTCATTAAATACTTGCAGTTGGTCGATTTTCAAGGCTTCTTTGGCACCATTGCCGTAGAGAATCATGCGTTTCTTTGGGTCGCTGTACCAAACGAGTCCAGGCACATGATGTTGGTCTGCATACGTCCCCGTTAATAATGTGCTGTCGATGGTCACAGACATTGTGGGAAATGAGCTGACTACCTGCGGGAAATATTGCCCTTGATGAAGGAGAAATCGCATTGCGGGGGCACGGCCTTCTTGAATCGCTTCTTGCAAAGGCTTATCCATTAAAGAATCAATCAAGATTACAATGACAGGTTTTTTGCCCATTTGATTTGCTGTGTGATGTGGGTTCACGCTCTGTTGCTTTAGCTGTTGACTGGAGTCCGCTCTACAGCCCAAGATCAACAACAATAAACTTAACATTAGTACAACGGTAACTTTATTTTTCATGCCCATGTGTGTGTCCCCTTCTTAGAAAAAAACACTGCCCTTGATCTTCTTATTTTTTCATATACAAAAAAAATTATTCCTACATTGGATCTTCGGGAAAAGAGAGAACTCCTGCATTCAAAGTTACAACTCCATGAATTTTTTGAATTTAATAAGCCAAATTTAAGATCAAAACCATTCAGGGAGAGAGCATAGCAATGACCACAACAAACATACACGAATATTTCATGCACTATATAGATTCCGGAGAAGGAACGGCCATCCTATTCATTCACCCTCCGGTACTCACAAGCTCAAATTTCACATACCAAATCAAAGGGCTATCGCCTTATTTTCGTACTATAGCTTTTGACATCAGAGGACACGGTAAAAGTCAGACTTCCGAACAAACGGTTACTTACCCTCTCATCGCCCAGGATATTAAGCATTTGATGGACCGATTGAGCTTGGATAAAGTATTTTTGTGTGGATATTCTACCGGAGGTTCAATAGTACTTGAATTTCTCTTGACTTATCCGGATCGGGCATGGGGAGGGATTGTTGTCAGTGGAATGTCGGAGGTAAACGAATGGCGACTAAGAAACAAAATTTCTTTGGGCATTGCGCTATCCAAAATCGGCGCAGTCGGTACGATTGCGCTTTCTAATGCTTGGTCACAAACGAAACAATTATCTTTGTTCCGTAAGTTATTCAACGATGCGAAGCAGGGAAATCCCAGGAATGTCGAACAATATTACCGCTATAGCTTGAAGTATAACTGTACCTCACGGCTGGGAGAAATCATTCTTCCTGTTCTGCTCGTTTATGGTGAAGAGGATAAACACTTTCATCCATATGCCAACATATTGCATCAGCATTTACCGAAGAGCGAGCTTGTTTTCATTAAAAAAGCCGATCACCGCCTTCCTACGAAGGCCGCTGGATCATTGAATGAACTGATCAAGCAGTTCATAGATCGCTGGGGTGAAAATAATTTATAATATTTTATACAATGTAAATATACAAATTATGCTAAAGTCATATATAGTTTAGGTTGGATAGGTATGTAAGTTCTGCTTCTAAATCTAAAGGGGTGTAAAAATGAAATGCTAAAGCGTATTCAAAATCTTTTCTTTATCCCTAACTACCCACTATTCATGATCTGTATGTTATTGCAAGGTATGGCTATTTCCATAAGCGCACCTTTTTTAGCTGTATATTTTACAAGTACACTTGGCGTATCGGTGGGGACCTTTGGTGTGTTTACAGCGGTGACTTTGATTTGTGGTATATGGATCAGCTCCCTTATTGCCAAACGCTCCGATACCGGATTGGATCGCAAACAAATTTTAGTGATTTGTACGTTATTTAATGCTGTCGCCTTTGCAGGATATCTTGTAATCCAAAACTTTTATGTACTTTTCATTTATATGACTGTCTTTACAGCGATTGGCGCCCCTGGGATGCCGCAGTTATTTGCCAGTGCACGTGAAGCGGTAGATCGCAGTAAATCTGCGGATCATGCCTTTGCGAATTCAACGCTTCGTTCTATGTTTTCTCTTGGCTTTATTACCGGGCCGCTCTTGGGTTCCTTCTTGATTGCACATACGGGCTTTAAAGGTATTTTTGTCGGTACGACCTCTATTTTTGTACTTATTGCCGTTCTTCTATTCTTTTTTATCAAGCAGCGTCCTGTTCAGGCTAAAAATAAGGATCAACTTTCACTTCATCACATTACATTACATAAAAACATGAAAATCCTGATCCCTTTTGTAGTTCTTACTCTGCTTTATACGTCTCACTGGATGAATAGTTTAAATATTTCCTTGTTCATCATTCACAATTTAAAAGGTGACACGAATGACGTTGCCCTCGTATCCAGTATTTGCGCAATCTTAGAAATACCCCTGATGCTCATGCTGGGCGTACTAGCAGCCAAATACTCCAACCGTTTGCTTATATTTTTAGGGGCTTTAACAGGCGTTGTCTATTACCTCCTCGTTCTTATGTCTACGGAGATGTGGCAACTATTTACGGGACAGCTTCTCCTAGCCTTCTTTGTTGCAGTGATATCAGCCATTGGTATCAGCTATATGCAGGATTTGTTGCCATCCCTGCCCGGATACGCCTCGACACTGTATTCCAATGCGACAACGATCGGAAGATTGGCGGGGAGCTTGATGGGCGGATTGTTTGCTCAATGGATGGGTTATCGAAACTCCTATTGGATATGCTTATTCCTGATTCTCTGTTGCCTTGGTCTGCTGGCGATATCAAAAAAATTAGAGTTTGACCAATCGGCTGCTCTACAAGAAAGAAATCACAGCCTATAGAGCACCATCAATAAAAGAAACAGCACGTAATCTGGACGAGAACCTAAAGTCCGATTACGTGCTGCTTTATTATGCTACCCTGCCATGCGTAGCCCGAATTGGTTATAATCAGGAGCTGACGCACACGCACCCTATTTTTTTATAGTAGAGAAACGACTCATAATTGCATCGACCGCATACGTATAACCGCCAGCCTTACGGAGTGATTCGCCAATTACATGCGCCTGTTGTTTATAGATGGCTTGATTTAAAACCTCTACCAAAGCAGCTTTTAAGATAGCAGGAGTAAGCTCATTTTTATTCACAGCAATCCCTGCTCCCAGTTCTTGGACCCGATTGGCCACAAGCGGCTGATCCGATGTCATGGGAACCAGAACCATCGGCACGTTGTAATACAAGGCTTCGCTTGCACTGTTCATTCCCCCATGTGTGATAAATGCATCTACACGCTGGAGCATTTCCAACTGCGGAATATAGGGCTTGATCATAAAATTGTCCGGGATACCATCCGCCAATAACTCCATCTCCGCATATTGGCCTGATGAAAGTACAAATTGCACAGGCAAATCACGAAATGCTTCAAAGCAAAGCTTGTAAAATTCCAAATCTCTATTAAGAATGGTTCCCAATGATATATAAACAACCTGCGGATACAAAGCACGAAGCTGGTCGAACGGAAAAGAGGGCGCATCTTTACGTGGTACAATAGATGGACCTGCAAAAATATAGCTGTCATCCAGCTTTTCAGCTTGCGGTTGAAAATAACGGCTTGTATATACGACCTTTAGGCTGTGGGAATGTGAATCGAGTTCATCAATAGCAGGGACGGTAACCTGAAACTCCTCAGCTAATTGATGTACTACTTTCATCGTATCATCATAAAGCGCTCTCACTTTTATGTCATGATCATCCCCGCCTTGATCAGAACCCAGAGGCTCTACGAAAGCAAACGAACAGACCGTACATACCGCAGGTATTCCCAGCCTCTCTGCTATAATTTTGCCTCCCCACCCCATCAAATAGTCATAAATCAAATAATCATATACCTTATTTTCAATTGCTTTCATAACCTTTGGAATAATCGGTTCAATCAAACCTTTAACGATCATATTCACGAATTGATAATGATGTTTATATTCAGCCGGCTTTAATACAGGATTGTGAATAAATGCATCCACACTAAATGGATAGGTGATCAGGTTTGCTCCCGTTTGTTGAATTCTCGTACCAAATTCCTCTGAACACACATAATCTACTTCCTCTCCCCTATCGACCAATTGCTTAATTAATCCTAATGACGGGTTAACATGGCCTTCAGCAGGCGTGATCACAACCAACACACGTGCCATCCTACACCTCCGACAACATAATGTATTTAAGAAAAAATGTTAGTTTTGTCCATGATGATTTACACACTTCCCTCATTCAATATATAAAATATTTACCATAAAAACAAATGGTTTCAATTTTAGATTATGTATGGATCACATCCAAAATTGCTCACAAACACGCACATAAGCGGGGGAAAACACTTGAAGCGCATCCCCCGCTTATCTATTGAATATACAATTATAGACGCCAATTCCAATGATCTGTCCCGCTCAGAACAGCTTCAACAGTGTACTGGTTTGCTTCGTCAGCCGTAAGCTGTTTGGCCCAAGGTACACGCCCGCTGCTTTCTGCACCTGGTCCAAAGTTATCGTACTCTCCAAATCTTGCAGTCTGCTCATTGGATTCCTTACCCCAATTGTTCCAACCACCTGGCTTGATATGGTCATCCATATAGGTTTTCAAAAAAGTAACATGTGCGTAAGGACGCCATGGTCGCCCAAGATCCACCTTGCCTGTCAAGCCAGCTTCGGTTGTCAGACGACACTGAGTAAATACAAAACCTGGCTGGTTCTCTTCCGTTGAAGCGGCTGTTACGTATCCGGCACGCAGGCTGTGTATGATCGAATTATCAAACACGGCAGGGGCATTGCCAAATATAAAATCTACACTGCCACTGATGTAACTGTCCTTAAAATATTGTCTGCCACGGTTCACGAGCAGTGTATCCTGTAGGCCAGTAATTTTGACATTGTGATACTTTCCACGATCACCTTCGGCATATAACGCTACAGCCTGCACCTGCCCGGTCCCTTCTGTGTTGGCGACCGTCACATTTTCCAACACAAAGTCAGGACTTTGCACACGCATAGTATAGCTATTGCTCGTTCCTAATTCTTTTCCGTCCACTACGGTCTTGGCCGTATCATCAAAAGCAATGATCGTTTTATCCCGATCTTCCCCGATAATACTCAGATTTTTTTTGGAGGAATTCACCTTTATTTTTTCACGGTACGTACCGTTTTTGAGATGGATAACAGTCCTTGTGTTGCTGTTGTCAGGGACTGCATCAATAGCTGCCTGGAGAGAGATGTAGTCAGCAGGGCCATAGGTCGATACAACCACACTAGTGGGAGAAGTTCCTCCTGAGTCTGTTAGCTTGCGGACCTTAACATTGCTGAATTCCGACGTATTGTAATTCCACACTTCATTTTGTTGTTTGGATGCATCAGTAGCTAACCCGAACAATAGCGGTTGATAATCCGGCAAATCTATAACGGTTTCACCAACCTTCTCCCAGTTCGTCACACCGTCTGCGGATACCCATCCGGTAAGCTTTTGCCCCTGTCGCACAAGACGAACCGAATATGGCGTTGGAATAAACGTCTCCATTGACGCACGCGTGGTTTTACCATCTGTTTGATCACGACTGATAAGAATCCCCTGTTTACCATATTTAACAAATGCTAAAGACATAAAGGCCATTTTTGATCCAGGCTTCAGCGATTCACGAATCATTACCCCTGCCTCGGCATTATCATCCACAGGGGTAATCTTCTCCACACGAGCTGTAATTTCACCGTCTCCCTCCCATTTCTGATAAGCATAATGGAAAAGATCAGCTTTTCCGTCAATATCCCCCGCCGATTTCAGTCGGATACTGCTGCTGTTTGCATCTTCTTTTAATACCTGAGTATGCCCTTTGATATAGCCATCGTTACCATCAGAGCCAACCTCTTCGCTGAGCCAGTTCCCCGTTGGTGCAGTCGTGTTGACATGGATGGTGACAGGATTGGAAAATGTAGCAGTCCCCTTGCGGTCTGTCACCCGTGCAATAATGTAATGGGTGCCGTCCGTCACATGATTCCAACTGATTTGATAAGGCGCACCCTCTACTTTTCCAGCAAGTTTACCGTCAATGACAAATTCAACGTGAGCAATGCCATCTTGATCCTTGGCCGTTGCAGTTATGGTCGCATCACGTCCGGCTTCCAAAATATCGTTATGCTTCAGTGAACGTCCACCTTCATCCGATACCTGAACGAAGGCCTCCGGATTATCCACCTCACTGCCATTGGACAGCTTCTCAATGAGATCATTTAAATAAACCTCTAAATTCGTATAGCCCTTGGCAAAATGAGCATACTCGCCTGTACCGGCAAGCTCCTGACCGTTGCGGTCGTCAGCATTATTGGGGTCCAGCCCATGAGCGCGTTCCCATTCATCCGGTATACCATCATGATCACTGTCAGTAAGCTCCGTGGTGGTTACGCTATAATCATCGTAAATCCAGCCTGCTTCACGCGGGGAGTTGATAAACGCACCCGTTCCATTCTTCACATCATTCATAATTCGAGCGTCCACCGCATCTCTTCTTGGCAGTGTGGCTCCTGAGCCGGCGAGCACCTCAGTATATGCGGTCTGCGCATCTGCCGCCTGATATGGTCCATACGCATCTGGTGAAATTCCGTTGTCGTATTCCCCTCTGACTTCAATCGGCTCTGCCAAACGAGTGGAAGGGTCAATAATCGATCCAATGGATGTTCCAAGCTGCCAGTTGTCCTTAGTAACCGATTCGTTGCCGTACATGTAGTTGCCACCAATAAACATGCGTGTTTTATATTTTTTACTTCCCACGTCTACAAAGATTTGACCGCGAACGTCTTTATATGTGTTGGGGCCATACTTATAATAGTTATTCAGCACATTATACGATCCTTCACCGCCGCCATAGGAAGAGAAAAATCCCCAGTTATAAATGACATTATTGGTCATTTCCACAGCGTCGATTTGTTTTTTATCGGTTGGGAAACGCGGGTTGCGGCTTGCATTGTGTGCCAACAAGTTATGATGATAGGTGGAATTTCGACCACCCCATATGCCGCCATAGCCGTGGCGACCTTTTTGGTGCGTGGTCATTAGCATACTTTCGGACGCAATGGACCATTGTACCGTCGTATTTACGTTATCGTACAGACTCAGTACCTCATCCACAGACCAGCTAAAGGAACAGTGATCAATCATAATGTTTTTATGATATCTGGATCCTAATGCGTCATCCTCACTGGGATAACGGTCGGTTAATCGAAAACGCAGGTAACGGAGAATAACGTTATCTGCATCAATCCCTGTCGTGTAATCGCTTACAGTTATACCATCGCCAGGAGCTGTCTGACCTGCAACCGTCAGGTTGTTGCCCAGGATTTTAAGTGGCTCCTTCAGATGAATGGTTCCACCCACCCGGAATACGACCGTCCGATTATCGGAGCTGACCGCTGCACGAAGAGATCCGGGGATCACCTGCTCACCTTTGCCGTAGTCTGCCAGCGTGGTAACTTCGTATACTTCACCTCCGCGTCCACCGGTAACATATTTACCGCCACCTTCAGCCCCCGGAAACGCCGGGATATTCGTCGCTATATTTTCTACTTTCTCCACTTTCCCCATCTCTGTCCCTACCGCAGTCTCTGCTTGGATCAATGGTGGGCACAAGGTCAACAACATTGAACCCACAACCACATTACATAGCACCTTTCTCCATGTACGCTGCTTGCTCATATTCTGTTTCCTCCCTAAGATTTTCTTTCACATCAGCGCATACTTTTATAAAAGAATGATCCGAGACGTTCAGAAGTGTCTTCACCTCCTTTCATCAATCTTTTCCGCTTTTACCGTGGGCAGGTGTCATATATACTATGGATATATGAATGCGCTTACTTATCTTAATTGGCAAAGGAAGAAGCACATGAATGAAATGAAGGAAGACAAATATGTCATCGGAGAACAACAATTCTCCATTCATCACATCTACCGTACCGGCTTCACCGTTATGCCCAGACCTCATGTTCATGACAATTATGAGCTGTATTTTTTGCTGCAGGGCGAACGCATCTACTTTATGAACGGCAAGGTATACACCGCTCGCAAGGGCGATCTGATATTCATCCTCCCTCATGACTTACACTCTACCGCCAGTACACAATTGGAGGAAACAGAACGCATTTTGATTCATTTTTCCCCGACGTTTCTCCCACAGCAGGATCATGACATTCTGGATCTACCGCCGTACCAGCAATCTGCATTGCTTCGCTTACCGGCTAGAGAGCAAGTCGAAGTTGAACGGCTGTTCCTACAAATGAATACCGAATGTAGGAATAAGCAGCCTCTGCATGACCGCTGTGTACAGCATTTGCTGCTGGAAATGCTTATCCTGGTGCACCGATCGGAAGCGGCCGAGCGTAGTGAACTTGTTTCCTCTCATCCCATGCATCAGAAAATCACAGAAATCTCGTCTTTTATTCAGGACCATTTCAATGAGCCGTTAACTCTCGAACAAGTGGCCGCCTGCTTTTTTATTAGTCCGGCTTACCTAAGCCGCATCTTTCTGAAATTGACTGGCTTTCATTTCAGCGAGTACATCCGCGTAGTGAGGGTCAGGGCGGCTCAAACCAGACTGCGAACTACCAAAGACAAAATCCAGCACATTGCGGAGGATGTCGGCTTCGGTCATGCCTCACATTTTAATAAAATCTTTAAAAAAATAACCGGACTCTCCCCTCTTCAATACCGTAAACAGGTTCGATAGGTATTCAGTGTAAATAATTAGGCGTTAATTTTATACATCCACTCTTGTCTTGTTTTTCCATTTTTATATCTGCTTGCTCTTTCATGGAACTAAAGACAAGCCACTTGGATTAGGTAAATTACATAACAAAAAAGCCATACTTCGCTGCAATGTATGCAACGAAGTATGGCCTATTACATCATCCATTCTATAATTTCAAGATGATATTCATCGTTTATCCATGACCTTTATTGTAATGCTTTGATATCCTGTAGCAGCATTTCAATATTTTCTTTCTTTGTGGCCCAACTGGTGCAGAATCGAACAGCAGTATGGGTATCATCAGTCTTTTCCCAAAAGGAGTAAGTATATTTTTCGCTCAATGCCTGTAATATACGATCTGCAATAATCGGAAACTGCTGATTGGTTGTTGAATGATATTGGAAAGAAAATCCTTGCTCGGATAATCCTTTTTGCAGCAGCATGGCCATATCTATGGCGTGTTTGGAAATCTCAAAGTATAAACCGTCTTCAAACAGCGTTTCAAACTGAATGCCCAGCATTCTCCCCTTAGCCAGCAGCCCTCCTTTTTGCTTGATCATGTATCTGAAATCTTGTTTCAAAGCATCATTTAGGATAACTACGGCTTCGCCCATCATTGCTCCAATTTTAGTGCCGCCTATATAAAACACATCGCACAGCTTGGCTATATCTGCCAAAGATGCATCACTATCCTCTGCAACCAAACCATAGCCTAAGCGGGCTCCATCTATAAACAGCGGTAAACCATATTCACGACAGACTTTACTTAACACTTCCAGCTCCGATCGGCTATAGATCGTTCCATTCTCGGTCGGTTGAGAAATATAAACCATCCCGGGCTGTACACAATGCTCAGGAGCAGAATCACTCCAGTGAGCGTCGTACAGTTCCTTTACCTGTTCACCCCGGATTTTCCCATCCTCGCTTGGCAATGTCAGTACTTTATGTCCAGTAGCCTCAATTGCTCCGGTCTCATGCACAGCAATATGCCCAGAAGTTGCCGCAATGACACCTTGATGCGGACGCAAAATCGAAGAAATGACCGTTGTATTGGTCTGTGTACCTCCAACCAAAAAGTGTACATCCGCATTTTCGGAGTCACATGCTTTTTTAATATAAGATTTGGCTTTTTCACAATGATCGTCCACACCATAGCCTGGGGTTTGTTCCTCATTCGTCTCCAGTAGTCGCTTTAAAATACGCTCATGAGCACCTTCGGTATAGTCGCATTCAAATCGTATCATTCTGTATCCTCTCCGAAATATCCAATTTCTTCTGAATTAACAACATAGATGCATGTAATTCTGTAATCTCTTCTTCTGAAAGTCCTTGAACTAATCTTAGAATTTGTTCATCAGATCTTTCATTCAATTGGTTGTAGAACGTTTTTCCTTTGGGTGTCAGACGAATTAGATTTGTTCTATTATCCAACGTTGAATTTTCCTTAACAAGAAAGCCCTCTTTGCAAAATTTAGCAATGATCCTGCTCATATAGCTGCGATCAATTTGAAGAGATTCGACCAGAGTATTCGCAATACACGGTTCGATCAACCCGATCTCTATAATGACACGTGCCTCGGTAAAGGAATATCCGCTATCCAGCACATGTCTGTCTAAAACACCAAGTAAATTCGTATAGAACCGATTAAAACGCCTCATATCCGCTATGATATTAGCATCGATATTGACCATAACTCCCCCTATTTAGTGGACTTTTGCAACAATTATAGTAATGATATTTGTTGACTCTGTCAACAAATAAAAAGATCGTACATAAAGACATTCGCCTCATGTACGATCCGTATTTATAAGAAAAATTGCAGTATATTCTTATCTGTATTTACCTACATGGTCAATGAGCTATCGGTATTTATAGACTTTTCCTGCTTCTGCTTCCGCTTCAGCTTCAGATGAGCTACGACCATATACAGAGTCGGTACAACAAACAAGGTTAAAATGGTCGAAAAGATCAGTCCAAAAATAATGGTCGTTGCCAACGGTTTGAAGAGGATTTCCCCTATTGTGGCAATAGGGATCATACCCACAATCGCAGTTAGCGAAGTAAGCAAGATCGGACGGAAACGGGCAGAACATGCCATAAGAATTGCGTCTGTCAGTTCGGCTCCTTCACGCCGCGCATCTTCAATAAACTCTATCAACACAATACCGTTGCGCACGACGATACCGGCCAGTGAAATGATACCCATAATACTCATGAATCCAATTGGCATGCCTGAAATAAAGCTTCCAAGAATTCCGCCTGCCGCTGCCAGATACACAGTGGTCATAATAATGAACGGTGTGGAGACGGAGTAAAACTGCATCGTGATCAAGAGCAGGATGAGAAACACAACAATAATAGCTAACTTGCCCAGATCTGTAAAAATATCAGATTGCGCGGATGTTTCTCCGCCCATCTCCCAGGTATAGCCTGGTTCAAACTGTGTATGGGTTAGTTTGCTACGGATGTCATTAGTAAGTTCTGTAGCCGTACGCCCATTTGCATTGGCTGAGATCGTTACTGTCCGCTCCAAATCATAGCGGTGGATTTGCTGAATGGAAAAGTCCGGTTTCATCGTGACTAACTGGGATAAGGGAATTTGCTCTTTTGCCGCATTGGTTACACTTAATTGCTGGAACAATACCTCAGGATCATCGTTTGGTTTATTCATGTATATATTGATATCCAGTAGTTCCTTACCTGTATCAAAATCCGTTACATTAACTCCGTCACCCATTAACAGCAGCGTACGTGTCAAATTGGAATAGCTAACCCGATATTTATCCAATGCTTGTGGATTGACTTGGAAATTCAGATTATAGCTTTGCATTCCCATATTATCGGTCACATCTACAGCTCCGGGGGTCGCCGCAACCATTTCTTTGACTTTAGCTGTCATGTTTTGCAGTTTATCAATGTCTTCTCCCTTCATACGGATAGACACCGCACTGCCGACCGGGATGCCTAATTGAGGAACCCGAATGCTGATCAATGCAGATGGATATTTGGCTTGAAGCGTATGAGTCCAGCTATCCACTGTTTTTTGGAGATCGAATAGCCCCTCTTTTCCAACGACAGCAAGTTGACCGTTGACCGCTCCCCCGGAGCCGTGACCGCCTGCAACATCGCTATACATCTGAGGCGCTCCTCCACCTGCCGTTGCCGACAGCCGTTCTGTTTCTGGTTGTTTTTTGACCCACATGCCAATCTCGTTAATAACCCGATTGGTTGCCTGCAACGACGTTCCTTCTGGCATCGTTACGCTGATGGTGGCATCTGCTTGATCGGATTCTGGGAATAGTTGAATGGGAACAACCGCAAGTAGTCCATAAGCGGCTGTACCCATCATAAGACCAACCAGCGCTGTTAAAAGTGGACGCCGTAGTATTTTTGGCATCCAGTTTTTAGAGTACACATTGGATAGAGACTGGATTTGATGCCCCAGAAGCCCAGGTGGCTTAACGGTTTGGTTCCTCTCTTTTCCTTTACGACGTTGATCATACCATTGGCGGAAAATAGGAATAATCGTTAGCGACATAATCATGGAAGCCAGCATGGTTAACGAAATAACGGTAGGGATCGGTTTAATAAAGTCTCCGATATTACCCGGCAGGAATAACAGCGGGGCAAATGCTGCAACCGTAGCTAGCGTAGCTGTAACGATCGATAAGGATACCTCTTTGGTTCCTTTAATGGCTGCCTCCGTAGCATTTTCCCCAAATTCAGAGCGTCGGCGTTCAATGTTGTCATTGACCACGACCGCATCATCAACCAATATCCCTAGCACGATGATGAGTCCGATGACTGATATTTGATTCAGCGTAGTTCCTGTCATGGGCAAGAAAATAAAGCCGATGGCGATGGAAACAGGAATGGCCAACGCTACAAATGCAGAAGTTAGCAAATTCAAACCTAAAGTACATATCACAATGACCGATAAAATAGCAATAATCATCTCTTTGGTCAGGTTTCCAAATATATCACTCACTCGATCATTTTGTGCAAAAAGCAGTTCAAAATGTACATTCTTCGGCAAACTGCTCGCAAGCTGATTGATTTTAGCTGTTGTTGCTTTGGATACCGTCGGCACATCCGTTCCTATATCCCCGCTTACACTGATCGAAATAGCAGGCTTGGTATTCACATACGTATAACTAGCTGCTTTTTTAAAAACAAGCGAGGCAGTACCTATATCCTTCAAAGATATCGGAAATCCATCGTCATTGCTTGAAATCTGGACGTTATTCAGAATCGATGGGTCCGTTGAGGCATTTACCGTCAGCTGATAAGTACGCTCATTGAAATCCATACTTCCTGTAGGTACTCTATCATTCTCATCCTTGATCGCTTGGACAACCTGCTCCCAGGAGAGGTTATATTGTTGCATCTTTTGCGTGTCTAAACTAACTCGTACCTCTTGCTCGGGTACTCCTTGAATATTGACCTGCGAAATACCAGGGACTGTTTTTAATTGATCTTTCCATTTGTTCATTAATTCATTTAACGAATATAAATCCTCAACCTTATCAGAAGTAATCGCATATGAACCAATGAAAGAGCTAGTCATGCTATCATTGATCATAGGCTGCATCGCATCCTCTGGAAGCTCAGATTGTGCATCCTCTACCTTCGTACGAAGATCAGCCCATACTTTGGTCGGGTCCGCATCATTCAAAGCTTCTATGATGATACTGGATTGGCCTTTCGATGAAGTAGAGGAAATCGTTTTGACACCTTGCACAGCTTTAATTTTCTGTTCCATGATCTTAGTAATGGTTTGCTCGATTCTTTCAGGTGAGGCACCCGGATAGATCGTTGTAACACTAGCTGTCATAGGAATAACATCAGGCTGCTCCTGTTTGGGTAATGATGTAAAATTGAAGAGCCCTAGCAGTATGCACATGCCAAAGAAAATAAGCGTAATTTTCTGCTTTTTAACAATATATTTAATCATTCGGACGACTCCTCCGATTTCCCAAGCACATCATTCCCAATTAAATCGCCATTAAATAAGGTTCCTGCTCCTTGTGTAACGATTTGATCGCCTGCCTGTAGTCCGGAGAGAACTTCGAATTGATTATTCGTCACTTTTCCCACTTTAATCGTGGTTTTAACAGCCTTACCATTCACAGCTTTAAATATATAAGGGTCACTTCCATTGCTAATCACGGCTTCCACAGGCACTAACAGTGCTTCCGCTTGATTCACACTTTTAGATGCGCTGATGACTTGACCAGGTTTCCAATTCAGTTCAGGATTAGGAATGCTAACTTCCACATTAATACTGCCCGTTTTGGTATTCGTGGATGGATAGATCTGAGTAACAGTCCCTGTTCTAATTTCATCATAGAGAGAAATATTTACTTTTTGGTTTTTCTTCCATGATAAGATTTCGCTATCCGGTACGGGCAGAAGTACTTTTAAGGTCTTGATATTCCCGACAATGAATGCCTCACTTCCACTGGAGCCCAGTTGACCATCGGCTACTTTTTTTTCAATGACCACGCCCGTGATCGGGGAGGTTAAAGTCGCTTTTTTAAGTGACAAGGATGACTGTTCATAAGCAGCCAATGCATCCTCGTAGGTAGCTTGCGCCTGAGCTTTACTGGCTAGCCCTTGCTGTTTCGTAGCAATAGCGGTCTCCAGCCCTGCTCTGGCCTGCTCTATACCAGCTGAAGCCTGGGTACGTTGTTCCTGCGAGGCGCCTGCAAGCAAGAGAGACAGCTGCTCTTGTGCGTCACTTAAACTTTTTTGTGCATTCGTTAATTCCAGCTGTGCATTCTCATTTTCCGACAATGATGCTGCGCCTGCCTGGAACAGGCTCTGTGTCCGTGCGGCATCCGCCTTTTTCTTATTGTAAGCATTGGTTGCCGCAGTAACCGCATTTTGTGACTGGGCAATTTCCTGTTTTTTGGCGCCATTGTTCAATTCCTGCAATTTCGATTGGGCCGCATCGACCTGGGATTGCGAACTATGAATACCCGCCTGTGCCGATTGAACAGAAGCCTCCGCTTGGCTAAGACCGGCCTTTGCCTTCTCCATGGTTGCCTTGGCCCGATCCAGCTGCAACTGGTAAGCAGATGTATCCAACTTCGCAAGGACGCTCCCTTTTTCTACGGAATCCCCTACCTCAACCATAGTGTTCAATATACGTCCATCCGCTTCAAAGGAAACACTAGCTTCATTACTTGCCTGCAATGTTCCTGCCAAATTAAAATCATTGGCCAAAGGTTTCATTACAAGCTTCTCTACTTTTACCGGGTGACTGGCTTGTGTTACAGAGTTCTCCGTTGCACTGGAGCAACCGGAAGCTACTATAGCTAATGCAATCCCTGTAATCATGATCCTGATTCCTTTTCTCTTCAACTTCATGTCATCCTCCCTGATTCTCTCTTCTAAAGGTGCTATCAGCAACCCGTGGGTCAAGTAAACTTTTTCATTTCTTGTTTCATGTTATAACAATGAACACACAAAAAAATCGTACAAAGGGGCAAGCACCTTATGTACGACTGGGCAATGAAATAACATATATTTAGTTAACATCTCTAAAGCTGTAAAATACCACGCTCCAACGAAACAGCAACGGCTTCGGATCTAGAATCAACACCAAGCTTGTTATAAATATTCGTTAAATGCGCTTTGACGGTACGCTCGGAAATCCCCATATCAAAGGCAATTTCTTTGCTTTTAAAACCGTGTGCAACCGACTTTAATATGTGCCTTTCCTTATCAGTAAGAACTAAGCTGCTTTCGTGCGGCTCTGGCTTGGCTTCTTTCTTATTCGTTGCAGCGAACACCCTAGCTGTTATTTCTGGCTGAAGCAACGTTTCGCCTCTAAGTGCTGACTCAATCGTGCGAAATAAGTTTTCCCGACTGGTATCTTTTAACAAATATCCCTTTGCCCCTAAAGAAAGTCCTTTAATCATGAGATCATCTTCGTTATAGGTAGTCAGGATAATGACTGGCGTTTCATTTTGTTTTTCTCTGAGGGCTTTCATAGTTTCCAAACCACTCATTTGTGGCATATATAAATCCAACAATATGACATCCGGTTGGAGTTCTTCGATCAGTTTAAGAGCTGTTGTACCTTCTCCGGCTTCACCAATAACTTCATAGCTGTCATTGGTCTCCAACACCAGCTTTAACCCTTCTCTAACGACCCAATGATCATCGACGATTAAAATCTTGTATTTCATGATAGGTCTCCTTTAGTAAGAGGCGCCTCTATTTTTATAGCTGTACCTTCTTGAACTATACTGTTGATATTTATGTTTCCACCCAGCATCCGTACACGTTCATGCATACCTATAATTCCGTAATGTCCTGTCTGCTTGGCAATAATATCCTTATCAAATCCTTTGCCATCATCGCGAATCTCGATTTCAATCTTGCCTTCGTTATCTAAAATATGAATCCATACGGTATTCGCATGTGAATGCTTCGCTACATTGGTTAAACATTCGCTTATTATAAACAATCCATGTTCGAACAACAGTCTGGGGACGGAAGCTTTAATTTTGATGTTGCGTATTACTCGAATGCTCGTAGCCATAGTAAATCGCTGTATTTCTTCCTCCACGGCCTCTACAAAATCAACTTCCGAGATGGTTTTCGAACGCAGATTGTCTATAGCTCGTCTCGAATCAGACAATGTTCTTCGCACTTGTGACATCGATTGTTGGACGATCTCCTGAGCCCTTTGCGTACTTCCTTTTGTCAGATGAGCATCAATAGCTTCAAGCTG
Source organism: Paenibacillus polymyxa (assembly GCF_015710975.1). Lineage (NCBI taxonomy): Bacteria > Bacillati > Bacillota > Bacilli > Caryophanales > Paenibacillaceae > Paenibacillus > Paenibacillus polymyxa. The sequence goes on along the minus strand of NZ_CP049783.1, from coordinate 2,695,797 downwards.
CATGATTAGCCCAGCAAGCCCTTGAGCCAGCGTATCATGCAGATCACGAGCCATACGTTGTCGTTCATTGGCAATTGTAAGTTCTTCCACCTTTTGATGTGCGGCTTCAAGCTCTTTCAGAACATTTTGCGTGCGGATTCGTGCTTTGACTTGTTTGAGAAAAAGAACCGCATAAGCTACTATAACAACGACAATTAGAAAAAATAATGGGATGAACAACACAAATTGCCTGCCCTCATTGTGAGAGACCACAGCCACACAAAAAAGCACATAGGAGATCAAAAATACAAGAATAACCTTGAGCGGCTTATAATAAATACCTATACTCTGACCCACCAAAACGGGCATTAGCCCCACCAGTACTATGGAGAAACTGTCAGGTAGAAGAAATGCACTTGCAAAGATCAATCCCCCTTGTACAACAAAATAAGCCCATGAAAAATATTTTGCAACTCTATGAGCATGCAAGTACAAGAGGATGTGCAATATGATGATTACAGTAAACAAGGAACTTTGCAACAGATATAAACCACCGAACAAATGTTGAAGAATGACAGACTCACTATAAATTATAAAAATCCATATAATAGTTAATATTTTCGAAATGTCCTTGTTCTCAACTTCACCTGCACTTATTTCCGGATCTAGATTTTGAACCTGTACATTGAATTCATCGTTCATAATTCCCTCCTACAATTCTGAATTCATGCTTTTCAACTTATTAGAGACAATGCCGCTATAAGCAGCGGGTCCATTTCGTTTGAACAGAAATCATGTATAACTTATTTTACAAAAAAACGAAAAGAAAAAAACGTACACACGGGCAGCTTCACTTGTACGTTTGGGCATTGAATACTTTTTGTTCGATACGATCCAATTATACGTCATATAAAAAGCACGCAACAGGTTATCCTGTGCGCGCTTGTCCACTCCCTATTCTTCTTCCAACTCATCTGGTACATCATATTTATTGATATGCGAGGTCATTGCTGCAACAGCTTCACTGGCATCTGTTGTGGCCGGTACTTCTCTGACCACATCGTCCGTCTGATCACGAAAATTCAAACGATCTGCCTCGATCTCTTTCTGTTGATTGGGTTTCACTTTTCATGTCGCTCCTTTCTATTCAAGGGTTTGATCTCGTTCTGTTAACGCGTACAATGGCACTTCCCGTTCCTCTTCCGGATTGTTCAGCGCATAGATCCGTGCCGTCTCACGTTGTTCGTTCACATGCTGAATGTAGATGGGTAACCCATCGCACAACACATTTGCCATGATGGAAGAGGACGCTATTTCTTGTGCTCTTTGGACATTCATTTAGAAAAAACCTCCCTCGCTAAATAGGTTCGTCTTTACTATGCACGAGGTAAATATTTGTTATACACATTTCATGCTAACATGCCCTAGTCCTTATTCTTTTGAATTATATTGACTGTTTTAAAACGCAATCATGAAAGGATATCATTTGAAAAAATAAATATTATTGTTATTATGGATTGAGAGATTCAGTTAAAACTGCATCTTAAATGAAAGAGAAGGAAAGGAGTAAGGATGGATGTTAAATGTATTAATGGTTAATTTTCCGGCAGAAGGACATGTAAACCCCACGCTTGGGATCACGCAAGCCTTTGCAGCACGAGGGGACCAGGTTCATTACATTACAACTGAGAAATACAAGAATAGACTCGAAGCAGTTGGAGCGAAGGTTCACCTGCATCCTGATCTGGTCAGGACTGCTTCCATTGATACCAACACTCCGGCAGGACTGAACGCATTTTTGAATATTCATATCCAGACTTCGATGGACATCTTAGCCATCACTCAGGAGATGTCCGAGCGTATTCAATTTGACTTGGTGTTCTATGATCGATTCGGAGCTGGTGAATTAGTAAGAGATTATTTGAATATCCCAGGCATCTCTTCATCCCCATCTTTTCTCATTTCAAATCATCTGATGGCTGCCAATCTCTTCCGCTCCGACGCTAAAGTACCGTTTCAGCCTGATGAACAAGTCACATCTTCACTGCATCTCATGAAAGAAAGGTTCGGTGTTGCTCCCAAAGATCTGGTTCAATTTATGAACAATTCAGGAGCTTTGAATGTCGTATATACGAGCAGATATTTTCAACCGAATGGTGAACAATTTGGGGACGAGCATCTTTTTATTGGCCCCAGCTTCCCGGAGCGCAAAAGAGAAAATTCATACCCGCTAGACAGACTACAGGGTAAAAAGGTTTTGTATATTTCGATGGGAACTGTTCTAGACCATACTGAGGACTTTTTTAACACCTGCATTGAGGCTTTTTCCGATTTTGAAGGCATCGTCGTGATTGCGGCTGGCGAAAAAGCTGACTTTACCAAAATTAATCCAGCCCCTGAGCACTTTATCATCTCACCCTATGTACCTCAATTGGAGGTATTACGTCATACAGATGTATTTATTACTCATGGTGGAATGAACAGTGTGAATGAAGGAATTCACTTTAATGTCCCCTTGGTGGTGCTGCCTCAGGACAAAGATCAGCCCATGGTCGCACAGCGGTTAACTGAACTTCAGGCTGGCTATCGAATAACTAAAGATCAAATCAATGCACAATCGTTAAGAGATGCCGTACATGAGGTCGTGTCAAACGCAGCCTATAAAGAGGGCGTACAAAAAATAAATAATAGCTTCCAGCAATCCGGCGGTACAGAAGAAGCCCTCACCAAAATTGATGCTTATCTTGATGCTTATCTGCAAAATAAGCGCGCCTAAAATTACACAAGCAAAATGGCCACAAAAAACAGGAACCTGACCATCAACGGTCAGGCTCCTGTTTGTGATGCGATTCTATGTGAGAATATCCCACTTCTGGAACGAGGCCAACGTACATTTTCCGCTTGCAAATGCACGAATACCTGTTGATTCCATTCCGGGATACACTCTTCCTGTGAGGACGTATTCACCGTCACCGATGAATATTTCCACAGAGCTTTTATCGACGAAAATCCGAAGCTCCAAACGTCCCTCTTGTAAGCCCAAGGGTACTCTTCTCTCTCCGCCCGGTCCGATACCGGCACGCTCACGGTTAAAACGGAATAGACCGTCATCGGGACGATACGACAGTACCGTCTCCTCTTCGTCGCCCACTCTCAGCTTCAAGCCGAATTCCTCCGTATGGCCAGCCTCGAACTCAAATACCGCCTTCAGCTCGTAGCTATCTCCGGACGTTTCCATAATATGCTCGCCTGTCAGTAAGATATCATGCTGCTCGAACAGATTGGATCGGTAATTCTCCACCTCTTCAAGCGGACGGAACAGCAATCTGTCGTGGTCGATCACCGCTTCCCGCGGAAGACTCATCGCACCTGCCCAATGATGTCCCTGCTGGGTTGGCATCTCCGACTCCCACATATCCATCCATCCGATGATGATACGCCGCCCTTGATCATCCAAGGTTGACTGCGGGGCATAGAAATCGAATCCGTGATCTACCTGAGCATACCGCTCTGCCGTAAATGTTCCAGCCTCCGCATTGAAATCACCTATACCGTACATGGTGGAATGCAGATTACGGTATGCTTCTCCCTGAGCAGGCATGCGCTGTGGAGACAGCATGAATACGTGCCGATCGCCGAGCGGGAACAAATCCGGACACTCCCAATTATCGCCGTAGCGTCCGTCACTCACAGCCAGCACATTGACATACGTCCAGTTTCTCAGGTCTTCAGATCGGTAAAGCAGTACAAGCCCGTTCCCTTGGGCGTCATTAGAACCAAGAACGACGTAGTATTGGTCCTCATGCCTGAACACCTTGGGGTCACGAAAATCTTTGCGGCTGACCGTGTCCGGTATGGCGTCATAACCGATGACCGGGTTGCCCTCCCACTTTTCGAATGTCACTCCGTCTTCTGATACTGCAATTCCCTGTGACTGCTTGTAATCCTGATCTTTGTCGGGGCCGGTTACAACATGTCCGGTATACATCAGGACAAGCTTCCCGTCCTGCTCAACCGCACTGCCGGAGAAGCAGCCATCCCGGTCGAACTCACCGTCCGGAGCCAAAGCAACCGGTAGATAGTCCCACTTCATAAGATCGCGGCTGACTGCGTGTCCCCAGTGCATCGGTCCCCACACCGATTTATACGGATAATGTTGATAGAACAAGTGATACTGCCCGTTATATTGAATGAAACCGTTCGGATCATTCATCCAGCCAAATTCAGCCATTAAATGATAGTTCAGCCGATAATCCGGCCGAAGCATATGCTTGGATTGGGAAATAAATTGATCAGCATTTTCTCTCGTATACACTCTAGTATGTTTGATAAGGCATCCTACTCCTACAGTTATTTAATCGAACCTTGCATAACACCCTGAATAATATATTTTTGGGCAAACAGATAGATGATAATGATCGGAAATATCGTGAGTACCAAACTTGCCATCAATGGCCCATAATCCACTGTGTAGGTTCCATAAAAGTTGTATGTGGACAGCGGAAGTGTCCTTTGCTCAGGATCGACCAGAATGAGCGAAGGCAGCAGAAAATCATTCCAGATCCACAGTACATTGAGAATGGAAATAGTGGCCGTCGTAGGCATCAATACCGGAAACACGATTCGGAAGAAGGTTTGAATTCGCGTGCAGCCGTCAATCAGCGCCGCTTCCTCCAGTTCCTTCGGAATACTCTTTACGAATCCATGATAAATGAAGACGGCCAGCGAGCTACCAAAACCGATATACATGTAAATCAGCGACCATTTGCTGTTCAGCAGATCAAGTGAGCCGTAAATTTTCACCAATGGAATCATGATGGCCTGGAATGGAATAATCATGGAAGCTACCATCAGCATAAATGTATATTGGTTGAACTTGGTATTGTTTCTGACAAAATAATGAGCCGTCATCGCCGCGAACAGGGAGATAAACAAGACACTTAACACCGTTATGACCAATGAGTTAGTGAATGCAGTGATATAATTCATTTTATCAAATGCATTCATATAGTTGGTCATATTGAAGCTCTCTGGAAGCGATAACGGATTCGAGGTAATCGCTATATTTTCCTTGAACGAATTGATCAGCAGAAAGACGAACGGTACGATGAATAATATGAGTAGGACTGTTAGCACAATGAATTTGATCATGGAGGAAGCGATTTTTTTGCTTGCCATTACGCCTCCACCTCCAACTTCTTGCTAAAATAAACCTGGAGCAGAGTGATGAGAGCAACCATCAGGAACAGTACGAATGCTTCTGCCTGCCCCACACCATAGTCACGGGAAAGGAATGCCTTTTCATACACATGCATCGACACCATTTGAGTACTACTGAACGGCCCGCCTTTCGTGAGCGCAAGGTTGACGTCATAGACCATAAATCCACGCTGCAGGGACAAAAATATACATACGATGAAAGAAGGAACCATCAAGGGCAGCACCATTTTCCGCAGTCTAGTCCAGCTGCTCGCCCCGTCAATGCTTGCAGCCTCCATAATATCATTCGGCACACCCGTCAAACCTGCAATATAAATGACCATCATGTAACCCGCGTTCTGCCACACGGTTACAATCACGAGTGTCCAGAACGCTTTGTCAGGATCAGCCAGCCAAGTCGTGCTGAGCGCCTGAATGTCGGCATGTTGTCCCAAATAGACAAGCACGTTGTTGAAGATGAACTGCCAGATAAAACCGAGTACAATACCGCCGACAAGGTTGGGCAGGAAAAATCCTGCCCGGAAAATACTCTGTCCTTTTAACCCTTTAGTCAGCACATAAGCCAGCATAAAAGCGATAACATTGATAAGAACAACGGTATAAAATACATATTTGAGCGTCAAGGCGAACGATTTCCAAAACTCAATATCCCGAAAAACGGCCAGATAGTTTTGGATGCCAACCAGCGTTAGTGTCGTGGAAATACCATCCCAATTTGTGAACGTCAGATAAATGCCGTACAAAAATGGAATGATCATTACCGTTATGAAGGCAAACAAGGTTGGTCCGGTGAACAGCAGCCGTGTCCGTAGCCGGTTCCATACTCCTTTTTCCGCAATCATGGTGATCCCTCTCTTTGTTTCGGATTTCTCTCTCTATTTCCGGGTAATTTGAAATAAGCCTTATTTTACGCTTTTCCAGTAGTTTTCGATTTCCTTAGCCAGTGTTGCGCGATCGCCCTGCTTCGCCAGATATTTTTGCATGGAAGATCCTAGCTTAGACCAGTGATCGGCCGGCAGCAAGCTCATCGACTGCTCTGACTTGCCTTTTGCAATATAATCCTGAATGGATTTGCCAAGTGGATCGGCCGCAGGCAGTGTAATATTTTTGAACGCTGGGATAATGTTCGCTTTGTTTACGAGGAAATCCTGACCTTTCGCATCATAGACGATCCAGTTCAGGAACTTCTTCGCTGCCTCTTGCTGCTCCGGCGTACTCTTCTCCTTGTCAATGACAATACGTTTGGAAACAGCGGATGAAATTTCCTGATTACCGTAGTCATCAGCATTGTTGCTGATGGGTACAGGCAAGAAACCATATTCTTTGTTAGCCGTATCAAAACCGCTGATTTGCGGCCATGCCCAGTTGCCCATGAACCAAATACCAACTTCGCCTTTGCCAAGCAGTTCTGGTCCACGCTCATAAGCGCCTGCCAGTGGGGAAGCCTGATCGATATTGTATTTCATCATGACGTCGAATGTATCCATAAGTCCGTTAAATACTGGATTGGTAGCCAAGTTAGCCTGGCCCGCTTTCAGTGATGCCATAAATTTGTCCACTTCAGCCATGTCTTTGTTCTGGCCTGCATAAGCAAGTGGCAAATAATGAGCGCCTAGGGACCAATCCATTGGTGAAATCACCAATGCTTTCTTCCCAGATGCCTCGATTTGCTGAAACAGCTTTTCAAGATCATTTCGGGTTTTAATTGTGGTGGGGTCAAAGCTTCCGCCTACCGCTTTATCAACAACCGCTTTGTTGTAGATGAATCCGTAGCCTTCAACAGCCAGCGGAAACGCGTAATTTTTACCGTCAAACGTCGTCGTTGTGGTAGCGTTTTCAACAGTGTCCGCATTCCACTTTTCTCCGCTTAGATCGAGGATACGATCCTTGAATTTCTCCACATCACCTGTATCAAGCATGATCATGGTCGGCGGGTTTCCGGATGCATACAATGCAGAGGCACGCTCAAAAGGCGATCCACCGGCCGGAACCGGCTGGATTTCAACAGTAATGCCGGGATTGTCTTTCTGGAACGCCTTGGCGGCATCCTCAAGTTGTGAAAGGATTTCACCCTTAGAGTTCAAAAGTGTAATTTTCACATTTCCTGAATCCGCTGATCCCCCTCCAGAAGCTGAATTGCCTTCTCCTCCGGAGCCGCCGCATGCAGACACCACCATAACCAAAAGAAGCAGCATTACCATCCATTGAACTCTTTTGAATTTCCTCACTGTTGTCATCCCCCTATTTCTGTAATGGCTCTGAACGCTTAAATAAAACGCTTACAAACGGATTATATGTCAAAGAATCATTCTATGTCAATCGTTTGACATGTTAAACCTTTAACATTTTCTAAAAAAAATCTGTTCCCCTTGTTAGAGGAACAGATTTCATTCAGGTCGTTGCACGCTCAATCAGTTCAACAGGCAGCCGATTAACAGGCTGTACCTGCTTTCCCTCTGCCTGTCTACGAATCAGCTCGACCGCCAACCTGCCGATCTCTGCAATTGGCTGTCTTACCGATGTAAGTTCAGGCGTCAGCCAGGAAGCAGCGCTCACGTCATCGAAGCCTACAATACGCACATTCTCCGGTACATGCCGTCCGGCGCGGATATATTCTTTCAGCGCAAAAGCTGCAATAATATCGCTTGTTGCAAACACCCCATCCACATCTGGATGTTCATGAACGAGTTTGGAAATCAATCGCTCGTACTCCTTTTGGTCGAACACATTCAGGTCTGTTTGAACGATTACATGCTCGACACTATTCCTGTTCACGACATCCCGGAAAGCTGTGGTCCGCTCATTGGACAGCATGTTCAGCTCCAGATTTCCACATATATGCGCAATTTTCTGGCACCCTTTGCGAATGAGCAGTTCCGTAGCCAGCTCACCTCCGCGATAATTTTCCGAAGATATGTACGGGATTTGTGGATCAATCTGTCTGTCAAATGTCACAATTGGTGAATTCAAATGTCGGTACTCTTCTACTTCCAAGGTATGGCTACCCATAATGATGCCGTCTACCCGGTTTCGTTTTAACATATCGATATACACTTTTTCCTTCACAGGGTCCATATGCGAATTGCAGAGTAGAACCTTGCACCCCTGCTGATAGGCATAATACTCCACCTGATTAGCAAGCTCACTAAAGAAAGGATGCGAGACATTGGGAATAATAAGACCGATGATATTGGACTGCTTGCGTAGCAGGGATCGTGCTATTTCATTTGGTTGATAATTAAGCTCTTCCATTGCATCGAACACTTTTTTGCGTGTAACTTCGCTGATATAGCCCCGGTTATTCATTACACGGGATACTGTAGTGACCGACACGCCCGCTTTTAACGCCACATCATGAATTGTTGCCATATGAACCTCTTCCCGAACAAAATACATACATGTAAACTATACCCTCTCCTCACCATTTCGACAACCTTAGGTATTATGTGCTTCTCAGACATGAAAACAGCGACAGTTGAGAACTCGTCCTCAACTGTCGCTGTTTCATTAACTACCGTATCCCTTTAGTCTCCGTAACAATCCCAACACCATTCCTTTACATTGCCAGACATATCGCAAATTCCTAATTCGTTGGGTTTTCGTGTACCGATCGATTTTGTTTTATTATTGTTGCTCTCTATGATAGCCCAGTTCCAGTTTCCAGATAAGTATTTGTCTCCGGCGTTATTACCTTGTTTATGTTGTAATACGTTTATGAGCCCTCATCCTGCTTTCCCCGTGACGAAATGCCAATCGCTCCCGTTCGTTGAACCGTTTGCAGTTGAGTGGTTACCACACCGTTACGTTAGAGCTTCCACTACTCTGATATCCTTCTGTTGCTAACACTTGGTAAGACCAGTTGTTCCCCAGATGCATTCCTTTGCTCGCCCATGCGTTCACGTGGTTGCTGAAAGTGATCGTGGAGTTGCCCCCGGTCGGTCTCTTCGTCTGTCGAACACTCCAGTACTGAATAAACGTCGTTTTTTGGCCTTCAATGGAAGGTGCGTCGTATCGCATTGTTGTGTAGATGTCATATGTGCCTCCATCACTGGTCACCGTACCTTTATACGTTCCGGTAGGTCGATAAGTTCCCCAGCTATCCACGACGTAGTATTCGATGAGTGAGTTTCTCGTCCACCCGTAGAGAGCCAAATATCCATTACCAGACGGCGCCCAGACACCGGCATTGTAGTTAATCGTTCTGTTGGGCGATCCAGTAGTCCAGCCTTTACCGACAACAAAATTCCCGGTATCCTTCCATGTTACGCTGTAATTACCGCCTGATCCATTAACAGCATTGACCGTCCCACCGCCATCGGTCCAATTTTGCCAATAGTCTGTCGCTGCACTTGAGGTTGTTGCAAACACCCCAAAACTCATGGAAGCTGCAAGAACTACTGTTAACATTTTCTTACTAAACTTAAACATACTTTACCTCCTGAAATTTTTATATTTGCATTCTACACCTGCTTTTCAGTCGATTCTCTGTTGCAGTACATCGCTTATGTGTACCATATTCCGTGTTTTCTTACTTTCACCTCCTTTCTAAGTAAAATTATATAATGATAGCATTTACATAAAAACTCGACAAATTAAACATTAAACTCTATTATGTTTAGATTTCCTTAAGTTTTAAAATAGTGCAGCGCCAGCGTAGCGGCTCATGATGTGTACATGCCATCTTGGATTTGGCACACAGTTTTTTCGCTCCGTGGACTGCATGAAACGAACGACAGGAATATAGAGTTCTTTGGCCGCCGCGCCCTCACTCTGCGTAAACGCTCTAGTTATCTGCGCGAGTAGCAGTGCATTTTAAACCACAACTTGGAGAAATTTAGGTTTTTAAAAATTATATTTAGAGCTATAAGTTTGCTATAGCGTACGCCTTTTTCCCTTTCATTTGGAAAAAAACACCCGGCAGGATGTGTACCGAGAGAAATACGGCATACACCCAAGCCGGGTAAGGGATTAGAAAATAATATCAATGGCCTCTAGCACATCTTGCTCCTGTTCGGATTGCCCGTTCAGGGAAATATCCTTCAACAGCACCGAAGGCTGTTCGCAAATTTGGGTGATGATTACGAGCAGGTCCTGAGCGAAATTGTCGATCAGATTGCGCGTAAACAACTTGGTGGCATATTCAAACTGCCCGTTCATTCCCTCATCCAGCAACGAAATGACCAAGGTAAGATCAAATTGGGAAACCGTATGAGTTTCCGGATAAGATTCGATCTTGATATCCCCGAAGCTTTGAACGTTATCTTCCTTGGTTTCCAGAGCAAACATGACATCGAATACAGGATTGCGGCTTTGATCTCGCGGCGCCTGCAGCTTTTTCACAAGCTCCTCGAACGGATAATCCTGGTGGTCGTAGGCCCCCAGCATCGTTTCTTTGACTTCGTTCAAGTAAGCGAGGAACGTCTTCTCCCCGGACGGATAATGACGAATCGCCAAAGTGTTGACAAACATTCCGATGAGCGGCTCCAGGTCGGCATGTGTGCGGCCCGAAACCGGCATGCCTACAATGAAGTCTTCTTGTCCCGAGTACTTGCTGAGCAGGATTGAATAGGCCGCCAATAACACCATATAAAGGGTAGCACCGTTCTTATCGGCGATGCGCTGCAAGCTGTCGGTCATCTGCTTGTCGATGCTGAAGGGCAGCACATCTCCCTCAAAGCTGCGAGCGGCAGGTCTGACAAAGTCCGTAGGCAGTTCAAGCGTCGGCAGTTCGCCTTCCAGCACGTCCAGCCAGTAGGCTTCCTGACGTTTCAGCCGCTCTTTTACAGGTTCTGACTGCTGCCAAGCGGCGAATTCCTTGTATTGAATCCGAAGCGGCTCCAGAGTCTCACCGTTATACAGGCGCAGCAGCTCTTCGACGAAGATGCCCATCGACATGCCATCCGTGACGATATGATGAATGTCCAGCATGAGCAGATGCCGTTCCGCTTCCCATTCGACTAAGCCCACACGCAGCAGCGGCGGCCGCTCCAAATCAAAGACGCGCACAAAGCCGTCTACGATGCTCTTCGTTTCACTTTCCGTCGCTTTCGTATACTCGACGGCAAACTTCAAGTCCGGATAAATCCGTTGTACCGGTTCGCCGTCGACCATTTCGAAGCCGGTTCGCAAAATTTCGTGACGAGCTATCAATCCTTTGAGCGCCGCCTCGAATTGATTCCGTTCCAAGCGCCCGACGAGAACCGTCATGCCGGACATGTTGTAGCTAAGCTCGGCGCCTTCCATCTGCTGCTGTATGTACAGCCGTTTTTGCACGGAGGAAAGCGGATAGTAATCCCTCTTATCCAGAACCGGAATGGAGAGGTGTTCCTGCCGCTCCAATTGGCTGATCGCCTCGGCCATCGCTTCGATGGTCGAGTGCCGGAACACATCGCGCAGTGGCAGGTCCACACTCAGTTCCTTGTGCACCTTGCTGACTAGCGTCGTCGCCCGCAGGGAGTGCCCGCCGAGGTCGAAGAAGTTGTCCGTCACGCCAATCGTGACCGGTCCGAGCACATCCTGCCAGATGGCGACCAGTTTCGCCTCCAGTTCGGTGCGCGGCGCCACGTATTCGCGGCCTGCGCTTGCTCCCCCTTCCGGCGCCGGCAGCGCCTTCCGGTCGATTTTCCCGTTCGACGTCAGAGGCAGGCGCTCCAGCTCGACGAAGTACGACGGGATCATGTAACCCGGCAGCTCGCTGGAGATCGCCCGTTTCAGGTCTGCCACCGTCAGTTCGCCATCCGTTGTGTAGTACGCGCACAGCGCTTTCTGCCCGTTCGCGTCACTTCGAACCAGCACCACCGCTTCGCGCACGCCTTCCACCCGCAGCAGCTGCGACTCGATCTCGCCCGTCTCGATCCGGTACCCCCGGATTTTCGCCTGGTTGTCGATCCGGCCGATGAAGTCCACGTTGCCGTCTTCCATCCACCGCGCCAAGTCTCCCGTGCGGTACAACCGCTCGCCCGCGGCGAACGGACTGTCTACGAACTTCTCTTCCGTCAGCTCCGGACGGTTCAAGTACCCGCGCGCCACTCCGACTCCGCCGATGACCAGCTCGCCCAGCACCCCGACCGGCACCGGATTCAGGTGCGCGTCCACGATGTAGAACTTGGCGTTCAGCCACGCTTTGCCGATCGGCACATTGCCTGTCTGCGGCAGCTTCGCCAGCTCCTCGTCGTAGAAGCTGGAGTCGATCGCCGCTTCCGTCACGCCGTATGCGTTGATGATCCGGAACAACGAGCCGAAGCGTTCCTGCAAGGTCCGGTAATCCGCCACGCTGCAGCTGTCCGAGCTCGTGATCAACAGCTCCATCCCGCTCATATCCAGTTGATGCTCGTGCACGTACTCCAGGAACGGCACGATCAGCGCCGGCGTCGATTCGAAGATCGTCACTTGCTGCTGGCTGATCCAGTAGTGCAGACGAGACGGATCGATCCGGTCGTCCTTCGGCACAATCACCATCGTGCCTCCGTTGTACAGCGTCCGCGCGATATCTCCCACGAACACGTCAAACGAGAAGCTTGCGAGCTGCAGCAGCCGCACCGGGAACTGATTCAACCGGTATTCCCGCCGGTAGCCCGCCGCCGTGTTCACCAGGCTGCGGTGCTCGATCATCACGCCCTTTGGCTTGCCCGTCGTTCCCGACGTGTAGATCACGTACGCCAGGTCCTCCGGACGGCATTCGTGCAAGTGATCATCCGCTTCCAGCGGCGCATTCGCCCGCTCCTCGCTGTACGACGCTTCGTCGTCCAGGTACAGCACCGCCGCCAGCCCCAGCTCCTCTTCGTCGAGCCAGGCTTCGGCGCGCTCTCGCAGCAGCGTTTGCGTCAGCAGCACCTTCGCTCCGCTGTCTTCGAGCATGAACCGCACGCGCTCCGCCGGGTAATCCGGGTCGAGCGGCACATACGCCCCGCCCGCTTTCCAGACGGCCAGCACGGCCACCAGCAAGTCCACCGAACGCTCGGCGAGAATGCCGACGATCGTCTCCCGGCCGATGCCGCTTGTGCGCAGCGTGGCCGCCAAGCGGTTCGCCCGCTCGTTCAGCTCTGCATACGTCAGCCGGTCATTCTCGTACACGACAGCTGCCGTTTCCGGCGTGCGCTTCGCCTGTTCCTCAAACAGCTGGTGGAACGCCGCCGCAGGAGCCGCTTCCGGCTGCGCCGGGTTAAACGCGCCGAGAATTTGATCTTTTTCCGCCGGTGTCAAAATGCCCAGCTCGGCAATCGTCGCCGACGGGTTACGGAGAATGGATTCAAGCAACTGCAAGTAGTGAGCGGCCAATTTCTCCACCGTTTCGGTTTTATAAAGAGCAGTGGCGTATTCAAACAGATATTCCAAGCCTTCCTCGATCTCTGTGACGTCCAAGCTGAGATCGAATTTAGAAACAATTTCTTCGCTGGCATACGTCGACAAATGGAGTCCGGGGAGCTGGATTTCCAAATTCTCTGTATTCTGCAAAGCAAACATCGTATCGAACAGCGGATTGCGGCTTAAATCGCGAGCCACATTCACCTTATCCACCAGTTCCTCAAACGGATAATTCTGATGTTCAAAAGCGCCCAGCGTCGTCTCCTTGATTTCCTTCAAGTAGTCAAGGAACGTCTTACCGGCAGCCGGATAACTGCGGATGGCCAGGGTATTGACGAACATCCCGATCAGCGGCTGAACGTCGCTGTGATTTCTTCCCGCAATCGGCGTACCGACCACCACGTCTTCTTGCCCTGTATACTTATGCAATAACATTGTATAACCAGCAAGCAGAACCATGTAAAGCGTTGCGCCGTTCTCGGCTGCAAGCCGTTTCAGACCCTCGCTTTTCTCGCTATCCATAAACAATTGCAGCGTGCGGCCCTCGTAGCTCTGCATAGCCGGGCGCGGATAGTCCGTCGGCAATTCCAAAACCGGCAGTTCTCCGCGGAACATGTCGAGCCAGTAGGCTTCCTGCTTGGCAAGCTGAGCTTTCTGCTCGTCCGATTGCTGCCATACCGCATAATCTTTGTACTGAATGCGGAGCGGCTCCAACTGCTCCCCGCTGTACAAGCGGACGAACTCTTCGATCAGTACGTCAACCGAAACGCCGTCAGATACGATATGATGCGTATCGAACATTAGAATGTGCCGGTCCGGCGCCAGTTCAGCAAGGCCTACCCGCAGAAGTGGCGGCTTCGCTAGATCAAACGGACGAACGAATTGGCGCACCGTTTCTTCTGCCTGCTCCTCGCTGATCTGCACATATTCCACCTGGAAGGCGGCTTCTTCGTAAATCCGCTGAACCGCTTCGCCTTTTACCATCTCAAAGCCGGTACGCAGCGTTTCATGACGAGCTACGAGCCCGTGGAACGCTTCTTCAAACCGCTGCCGGTCGAGCTCCCCTTCGAGCAGCATAGCTCCTGGTATGTTGTAGCTCAGCTCGGCTCCTTCCAGCTGGTTCAAGATATAGAGACGTTTCTGAGCGGAAGAGAGCGGATAATACTCGCTAGGTTCCGCAGCCGGAATAGCCGTGAACGAGCCGATCTCCAGCCGCTCCATAGCCGCGGCCATTTCTTCAACCGTCGAGTAGCGGAATACGTCGCGAAGCGGGAATTCAACGCCTAGCTCCTTATGCATTTTGCTGACCAGCGTCGTCGCCCGCAGGGAGTGTCCGCCGAGGTCGAAGAAGTTGTCCGTTACGCCTACCGCCTTCTCCCGAACAAGCACATCCTGCCAAATGGCGGCCAGCTTCGCCTCCAGTTCGGTGCGCGGCGCCACGTATTCGCGGCCTCCTGCCCCCCTTCCGGTGCCGGCAGCGCCTTCCGGTCGATCTTTCCGTTCGGCGTCAGAGGCAGGCGCTCCAGCTCCACGAAGTACGACGGGATCATGTACCCCGGCAGCTCGCTGGCAATCGCCCGCTTCAGATCCGCCGCTGTCAAGCCTTCTTCCGCTGTATAATAAGCGCACAAAGCTTTCTGACCTTCTTGATCTTCCCTGACGACGACGACCGCTTCCTTCACGCCATCTACACTCAGCAGCTTCGCTTCGACTTCGCCTGTCTCAATCCGGTACCCCCGGATTTTCACCTGGTTGTCGATCCGGCCGATGAAGTCCACGTTCCCGTCTTCCATCCACCGCGCCAAGTCTCCCGTGCGGTACAGCCGCTCGCCCGCGGCGAACGGGCTGTCTACGAACTTCTCTTCCGTCAGCTCCGGACGGTTCAAGTACCCGCGCGCCACTCCGACTCCGCCGATGACCAGCTCGCCCAGCACCCCGACCGGCACCGGATTCAGATGCGCATCCACGATGTAGAACTTGGCGTTCAGCCACGCTTTGCCGATCGGCACATTGCCTGTCTGCGGCAGCTTCGCCAGCTCCTCGTCGTAGAAGCTGGAGTCGATCGCCGCTTCCGTCACGCCGTATGCGTTGATGATCCGGAACAACGAGCCGAAGCGTTCCTGCAAGGTCCGGTAATCCGCCACGCTGCAGCTGTCCGAGCTCGTGATCAACAGCTCCATCCCGCTCATATCCAGTTGATGCTCGTGCACGTACTCCAGGAACGGCACGATCAGCGCCGGCGTCGATTCGAAGATGGTGACCCGCTCCTGCTCAATCCAATGGTGCAGACGAGACGGATCAATCCGGTCGTCCTTCGGCACAATCACCATCGTGCCGCCGTTGTACAGCGTCCGCGCGATATCTCCCACGAACACGTCAAAAGAGAAGCTTGCGAGCTGCAACAGCCGCACCGGGAACTGATCCAACTGGTATTCCCGCCGGTAGCCCGCCGCCGTATTCACCAGGCTGCGGTGCTCGATCATCACGCCCTTCGGCTTGCCCGTCGTTCCCGACGTATAGATCACGTACGCCAGATCCTCCGAACGGGCTTCATGGAAGCTGTCGGCATTCATCCGCTCCTCGCTGTACGAAGTTTCGTCGTCCAGGTACAGCACCGCCGCCAGCGCCAGCTCCTCTTCGCCGAGCCAGGCTTCGGCGCGCTCTCGCAGCGCCGTTTGCGTCAGCAGCACCTTCGCTCCGCTGTCTTCGAGCATGAACCGCACGCGCTCCGCCGGGTAATCCGGGTCGAGCGGCACATACGCCCCGCCTGCTTTCCAGACGGCCAGCACGGCCACCAGCAAGTCCACCGAACGCTCGGCGAGAATGCCGACGATCGTCTCCCGGCCGATGCCGCTTGTGCGCAGCGTAGCCGCCAAGCGGTTCGCCCGCTCGTTCAGCTCCGCATACGTCAGCCGGTCGTTCTCGTACACGACGGCCGCCGCTTCCGGCGTGCGCTCCGCCTGTTCCTCGAACAGCCGGTGGAACGCGGCCGCAGGAGCCGCTTCCGGCTGCGCCGGGTTAAACGCGCCAAGAATTTGCTCTTTTTCCGACGGTGTCAAAATGCCCAGCTCGGCAATCGTCGCCGACGGGTTGCCGAGAATGGATTCAAGCAGCTGCAAGTAGTGAGCGGCCAATTTTTCCACTGTTTCAGTTTTATAAAGAGCAGTGGCGTATTCAAACAGATATTCCAAGCCTTCCTCGATCTCTGTGACGTCCAAGCTGAGATCGAATTTAGAAACAATTTCTTCGCTGGCATACGTCGACAAATGGAGTCCGGGGAGCTGGATTTCCAAATTCTCTGTATTCTGCAAAGCAAACATCGTATCGAACAGCGGATTGCGGCTTAAATCGCGAGCCACATTCACCTTATCCACCAGTTCCTCAAACGGATAATTCTGATGTTCAAAAGCGCCCAGCGTCGTCTCCCTGATTTCCTTCAAGTAGTCAAGGAACGTCTTACCGGCAGCCGGATAACTGCGGATGGCCAGGGTATTGACGAACATCCCGATCAGCGGCTGAACGTCGCTGTGATTTCTTCCCGCAATCGGCGTACCGACCACCACGTCTTCTTGCCCTGTATACTTATGCAATAACATTGTATAACCAGCAAGCAGAACCATGTAAAGCGTTGCGCCGTTCTCGGCTGCAAGCCGTTTCAGACCCTCGCTTTTCTCGCTATCCATAAACAATTGCAGCGTGCGGCCCTCGTAGCTCTGCATAGCCGGGCGCGGATAGTCCGTCGGTAATTCCAAAACTGGCAGCTCTCCGCGGAACATGTCGAGCCAGTAGGCTTCCTGCTTGGCAAGCTGAGCTTTCTGCTCGTCCGATTGCTGCCATACCGCATAATCTTTGTACTGAATGCGGAGCGGCTCCAACTGCTCCCCGCTGTACAAGCGGACGAGCTCTTCGATCAGTACGTCAATCGAAACGCCGTCAGATACGATATGATGCGTATCGAACATTAGAATGTGCCGGTCCGGCGCCAGTTCAGCAAGGCCTACCCGCAGAAGGGGCGGCTTCGCTAGATCAAACGGACGAACGAATTGACGCACCGTTTCTTCTGCCTGCTCCTCGCTGATCTGCACATATTCCACCTGGAAGGCGGCTTCTTCGTAAATCCGCTGAACCGCTTCGCCTTTTACCATCTCAAAGCCGGTACGCAGCGTTTCATGACGAGCTACGAGCCCGCGGAACGCTTCTTCAAACCGCTGCCGGTCGAGCTCCCCTTCGAGCAGCATAGCTCCCGGTATGTTGTAGCTCAGCTCGGCTCCTTCCAGCTGGTTCAAGATATAGAGACGTTTCTGAGCGGAAGAGAGCGGATAATACTCGCTAGGTTCCGCAGCCGGAATAGCCGTGAACGAGCCGATCTCCAGCCGCTCCATAGCCGCGGCCATTTCTTCAACCGTCGAGTAGCGGAATACGTCGCGAAGCGGGAATTCAACGCCTAGCTCCTTATGCATTTTGCTGACCAGCGTCGTCGCCCGCAGGGAGTGCCCGCCGAGGTCGAAGAAGTTGTCCGTTACGCCTACCGCCTTCTCCCGAACAAGCACATCCTGCCAAATGGCGGCCAGCTTCGCCTCCAGTTCGGTGCGCGGCGCCACGTATTCGCGGCCTCCGCCTGCTCCCCCTTCCGGTGCCGGCAGCGCCTTCCGGTCGATCTTTCCGTTCGGCGTTAGAGGCAGGCACTCCAGCTCCACGAAGTACGACGGGATCATGTACCCCGGCAGCTCGCTGGCAATCGCCCGCTTCAGGTCCGCCGCCGTCAAGTCTTCTTCCGCTGTATAATAAGCGCACAAAGCTTTCTGACCTTCTTGATCTTCCCTGACGATGACGACCGCTTCCGTCACGCCACCTACACTCAGCAGCTTCGCTTCGACTTCACCCGTCTCAATCCGGTACCCCCGGATTTTCACCTGGTTGTCGATCCGGCCGATGAAGTCCACGTTCCCGTCTTCCATCCACCGCGCCAAGTCTCCCGTGCGGTACAGCCGCTCGCCCGCGGCGAACGGGCTGTCTACGAACTTCTCTTCCGTCAGCTCCGGACGGTTCAAGTACCCGCGCGCCACTCCGACTCCGCCGATGACCAGCTCGCCTAGCACCCCGACCGGCACCGGCTTCAGATGCGCATCCACGATGTAGAACTTGGCGTTCAGCCACGCTTTCCCGATCGGCACGCTGCCCGTCTTCGGCAGCTTTTCCAGAGGCTCGTCATAGAAGCTGGAGTCAATCGCCGCTTCCGTTACGCCGTAGCTGTTAATAATACGGAACTGCGAGCCGAAGCGCTCCTGCAAGGTGCGGTAATCCGCTACGCTGCACGCATCCGAGCTTGTGATCAGCAGCTGAATCGAGCTGAGGTCCAGATCCTCGGCATGCACATGCTCCATGAACGGCACGATCAGCGCCGGCGTCGATTCGAACACCGTCACGGCGTAGTCGCGAATCCAGCCGTAGAGGCGGGTTGGATCAATCCGGTCGTCCTTCGGCACGATGACCATGGTGCCGCCGTTGTACAGCGTCCGCGCAATGTCGCCGACGAACACGTCGAACGAGAAGCTTGCCAGCTGCAGCAGCCGCACCGGGAACTGATCCAACCGGTATTCCCGCCGGTAGCCCGCCGCCGTGTTCACCAGGCTGCGGTGCTCGATCATCACGCCCTTCGGCTTGCCCGTCGTACCGGAGGTGTAGATGACGTAAGCCAAATCGCGCGGCTTGTTCACATTCGCCGGATTCGATGCGAGATCTGCCGCTAGTACGTTCTTCTCGGCTTCTGCCGTGGCGGACGTTTCGGCAGCAGCCGCTCGCGCCAAAGCCTCCGCCTCTGCGCCTGCTTCGCCCAAAGATTGTACACCCACAGCCGCTTCCGCCGCTCCGAGGCTGTACGTCGCGGCGTCGTCAAGCGCAAGCACCGTTTGCAGCACTAGAGCTCCGTCGCTGCGCCAAGCTTCCGTCTGCTCCAGCAGGCGGGTCTGCGTAAGCAGCACCGACGCCCCGCTGTCCGCGAGCATATACTCGATCCGCTCCGCCGGATAGTCCGGGTCGAGCGGCACATAAGCGCCGCCCGCTTTCCATACGGCGAGCACCCCGATCAACAGCTCCGCCGAACGATCGGCCAGAATGCCGACCACCTGCTCCGGCTTCACCCCGCGCGCCCGCAGTGCATACGCCAGACGATTCGCTTTGGCGTTCAGCTCCGCATACGTCAGCTTGCTGTCTTCGTAGACAACCGCCAGCGCTTCCGGAGTGCGCTCCGCCTGCTCCTCGAACAGCTCGTGGAACGTTCTCTCTCTCCACGACTCATCCGCTTCCAAACCTGTACCCTCTGCGGCGGGTTGCTTCGCAAGAGCCGAAGACGACACGTCAAACCCGACCAGCAAATCATGTTTTTCACTGTCCGTCAAGACATCCAAATCCGAAATCCGCGCACCCGGCTGAGCCAGGATCGACGTCAAAAGCTGCTCGTAATGACCTGCCAGCCGTACCACCGTTTCCTGTCTAAACAACGAGGTAGCGTACTCGATCTTGCAAACCAGTTCGTTATCGGCTTCCACGATATCAAAGCTAAGGTCAAACTTTGCCGTCTTTTCCTCGATGTCGAACAGCGACCATTGCAAACCTTCCAGGGTTAAATCCAAGCTTTCGTGCTTTTGCAAAGAAAACATGGTGTCAAACAGAGGATTCCGGCTTAAATCCCGACTCACCTGAAGAGCTTCCACCAGCTCCTCGAACGGATAGTCTTGGTGCTCGTAGGCTCCAAGCGTTGTTTCCTTCACTTCCTGCAAGTAATCCAGGAACGTCCGCTCCGCCGCCGGACCCAAGCGAAGGGCCAGCGTATTGACGAACATGCCGATAATCGGCTGCAGGTCGGCGTGAGAACGGGCGGCAATCGGAGTGCCAACCACTATATCTTCCTGTCCCGCGTATTTATGAAGCAATACGGAGTACGCAGCCAGCAGAAGCATGTACAGCGTCGCCCCTGAATCGCCGGCAAGCCGTTTGAGAGCTTCGCTTTTCTCCGCATCCAGCGTAAACGTGAGCGTTTGACCGTCAAACTGCTGCACGGCCGGGCGGGAGAAGTCGAGAGGCAGCTCAAGAACCGGAAGCTCGGAGCTGAATACCCCACGCCAGTATTCCTCCTGCCGTTTGATGCGCTGGCGCTGCTCCTCGGATTGCTGCCAAACGGCGTAATCCTTGTATTGAATCCGCAGCTCCGGCAATTCTTCCCCATTGTAAAGCCGCACGAATTCGCGCAGCAGCACGTCCATGGAAAGGCCGTCGGAACCAATATGATGAATATCCAGCGCGAGCAGGAATTTCTCTTTCTCCAGTTCGATCAGCAGGGCGCGCAGCAAAGGCGGCTGGGTCAAGTCAAAAGGCTGAATGAAGCCTTCAAGAATGGCCGCAACCTGATCTTCGCTTGCTTGAAGCTTTTCGACCTTGAAAGCTACGAGCGGATGAATACGCTGAACCGGCTCCCCATTCACGATTTCAAAACCGGTGCGCAGCATATCATGCCGGGCCACCAAAGTAGTCAGCGCCTTTTCCACTTTGGCCTCGTTCAAAGCCCCTTCCAACTGCAAGGCACTTGGGAGGTTGTAATTCAGCTCCGAGCCATCCAGCTGGTGCAGGACGTACAGCCTTTTTTGCGCGGAGGAAACCGGATAGTACGCTTTCTCTTCCGCTTTCGGAATTGAGCTGTGCCGCGTTTCTTCCAAGCTGGCAATAGCCCCGGCCATCGACTCTACCGTCGTATAGCGGAACACATCGCGCAGCGGAAGTTCGACGTTCATTTCCTTCTGAATCTTGCTGACAAGGTTCGTCGCCCGCAAGGAGTGGCCTCCGAGCTCGAAGAAATTGTCCAGGACTCCAATGCCGGAGTAGCCCAGCACTTCCTCCCAGATCTTCACAAGCTGGGACTCCATCCGGTTACGCGGTGCTACATATTCGACGCCCGTCTGCAAGCTGCCTTGCGGTTCCGGCAGCGCTTTGCGGTCTACTTTGCCGTTGGCCGTCAGCGGCATGCGCTCCAGCTGCACGAAGTACGACGGGATCATGTACCCCGGCATTCCCTGGGCCAGCGAGGTTCTCATTTCGCTGACCGTCAGTGTCCGATCCGCCACAAAGTAGGCGACAAGCGCCTTCTCGCCCCCGCCGTCCTGACGGGCAAGCACCACCGCTTCTTCCACGCCCTCGACGTTCAGCAGCTGCGTCTCGATTTCGTCCAGCTCGATTCGGTACCCGCGGATTTTGACCTGGTGATCGATCCGGCCCAGGTATTCGATGTTGCCGTCCGGCAGCCAAGCCGCCAAGTCGCCCGAGCGGTACAGTTTCTCCCCCTCCGCAAACGGGGAATCGACGAACTTCTCCGCCGTCAGATCCGGGCGGTTCAGGTATCCTCTCGCAAGGCCTTCCCCGGCCACGTACATTTCGCCCGCTACGCCGATCGGCACAGGTCGGCGGTTTTCATCAAGGACGTACACCCTCAGCGTCGGGATCGGCTTGCCGATATTGCTCTTCGCCGCCTCCATTTCGACCCACGTGATTTCCTTATACGTAACGTGAACAGTCGTCTCGGTAATGCCGTACATATTGATCAGCTTCGTCTCCGGGTACTTCGTCTTGAAGCCCTTGAGCAGCAGCGGACTCAGCGCTTCGCCCCCGAAGATGACGTTGCGAATCCGCAAATCGTACGGATGGTCCGTCAAGACCTCGCGCAGCAGCTGGTAGAAGTACGTTGGTGTCTGGTTCAAAATGGTAACCTGTTCGCGGCCCAGCAGCGCCAGGAAATCGGCCGGATTTTTCGCCGTGAACGGCGGTACGATGACCAGCTTCCCTCCGTACAGCAGCGCTCCGTACATTTCCCAAACGGAGAAATCGAAGCAGAACGAGTGGAACAGCGTCCACGTGTCGGACGGCCCGAAGTCGAACAGGTTTTTGTCATTGAACAGGAGGCGCACGACGTTCTTATGCTCGATCAGCGTTCCTTTTGGTCTGCCGGTCGTTCCCGACGTGTAGATGACATAAGCCAGGTTGAGCGGCCCGGAAATCGGCTCCAGGTTCGAAGCGTCCAGCGCACCTTCGGAGTCCGCCCCTCTGTCGCCCCAAACGAAATCGTCCAATTCGAGGCGCGTTCCTACGAAGTCGGTCTTCTCGTGCAGATGCTTTTGAATCAGCAATAACGGCGCACCCGAATCCTCGATCATGAAGCGAATGCGCTCCTCTGGGTAGTCGGGATCGACAGGCACGTATGCTCCGCCTGCTTTGAGAATCGCCAGAATGCCGACGACCATATCGAGCGAGCGTTCGGCCAGAATCGCTACCAGCTGGTCCGCTTCTACTCCCGTCTCCCGCAGCTTCCGCGCAAGGCGGTTGGATCGCTCGTTCAGCTCGCGGTAGGTCAGCTGCCGCTCGTTCATGACGGCGGCCACGTTGTCCGGGTAAAGCTCCGCCTGCTCTTCGAACAAGCCGTGAATCGTCTGCTGCCGCGGGTAGTCCGCCTCCGAATCGTTGAAACCGCGCATCAGCTCGCGGATTTCCTCCTCCGTGAGCATTTCCAGCGAGGCAATATCCCCGTCCGGCGCTGCTGTGATGGTTTCGAGCAGCTTGTCATAATGTCTGGCGAACCGCTCCGCGGTCTCCTGTTTATACAAAGCCGTAGCGTACTCCAACCGGCATTCGAGCTGACCGTCCAGCTCCGAAATATCCAGGAGCAGCTCGAACTTGGATGTTTGATTTTCCAGTGGATAAAACGATTGCTCCAGCCCCTCGATGACAATTTGCTCGTTCTCCGTATTTTGTAGGGAGAAGAACGTGTCAAAGAGCGGATTACGGCCGGTCGCGCGCGGAATGTGAAGACTTTCTACCAAGTCTTCGAACAAATAATTTTGGTGTTCGAAAGCCCCGAGCGTGATGTCCTTGATTTCTTCCAGGTACGAAAGGTACGGCTTGGAACGCTCCGGACGGCTGCGAATGACCAGAGTGTTGATAAACATCCCTACGATCGGCTGCACTTCTTCCTGCGTTCTTCCGGCAATCGGCGTTCCTACGATCAGATCTTCCTGACCCGAATATTTATGCATAAGGATGGTGTAAGCCGACAGCAGCACCATGTACAGGGTCGTCCCTGTCCGTGCCGCTAGTTCTTTCAGCTTCTCCGTCCGATCTTTCTCGATATAAAACTTCACGGTTCGGCCGTCAAAGCTTTGCACCGCAGGTCGCGGGAAGTCCGTCGGTAGCTCCAAGACCGGCAGCTCGCCCGACAGCTGTTCTAGCCAATACTCCTTCTGCGGCTGGAGCATCTGCCCGTAAGCTTCGGAATGCTGCCAAACGGCATAATCTTTGTATTGAATGCGCAGCGGGGCCAGCTCCTCGCCCCGATACAGGCGGCTGAACTCGTCGAAGAGCAGCGCTGTCGAAATGCCGTCCGAGACGATATGGTGCATATCGAACAGCAGAATGTGGCGATCCTCGGCGACTTCGATCAAACCGATGCGGAGAAGTGGCGGCTTAGTCAGATCAAACGGGTGATAGTAAGCTTCCACCACTTGCTCCACTTCCCGCTCGCTCGCTTGGAAATAATCTACAGCAAAATCCAACTCGTCATAGATGCGCTGGACAAGCTCGCCTTGAACCTGCTCGATCCCGGTACGCAGCGTCTCATGGCGCTGAATCAGCGCCCGGAACGCGTGCTCGACGCGTGTGCGGTCCAGCTTGCCTTCGAGAAGAAGCGCCGCCGACATATTGTAGCTGCGCTCGGCCCCGTCAAGCTGGCGCAGGACGTACAGACGCTTTTGCTCGGATGAAACCGGATAGTACTCGGCCTCAGCCGCCTTTGTAATCTCATACGTCTCCTGCTGCCTTAAACCGCCGATTCTTTGGGCCAGCTGTTCGATCGTGGTGTAGCGGAAAACTTCCCGCAGCGGAACCTCGACTTGCAGATCTTTCCGAATCTTGGAAACCAGCGTGGAGGCCCGCAAGGAATGACCACCCAAGTCAAAGAAATCGTCTTGGACTCCAACTCGCGCAATACCCAGTACCTGCTGCCAAATGAGAGCAAGTCTTGTTTCCAGCGTTGTGCGAGGAGCCACATACTCACGGCCTGCTTCTATCTCTCCGGTCGGTTCAGGCAGCGCTTTGCGGTCAATTTTGCCGTTCGGCGTGAGCGGAAGCTTATCAAGAGACACCAGCCGGGCCGGGACCATATGAGCCGGCAGCTCTTGCTTCAATTGAGACAGCAGATCGCTCAGCTGCAAAGAAGCATCCGCCGCCACGTAACCGCACAAATACTTTTGCCCCTGCTCATCCGTACGGTCGGTCACCACAGCCTGCTTGACGCCCGGGAAACGCAGCAGGGCCGTTTCAATTTCGCCGAGTTCGATCCGGAACCCGCGAATTTTCACCTGATAGTCGATCCGGCCGATGAAGTCCACGTTCCCGTCTTCTAGCCAGCGGGCCAAATCGCCTGTCCGGTACAGACGTTCGCCCGGCACAAACGGGCTGTCCGCAAACTTCTCGGCGGTTAGATCCGGACGGTTCCAGTACCCGCGCGCCACCCCGGCGCCGCCGATGACAAGCTCGCCCGGAACCCCTACAGGAACCGGCTTTAACGCAGCATCGACAATGTAAAACCGGGCGTTCAGCCAAGCTTTGCCGATCGGCACATGACCCGACGGCGGCAACTTATCCAGCGGCTCACCGTAAAAGCTGCTGTCAATGGCCGCTTCGGTAACGCCATAGCTGTTGATGATGCGGAATTGTCCGCCGAATCTTTCCTGTAGCAATCGGTAATCGGTGACACTGCAAGCATCCGAGCTGGTAATCAGCAACTGCATGGAGCTAACGTCCAGCCCTTCTTCATAAATATGCTGCATGAACGGCAGGATGAGCGCAGGCGTCGATTCGAATACCGTAATGTTTTGGTCCCGAATCCAGCCGTATAAGAGGTTCGGATCAATCCGGTCATCCTTCGGCACAATCACCATCGTGCCTCCGTTATACAGCGTCCGCGCGATGTCTCCGACAAACACGTCAAACGAGAAGCTGGCCAGCTGCAGCAGCCGCACCGGAAACTGATCCAACCGGTACTCGCGACGGTACGCATCCGCCGTATTCACGAGACTACCGTGCTCAATCATGACGCCTTTCGGGCGTCCCGTCGTACCCGAGGTGTAAATCACATAAGCCAAGTCTTGCGGGGCGCTGTCGGCAGATTCAAATTCCACGGCTAAGGCATCCCCGTTATAAATCTGTTCATCATCCATGGCATAGACAGCTTGAAGCTTCAGCCGGTCATCGGCCAACCAACCTCCGGCCCGCTCCAACAGATGACGCTGCGTAAGCAGCACCGATGCATCGCTATCGCTGAGCATGTACTCAATCCGCTCCGCGGGATAATCGGGGTCCAGCGGTACATAGGCTCCGCCGGCTTTCCAAACGGCGAGCACCCCGACCAGCAGTTCCACCGAACGCTCCGCCCAGATCCCCGTAATCGTCTCCCTTCCCACGCCCTGTTCGCGAAGGAGAGAAGCCAGCCGCTCGGCGCGTTCGTTCAATTCGCCGTAGGTCAGCTGTTTGTCCATGTAGACGACTGCCGGATGATCTGGAATTTCCCGAGCAAACTTTTCAACATACCGATGAAACGCTTCTCCCTCGCTCAGCCCTGCCACCGGCGGGTTAAAAACATTGAGAATGCGGTGTCTCTCCTCATCGCTCAGCAGAGAAATCTCGCGTACCGGCAGTTCGGGACTCTGAAGAAACTGGTCCAGAACGGTTACATACTGTTCCATAATCCGATCAATCTCGGCCTTCTCGAACAGACCCGTACGATAGGAAGCATGGAGAATTACATGGCCTTCATTCAGCATATGGTCGAAGCGCAGCAGCAAATCGTCCATCTCGTGCCTAGCGAAGTGAGCCTCTAAGCGTACCTTGATTTCCTCGTACTCCACGATTTTCAAAGGCAGATATTCCAGAGACGTGCGGAACAGCCCCGAAAGATCGTTGCGGCCGTGTTGTTCGCGTAAATCCTGGATCAATTGGTTATAAGGGTATTTCTGATACCGCAGATCCGCCGTATTTTCCTTGGAAACCGTTTGGATCAATGAAAGTACGTGCCCGTCTGGATTCAGACAAATCCGCGTAGCCACAGTGCTGACAAACATGCCGATCGTTTCTTTTTCCTTCTTGCTGGTGCGATTGGCGAAAACCGTGCCGACCGGAACATCGGTGCTGTCGGTCAGTTTGTACAATAAGGCGTACATGGCGGACAAAAATAACGTATATAAGCTGACCTGATATTGTTCGCTGAAGGCCAGAATGCGTTCATACCGGGAACCGTCCAAAGTGATGGACAGTTTATTGGATTCGCTGCCGATCGAGAATGGCGGATACGATTTAATGCCGGTCGTTTCAGGCAAAGTGTTGTACTTTGTCAGCCAGTATTCCTTGCCTTTTTGATAACGCTGCGATTGCTCATATTCACGCTCCGAGGAAATATAATCTAGATAGGAAGGGGGCTGGTAACTGCTGGAGATGCCTTTGCGCAGTTCCAGGTATTTTTCCATCACCGCATGCAGCAAAGCATTGACGGACAAGCCGTCGGCGATAATATGATTTACCGTCAAATTGAGCCATACTTGGCCGTTCGCAAAATGGATAATCGTAAATTGGTAGAGGTGTTCGTCGAACACGCTGGCCGGTTTTTCGCTTACTTCTTTCACCCAAGCATAGAATTGTTCGGTTGTGCCTATTTCGAGGCGGCTTATCCTAGCTTGGACATTCTCCGGCTCTTCGAACCACTGCGTTGGATTTTGCAAATCCCCGCTAATGCGGATTCGGAAAACGTCATAGGTTTTGACGATCTCTGCCGCCGCTTGCTTCAGAAGCTGTGTGTTGATCTCGCCCGTAATCTGGTAGGTCGCGGAAAGCATCGTGATGGACGTTCCCGGATTCATAATTTCCATGAACCATATTCGGCGCTGGGCTTGCGTTAATCCATATTGCTCGTTGGTATCCTCTCTCACATCGACACACTCCCGGTTTAGAGATTCTTTATAGATAGGCTTTGTACCTAGAAGTCACTTAGTCACTCTTAGAAGAACCGCGCAGGCCATTCCCGGAACGGCTCCTTCGGACTCTTCCTCCTTTTTCGTGTCTGCGTTTTCTGGTAACTACCGGTTATAAAGTCATACCTTGGATTGCTAAAAGACTCTGTCGCATTCGCGAGCAAGAAGCCGCCCGCCGTAAAGCGGGTCTAGCCGTACAGCCGGGCGTAATAACCTCCGAGCGCAATCAGGTCCTGATGGCAGCCCCGCTCGACGACCGTCCCTTGGTTCATGACGGTAATCAAATCCGCATGTTCCACGGTGCTGAGACGGTGGGCGATCAGGATGGTGGTGCGCCCTTTCATCAATACGTTCAGGGCCTGCTGTACCCAATGCTGGGATTCGTTATCCAGCGCGGAAGTCGCTTCGTCCAGCAGCAGAATCGGGGCGTTTTTGAGAATCGCCCGTGCGATCGCAATTCGCTGCCTTTGTCCGCCCGACAACGACGCTCCTCTCTCTCCCACCGGCGTTTTATACTGTTCAGGAAGTTCCTGAATGAAATGGTGAGCGTACGCCGCTTTGGCCGCTTCGATCACTTCTTCATCCGTTGCATCCAGGTTGCCGTAGCGGATGTTTTCCTCAATTGTGCCGGTAAACAAGAACGGCTCCTGCGGAACGTATGCAATCTGCCTGCGGATTTCGTCCAGCGTGTAATGGCCGAACGGTTTGCCTTGGAGCAGGATTTCTCCGCTGTCCACAGGATAAAAGCCGAGCAGCAGCTTGATCAGCGTACTTTTGCCGCTGCCGCTGGCCCCCACGATAGCGGCGACCTGTCCGGGAAACACCTGCATGGAGATGTCAACAAGCACCTTTTTATCCGCCTGATAGGAAAATTCCACATCGCGAAACTCCACCGCAGCCTCCGACACGAGCTCGCTGTGAGGAGATCCCAAACGCTCCGGTTCCTCTTCCTCTCTTAGTACTTCTTGAATCCGGTGAGCGCCCGCGAGCGAATTTTGGGTCATCGACAGAACCGTCCCCAAGTTCAACAAGGCGTGCGTCAGATTCACTTGCAAAACCGCCAGGGCGGCGACGCTTCCCATTCCCATCAGTCCGTAGGCATAAAGAAGACTGCCGATGACGATGATGCCGCAGAACGTGACGTAGCTGATAAAATGATTCACCGCAGCCTGCATGCCGTTCTTCTGCGCGGTTTGCCGAAGCGTCTGCGTCATTTGTTCGTTCAACGCCTCGTACTGGCCGTAAATCGTGCGGATGCGGAACAGCTTCACAATTTGAATGCCGCCCATAAAATCTTTGAATTTTTCGGTCATTTTACCGAGCGTTTGCAAGCCTTGTTCGGACAAGGCGCGAATATCCCGCGCAAATTTCAGGCTGACCACGGAGGACAGCAGCAGAATGACGAAGGATACGCCGGCAAACCGCCAATCGATCAACACCATGGAGACAATGGAGCCGATGCAAAAGACAACTTGAAGCAGCAAAACAAAGTAAACCTGCGAGAATGTAAACTCAACGGTCGTTACGTCGTTGTTCACCCGCGACAGCAAGTCCCCATGGTGCGTCTGCTCCAGGAATCTCGGCCGCACCCGGCACAGCTTTTCATAAAGACGTTCGCGGATATTCAGCACAGTCAGCTCGACACTGCGCTGGTATAAGTAAATGAACCAGGGAGAAATCACATTTTCCAGGAACAAGGCCGCGCCCAAAATAATAAAGGCTTCCACTATCAGGGACGTATCTCGGGACACGGCGAAATCAACCAAGTTATGTACGACCAAGCTGAAGGCGATCAGGAACAATGTCTGGGTGAGCGCCGTCACTGCCAGGCCAATGGCGTACTGGGTTTTGCGCTTGCGGTTCATAAACATCAGCAAGTAGCTTAGTTCTTTCACTTGCGAGAGCCATCCGCCCTTTTTCATGTGTACGCCACCTCCCTGCGTTCGGCAGACTCGGTAAATTCCTGATAGTACGACTGGGCGTACAGTCCCTTCATCTTCAGCAATTGTTCATGAGTGCCCTTTTCAACAATACTCCCCTGTTCCATGACCCAAATTTCGTCGGCGTTTTGTACTGTAGAAAGCCGGTGGGCAATAATCATCGTCGTTCGCTGCTTCATCAATACGCCCAGCGCTTCCTGAACCGCGCTTTCCGACTCCGGATCAAGAGCCGACGTTGGCTCGTCCAGCAGCAGAACGGGAGCATCCTTCAGAAAAGCCCGGGCCATTGCAATGCGCTGGCGCTGCCCGCCGGACAAAAAGCCTCCGCGCTCTCCGACATACGTCTGGTAGCCGTCGGGAAGCTGCATAATGAAGGAATGCGCCTGAGCGGCTTTGGCGGATTCGATAATCTCGTCCATCGACGCTACTTCCCGCCCGTAGCCGATATTTTCAGCGATCGTGCCGCTAAACAAATACGAATCCTGAGTTACCACAGAAAAATGCGACCGAAGCTGCTCCGGATCGGCGCCGTGGATCAGGCTGCCGAACACGCGGATCTCGCCCTGGTCCTTCGGAAGCGGATAAAAGCCGCATACAAGCTTAAACACCGTGCTCTTCCCTCCGCCGCTCGCTCCGACAAGCGCGA
The DNA here is from genome assembly GCF_015710975.1 of Paenibacillus polymyxa. Lineage (NCBI taxonomy): Bacteria > Bacillati > Bacillota > Bacilli > Caryophanales > Paenibacillaceae > Paenibacillus > Paenibacillus polymyxa. The sequence continues at coordinate 2,665,648 of NZ_CP049783.1, read as the reverse complement.
TCGTCTTCCCTTCCGGCACCGAGAAGCTAACATTCCGCAGGATCGGGGAGCTCTCCTCATACCCGAAGTTTACGTTCTGAAACTCGATGGGGGCGGCGCTCGCTTTCGAAAGCGAGCGGCCATTTTCCGTTTCGGTCGGCTGCTCGACGATTTCGGAGACCCTTCTCAGGGCACCGGCCATTTCGAACGTCCGCGTGATGAGCTCGGGAATATGCTCCAGCGGCTCCAGACACAGATTCAGCAAGTACAGGAAGGCGATCAGCTCTCCCGCACCTAGCTGCCCTTTGTAGATCAAATAGCTTCCGTAACTGACGGCGAAAATGATCGGGCTGATCATCAACGTGGAAAGCAGCGGGTTGACCCAGGCTTCCCGCTTTTTCACGGCCAGCTTTTTTTGGGCCGTCAATTGCAGCAGCACTTGGTAGGAGCGAGATAACATGCCGGATAGCAGGTAGCTTTTCACAATAGGCATACCCCCAAGCGTATCCTGGAGGTTGACGTTCATTCGGCCCATGTTCGCCTGGGCTTCCTCCGTCAACCGCTCCAACTGCTTGCCGATCCACTGGGAAACCAGCAGCGCTACGGGAAATAACAGCAGGCTGTACAGCATCAGCTCCCATTGGAGGTAGAGCAAATAAGCGAAACAGCCGATGAACAACAGCGGATGATAAAACCACTGGGCGAGGTCCCGAATCATAAACTGCTGGATGAGCTGCAGGTCGTTGTTGATCCGCGACAAGACATCGCCGGAGTGCTGCTTTTCTAAATAGGAGACCGGGAGTTTACCGATATGACGCATGACATGGTTGCGGATATCCTGCACCGCAGAGGCGCTGCTTCGCTCCACGCCGAAGCTCATGAAAAACTTCGCCGGCACACCGATCAAGATGACCACAAAGACCGCGTACACGATTTGCAGAACGATTGGCCCCGCCCCCTTCTCGGCCTGGGTGGTCAGCTGCTCGATCAAACCTCCCGTCCATATCTCAATAACGGCGGCGGCAATCGCGGACAAGACACCGACGATCATCCAGCCTTTGTGACGGCTTACATAGGACATCAGCCAGCGGAACGCTTTCCAGGCGGCGTAAGCGGTTTGGCGCTTGAAAGGCGCCGCTGTGCCTTGTTCTTGAACAGACGGCTGTCGGTCAGCTTCCATGCAGTACACCGGCCTCCGCTTCAATCTGCCGCTTGACTTGCTCTAAGATGTCCCGGATGACGACGGCCGTTTCGTCCACGCGCGCGAGTTCCAGCAATTCCTCGTGCGCGCCCTCCAGCCGGTAATCGGCGTAAGCTTGCGTCGTTGCCCCCTGCCAGGAAGGCAATTGGTGCTCCAGGCGGAACGCTTCGCTGTCCTTCGCAATCAGTTCGTAAATCCTGGCCGGGATCGTGCCGGAATTAATGAGTTGCGCTTCGTACGCCAAGGTCGCTTTGACCTTCCGATGAACCCGCTCCCGCACGAGCGGGTTGCTCATTAGTTCCTTCTCTTCTTCGTCGAAATCGGCAAGCGTTTCTTCAAGCTCTTTCTCCGACGTTTCGGAAGGCGTCAGCGTGTGCTTAATCCACGAGTCCACCATAAGCACGTCTGTTACGGAATACCCTCTTTTCTCCATCGTTTTGGCTACCTCGAACGTCAGGTTTCCTCCGAAGCAGTAGCCGAGCAGCACGTAAGGTCCTTCCGGCTGGATGCGGACGATCTCGTCCACATAACGGTTCAGCATGGCCTCGTAATCGACGGCATCGTCGATAAAATCAATGCTGTAGAGCACGGACCGACCGTCGAGCCTGCTTGCGAGCTCTCGGTAACCGATGCCGAAGCCGCTGCCCGGAGGGAAGCAGAACACATTCAGATTTCCTACTTTATTCAGCTTAATGAAGGAGTCTCCCCCTTTATCCAGGCCCAGGTCCCCCTCTCCGAAAGCCATGGCTTCAACTGTTACATTATGGAATTGGCGGTTTAGCGGTATCTCAATGCCCGTTTCATCGTAAACGGCTTGAACGAGCCTCATCAGACTTAACGAATTGCCACCCAACTCAAAAAAGTTATCCTTTACGCCGACCTGCGGAACGCCAAGCGTATCCTGCCAGACGCGGGCGATCTTCATTTCGAGCAGCGTTCTCGGCGCGACATATTCCGCTCCTCGGGCCGCGGCTTCCTCCGGCGCGGGCAGCGCTTTGCGGTCGATTTTCCCGTTCGGGGTCAGCGGCATCCGCGAAAGCTGCACGAGGTGCGAAGGAATCATATACCCCGGAAGCTGCTTGGCGAGCTCCTCCTTGAGTTCATGCACCGCCAGCCTCGTTTCCGCGACGTAGTAAGCGACAAGCTGCTTTTGGCCGTTCGCGTCGTCGCGGTCGAGCACCTTGGCTTCTTGAACGGCGGCGATCTTCAGCAGCTGCGTCTCGATTTCGTCCAGCTCGATCCGGTACCCGCGGATTTTCACCTGATGATCGATCCGGCCCAGGTATTCGATGTTGCCGTCCGGCAGCCAAGCCGCCAAGTCGCCCGAGCGGTACAGTTTCTCCCCCTCCGCAAACGGGGAATCGACGAACTTCTCCGCCGTCAGATCCGGACGGTTCAGGTATCCTCTCGCAAGGCCTTCCCCGGCCACGTACATTTCGCCCGCTACACCGATCGGCACAGGCCGGCGGTTTTCATCAAGGACGTACACCCTCAGCGTCGGGATCGGCTTGCCGATATTGCTCTTCGCCGCCTCCATTTCGACCCACGTGATTTCCTTATATGTCACGTGAACCGTCGTCTCGGTAATGCCGTACATATTGATCAGCTTCGTCTCCGGGTACTTCGTCTTGAAGCCCTTGAGCAGCAGCGGACTCAGCGCTTCGCCCCCGAAGATGACGTTGCGAATCCTCAAATCGTACGGATGGTCCGCCAAGACCTTACGCAGCAGCTGGTAGAAGTACGTTGGCGTCTGGTTCAAAATGGTAACCTGTTCGCGGCCCAGCAGCGCCAGGAAATCGGCTGGATTTTTCGCTGTGAGCGGCGGCACGATGACCAGCTTGCCTCCGTTCAGCAACGCTCCGTACATTTCCCAGACGGAGAAATCGAAGCAGAACGAGTGGAACAGCGTCCACGTGTCGGACGGCCCGAAGTCGAACAGGTTCTTGTCGTTGAACAGGAGGCGCACGACGTTCTTATGCTCGATCAGCGTTCCTTTCGGTCTGCCGGTCGTTCCCGACGTGTAGATGACATAAGCCAGGTTGAGCGGCCCGGAAATCGGCTCCAGGTTCGAAGCGTCCAGCGCACTTTCGGAGTCCGCCCCTCTGTCGCCCCAAACGAAATCGTCCAATTCGAGGCGCGTTCCTACGAAGTCGGTCTTCTCGTGCAGATGCTTTTGAATCAGCAATAACGGCGCACCCGAATCCTCGATCATGAAGCGGATGCGCTCCTCCGGGTAGTCGGGATCGACAGGCACGTATGCTCCGCCCGCTTTGAGAATCGCCAGAATGCCGACGACCATATCGAGCGAGCGTTCGGCCAGAATCGCTACCAGCTGGTCCGCTTCTACTCCCGTCTCCCGCAGCTTCCGCGCAAGGCGGTTGGATCGCTCGTTCAGCTCGCGGTAGGTCAGCTGCCGCTCGTTCATGACGGCGGCCACGTTGTCCGGGTAAAGCTCCGCCTGTTCTTCGAACAAGCCGTAAATCGTTTTCCCCCGCTCGAACCCGGTTTCGGTGTCATTAAATCGCTTCAGCAGCGTCTCCCTCTCGTCCGGGGACAGCACATCGGCTTGTCCAAGCTCCAGATCCGGCTGAAATAAAAGCGCGGACAGCAGCCGAACAAGATGGTCGGCCGCCTGTTCTACAAATGCCCGCTCGTACCGCTGCCCGTCAAAGCTTATTTCCAGCTCGATGGAGTGGTTTTGACGGTCGAAGCGAAAAACCGTATCGGCCGCCACCCGGTTACCCAGCGGTTCCGGATGAATCGGGGCGAAGGATGCGACGGTGTTGACGACCGGGAGACCCTCCCCCGTATAGTCCAGATGGAGCGGCTCCACCATTTTCCGAAAAGGCAGGTGCTGATGCTCCAGCGCCTCGCCGATGGAGGCTTTGATGCCCCCGAGCAGCGTTCTCAGCGTAGTCTCGCGGCTTACGGACGTCTTGATCACCAAGATGTCATGCGGCGGCGGAGTCCCGTCGGGGTCTGCGCTATAAGAAGGCATCCCGACCAGCACTTGGTCCCGCCCGGTATATTTGAACAGCAGGCTTTTTACTCCTGCTAAAACAATCATGTACAAAGCCAAATCCGAACCGTTGGCAAGGCAAATGATTCTCTCCGAGATTTCGCTCGGCAGAGTACGGTGAAGCAAACCCGGCTCGGCCGCAGCTTCCCCGTCGGCCGATAATTTGGAGGATTGACTGTAGGGAAGGAAGCTCAGGCTGTCATCGGCGTCAAACTTGCCGCTCCAGTACCGTTCTTCCTTTTCAAACAAAGATTTCATTCGTACCTCCCCTAAAAATGAAGTGACCGCATGCCCCGGCGCAGGTCCGAAAAAGCTTGCTTTCGGCCTGCGCGTTTACGGGCTTGGACGTTGTTCGCCGTCTTCCTTGGGATGCGCGCTGCTTTCGTTTGACGGCGGAGGCGCGCTTGTAGGATTAGAACGCGAATTCGATCGTATCGACGGCACTCTTTGCGCCTGCCGCCGGTTTATGGCATTCAATCCGGCTTAGCTCGAGTTGTGGATTTTCCGCAATTTGAGACAGTACCCGCAGGTAATCCTCGGTCAAGGTGCGGATCATCGCTTCTTTGAACAGCTTGGTGGCGTAGAAGAAGCCCCCGCTCAGCGCCCCGTTGTTTTCATACATAAACAGCGTCAGATCGAACTTCGCTTCTTCTAAATGGTCAAGCTCGTAAGTCTTCAGGCTGACCCCTTCCAGCTCGGCGTCTCGTTCTTCGATATTTTGCAAGTCGAAAACGGCATCGAACAGCGGGAAGCGGCCCGGCTCCCGCTTCACATTCAAACGCTCCACGAGCTCCTCGAATGGATAGTCCTGGTTCTCGAAAGCACCCAAAGCCGTTTCCTTCACTTCTTCCAGGTAGGACAAGAACGTCTTGTCGCCCGAAGGACGATTGCGGATCGCCAGCGTATTGACAAACATCCCGATGACCGATTCCAAATCGGCGTTCGTTCTTCCCGCCACCGGGGTGCCCACGATCAAGTCCTCCTGCCCGCTGTACTTGGACAGCAGCACGGTATAAGCCGCAAGCAGCACCATGAACAGCGTGCTTTCACGCTCGGCCGCCAATTCGCGCAGCCGCGCAGAGAGAGAAGCTTCGACGTTGAACTCCAGATGCGCGCCTTCGTAGCTGCGAGCCGCGGACCGTTCGTAGTCGATCGGCAGGTCCGCCGTCGGCAGCTCGCCTTCGAAGGTTTGCAGCCAGTACGCTTCCTGCCGCCCGATCCGCTCTCGGTGGGCCTTCGACTGCTGCCAAACGGCATAATCCTTGTATTGAATGCGCAGTGGCGGCAGTTCTTCCCCGGCGTAGAAACTTGAGAACTCATCGATCACAATCGCCATCGATACGCCGTCAGACACCATATGGTGCATGTCGAAAAGGAGAATATGCAGGTTCGGCTCCAGCTCGATGACCCCGGCGCGCAGCAGCGGCGGCTTGCCGAGATCAAACGGACGAATGAAGCTGCGGACGATCTGCTCGATTTGAGCCGCATCCTCTTTATCCGCTTGATGATGCTCGATAGCAAAATCGACCTGCGGGTAAACCCGCTGAACCGCTTCGCCCTTCACGATTTCAAAACCGGTGCGCAGCGATTCATGCCGCGTTATCAATTTCCGCAAGGCGGCTTCCAACCGGTCTAAATCAAACTCGCCTTCCACCTGCACCAACTCCGGCATGTTGTAAAGCTGATCCGCTCCATCCAGCGTATGCTGAATGAACAGCCGTTTCTGCGCGGAGGACAGAGGGTAGTACTCTCTCTCCTCCGCTTGAGGAATGGCCTCATGCTCCCGCCGTTCCATCCGGGCGATCGCCTCAGCCATCGCCGCAATCGTCGAGTGACGGAATACGTCGCGCAGCGGCAGGTTGACGTTTAATTCCTTAAATACCTTGCCCGCCAGCGTCGTCGCCCGCAGGGAGTGGCCGCCGATGTCGAAGAAGTTGTCGTGAACGCCAATCTCCTTCGCAAGCCCCAGCACCTCCTGCCAAATCGCCGCCAACTTCGTTTCCAGCTCATTGCGCGGTGCGACGTACTCCGTTCCGCTTCCCGCTTCCCCTTCCGGCGCCGGCAGCGCCTTCCGGTCAATCTTTCCGTTCGGCGTCAGAGGCAGGCGCTCCAGCTCCACGAAGTACGATGGGATCATGTACCCCGGCAGCTCCTGCGCCAGCGCGCTGCGCAAATCGTTCACCGCCAGCTCCGCTCCGGTATCCAGCGTGTAATACGCGCATAGCGCCTTCTGCCCGTTCGCGTCACTTCGAACCAGCACCACCGCTTCGCGCACGCCTTCCACCCGCAGCAGCTGCGACTCGATCTCGCCCGTCTCAATCCGGTACCCCCGGATTTTCGCCTGGTTGTCGATCCGGCCGATGAAGTCCACGTTGCCGTCTTCCATCCACCGCGCCAAGTCTCCCGTGCGGTACAGCCGCTCGCCCGCGGCGAACGGGCTGTCTACGAACTTCTCTTCCGTCAGCTCCGGACGGTTCAAGTACCCGCGCGCCACTCCGATTCCGCCGATGACCAGTTCGCCCAGCACCCCGACCGGCACCGGGTTCAGATGCGCGTCCACGATGTAGAATTTCGCATTCAGCCACGCTTTGCCGATCGGCACATTGCCTGTCTGTGGCAGCTTCGCCAGTTCCTCGTCGTAGAAACTGGAGTCGATCGCCGCTTCCGTCACGCCGTAAGCGTTGATGATCCGGAACAACGAGCCGAAGCGCTCCTGCAAGGTCCGGTAATCCCCCACGCTGCAGTTGTCCGAGCTCGTGATCAACAGCTCCATCCGGCTCATATCCAGTTGCTGCTCGTGCACGTACTCCAGGAACGGCACAATCAGCGCCGGCGTCGATTCGAAGATGGTGACCCGCTCCTGCTCAATCCAGTGGTGCAGACGAGACGGATCAATCCGGTCGTCCTTCGGCACAATCACCATCGTGCCTCCGTTGTACAGCGTCCGCGCGATATCTCCCACGAACACGTCAAACGAGAAGCTGGCGAGCTGCAGCAGCCGCACCGGGAACTGATCCAACTGGTATTCCCGCCGGTAGCCCGCCGCCGTATTCACCAGGCCGCGGTGCTCGATCATCACGCCCTTTGGCTTGCCCGTCGTTCCCGACGTATAGATCACGTACGCCAGATCCTCCGGACGGGCTTCATGGAAGCTGTTGGTGCCAACATTCTGATGGCTCTCATCACCGTCGTCCACAGCATCCGTCAGCTTGCCGGAGACCATGCCGGAGACAATCGGCGCATTCGCCCGCTCCTCGCTGTACGACGCTTCGTCGTCCAGGTACAGCACCGCCGCTAGCGCCAGCTCCTCTTCGCCGAGCCAGGCTTCAGCACGCTCTCGCAGCGCCGTTTGCGTCAGCAGCACCTTCGCTCCGCTGTCTTCAAGCATGAACCGCACGCGCTCCGCCGGGTAATCCGGGTCGAGCGGCACATACGCCCCGCCTGCTTTCCAGACGGCCAGCACGGCCACCAGCAAGTCCACCGAACGCTCGGCGAGAATGCCGACGATCGTCTCCCGGCCGATGCCGCTTGCGCGCACCGTGGTCGCCAAGCGGTTTGCCCGCTCGTTCAGCTCCGCATACGTCAGCCGGTCGTTCTCGTACACAACGGCCGTCTCTTCCGGCGTGCGCTCCGCTTGTTCTTCGAACAGCCGATGGAACGCGGCCGCAGGAGCCACTTCCGGCTGCGCCGGGTTAAACGCGCCGAGAATTTGTTCTTTTTCCTCTGCCGTCAGCAAGTTCAGCTCGGCGATCTTCGCATCCGGACGGCTTACGATCGTTACGAGCAGCTGTTCGTAATGTTTCGCCAGCCGTTCGATCGTCTCCCTTTTGTAGAGAGCCGTCGCATATTCGAAGCTGTAATCCAAGCCGCCGTTCTCCTCGCCCACATCCAAGCTGATATCAAACTTCGCGGTATCCAGTGCGCTCGGATAAGGAATCAGGCGAAGCCCTTCCAGCTCAAATTCCTCGTTCTCCGTATTCTGCATCGTAAACAGCGTGTCGAAGAGCGGATTGCGGCTTAAATCACGGGTGACTTGCACCTTGTCCACCAATTCTTCGAACGGATAGTTTTGATGCTCGAAGGCGTGGAGGGTCGTTTCTTTGACTTCGTTCAGGTATGACAGGAATGTCTTCTCCGAAGCCGGATAACTGCGGATAGCCAGCGTGTTTAAGAAAATCCCGATCAACGGCTGTACATCTCCATGATTCCTTCCAGCAATCGGTGTACCGACGATCACGTCTTCCTGACCTGAATATTTATGCAAAAGGACGTTATACGCCGCAAGCAGCACCATAAACAGCGTCGTGCCCGTTTCCGAGGCCAGCTGCTTCAGGCCGTCGGTTTTCGAAGCGTCGAAGAAAAACTCCAGCGTTTGGCCTTCGTAGCTCTGCACGGCCGGACGCGGATAGTCGGTCGGCATTTCCAGCACCGGAAGCTCGCCTTGGAACATGTCCAGCCAGTATGCCTCCTGGCGCTGAAGCCGTTCCTTCTGCTCCTGCGAATGCTGCCAAACGGTGTAGTCTTTGTACTGAATGCGCAGAGGCTCCAATTGCTCGCCGCCGTACAAGCGGACGAATTCTTCAACAAAGATTTCCATCGATACGCCGTCGGAAATAATATGATGCATGTCGTACATTAGAATATGGCGTTCCGGAGCCAGCTCGACAAGGCCTACCCTCAGCAGCGGAGGCTTCGCCAAGTCAAACGGACGGACGAAACGACGAACCGTCTCTTCGGCCTCTTGCTTATCCGCTCGATAAAACTCCACGGCAACATTCACGTCCTGATAAATCCGCTGCGATGCTTCGCCATCCACCATTTCGAACCCGGTGCGCAGCGTTTCATGCCGCGTCACGAGCTTACGGAACGCTTCTTCGAACCTTGCCCGGTCCAAAGCACCCTCCAGCAGCATCGCTTCCGGCATGTTGTAGCTAAGCTCCGCGCCTTCCAGTTGATTCAGGATAAAGAGACGTTTTTGAGCAAAAGATTGCGGGTACACCTCTCGGTCATCCGCCACCGGAATGGAAACGAATGTCTGCTCATCCAGCCGGGAAATGGCGGCCGCCATGCTCTCGATGGTGGAATGGCGGAACACGTCGCGCAGCGGCAGATCCACGTTCAACTCTTTATGAATCTTGCTGACCAGCGTCGTCGCCCGCAGGGAGTGGCCGCCGATGTCGAAGAAATTGTCGTGAACGCCAATCTCCTTCGCAAGCCCCAGCACCTCTTGCCAAATCGCCGCCAGCTTTGTTTCCAGCTCATTGCGCGGTGCGACGTACTCCGTTCCGCTTCCCGCTTCCCCTTCCGGCGCCGGCAGCGCCTTCCGGTCAATCTTTCCGTTCGGCGTCAGAGGCAGGCGCTCCAGCTCCACGAAGTACGACGGGATCATGTACCCCGGCAACTCCTGCGCCAGCGCGCTGCGCAGATCGTTTACTGCCAGCTCCGCTCCGGTATCCGGCGTGTAATACGCGCATAGCGCCTTCTGCCCGTTCGCGTCACTTCGAACCAGCACCACCGCTTCGCGTACGCCTTCCACCCGCAGCAGCTGCGACTCGATCTCGCCCGTCTCGATCCGGTACCCCCGGATTTTCGCCTGGTTGTCGATCCGGCCGATGAAGTCCACGTTGCCGTCTTCCATCCACCGCGCCAAGTCTCCCGTGCGGTACAACCGCTCGCCCGTGGCGAACGGGCTGTCTACGAACTTCTCTTCCGTCAACTCCGGACGGTTCAAGTACCCGCGCGCCACTCCGACTCCGCCGATAACCAGCTCGCCCAGCACCCCGACCGGCACCGGGTTCAGATGCACGTCCACGATGTAGAACTTGGCGTTCAGCCATGCTTTGCCGATCGGCACATGGCCTGTCTGCGGCAGCTTCGCTAGCTCCTCGTCGTAGAAGCTGGAGTCGATCGCCGCTTCCGTCACGCCGTATGCGTTGATGATCCGGAACAACGAACCGAAGCGCTCCTGCAAGGTCCGGTAATCCCCCACGCTGCAGCTGTCCGAGCTCGTGATCAACAGCTCCATCCAGCTCATATCGAGCCGCTGCTCGTGCACATACTCTAGGAACGGCACGATCAGCGCTGGCGTCGATTCGAAGATGGTGACCCGCTCCCGCTCAATCCAGTAGTGCAGACGAGACGGATCGATCCGGTCGTCCTTCGGCACGATGACCATGGTGCCGCCATTGTACAGCGTCCGCGCAATGTCGCCGACGAACACGTCGAACGAGAAGCTGGCGAGCTGCAGCAGCCGCACCGGGAACTGATCCAACCGGTATTCCCGCCGGTAGCCCGCCGCCGTGTTCACCAGGCTGCGGTGCTCGATCATCACTCCCTTCGGCTTGCCCGTCGTTCCCGACGTGTAGATTACGTAAGCCAGATCCTCCGGACGGGCTTCATAGAAGCTGTCGGTGCCAACATTCTGAGGGCTCTCATCACCGTCGTCCACAGCATCCGTCAGCTTGCTGGAAATGCCGAAGACAATCGGCGCATTCGCCCGCTCCTCGCTGTACGACGCTTCGTCGTCCAGGTACAGCACCGCCGCTAGCGCCAGCTCCTCTTCGCCGAGCCAGGCTTCGGCACGCTCTCGCAGCGCCGTTTGCGTCAGCAGCACCTTCGCTCCGCTGTCCTCAAGCATGAACCGCACGCGGCCCGCCGGATAATCCGGGTCAAGCGGCACATACGCCCCACCCGCTTTCCAGATGGCCAGCACGGCCACCAGCAAGTCCACCGAACGCTCGGCGAGAATGCCGACGATCGTCTCCCGGCCGATGCCGCTTGCGCGCAGCGTGGCCGCCAAGCGGTTTCCCCGCTCGTTCAGCTCCGCATACGTCAGCCGGTCGTTCTCGTACACGACGGCCGTCTCTTCCGGCGTGCGCTCCGCCTGTTCCTCAAACAGCCGGTGGAACGCGGCCGCAGGAGCCACTTCCGGCTGCGCCGGGTTAAACGCGCCGAGAATTTGTTCTTTTTCCTCTGCCGTCAGCAAGTTCAGCTCGGCGATCTTCGCATCCGGACAGCTTACGATCGCCGCAAGCAAATGTCCGAAATGAGTCGACAACCGCCGGATCGTGCTTTCTTTATAAAGAGCCGTTGCGAATTCAAAGCTGCACTCCAGGCCGCCGTTTTCTTCCGTAACATCCACACTCAGGTCGAACTTGGCCGTACCGTATTCGCTAGGGTACGGGGACAATTTCAGCCCTTCCAGCTCAAACTCTTTATCCTCCAAGTTTTGCAGGGAGAACATCGTGTCAAACAGCGGATTGCGGCTCAAATCCCGGCTGACCTGCACTTTATCGACGAGCTCTTCGAACGGATAATTCTGATGCTCGTAAGCACCTAAGGTCGTTTCTTTCACTTCTTCCAGATACGACAGGAAGGTCTTCTCCGAAGCCGGATAATTGCGGAGCGCCAGCGTATTGACGAACATTCCGATCAAAGGCTGCGTGTCTCCGTGCGTTCTGCCCGCAATCGACGTTCCGACGATCAAATCGTCCTGACCTGTGTATTTATGCAAAAGCACGGTATATGCCGCAAGCAGCACCATATACAGCGTCGTTCCTCTTTGAGCGGCCAGTTGCTTCAAGCCTTCGTTTGTTGCCTCGTCCACGAAGGACGTCAGCGTTTGTCCCTCAAAGCTCTGCACGGCAGGACGCGGATAGTCCGTCGGCATTTCCAGAACCGGCAGTTCACCCCGGTAACGGTCCAGCCAGTAAGCTTCCTCGCGTTTCAACTGCGCTTTTTGCTCGTCCGACTGCTGCCATACCGCATAGTCCTTGTATTGAATGCGCAAAGGCTCTAATGACTCGCCACCGTACAGACGAACGAGTTCCTCGACTAACACGTCCATCGAAACCCCGTCGGAGACGATATGGTGCATGTCGAACATCAGCAAATAACGTTCGGTTGCGAGCTCTACGAGCTCCACCCGCAGCAGCGGAGGCTTCGCCAAGTCGAAAGGTCGGATGAAGGCCTGCACGACTTCAGGCGCTTCTTCCTCGCTCGCATGACGGTACTCGACGGCAAAGTCGACGCTCTCGTAAATGCGCTGTACTGCTTCGCCTTGTACGATCTCAAAGCCGGTTCGTAGCGTTTCGTGCCGTACGATCAGTCCGCGGAAAGCCTTCTCCAGCAGGCTCCGGTCAATCGATCCTTCCAGCAGCAGCACGCCCGGCATGTTGTAGCTCTGATCGGACCCTTCTAGCTGATTCAGGATAAACAGCCGCTTCTGAGCTGAGGAAAGCGGATAATATTCTCTTACGCCTGCCAGCGGAATCGATGAGAATGACTGCTCTCCGATCCGGGTGATGGCGAGAGCCATCTCTTCGATCGTCGAGTAGCGGAATACGTCGCGCAGAGGCAGCTCGACGTTCAGCTCCTGATGCACCTTGCTCACCAGTGTCGTCGCCCGCAGGGAATGGCCGCCCAGGTCGAAGAAGTTGTCATGAACGCCGATGTGCTCCAATCCGAGTACGCTTTTCCAAATTCCGGCCAAGCTGGCTTCCAGCGGAGTACGAGGCGGAGTACGTCCTTCGCCCGGCTGCAAGCTCTCCTCCGGCGCCGGGAGGGATCGGCGGTCGACCTTGCCGTTCGCCGTCAGCGGGAGCTGCTCCAACTGGATCAGGTACGCCGGGATCATGTAGGCCGGCAGTTCCTGGGAAATCACGCTCTTCAGCTCGGCCGCTGGAAGCTCGCGGTCCGCTTCATAATAGGCGCAAAGCTGCTTCTCGCCGAAGGCGTTTTCCCTCGCGAATACCGTCGTTTTCCGAATTCCCTCCACTTTCTGAAGCTGAGCTTCGATCTCGCCCAGTTCAATACGGAAGCCGCGGATTTTCACTTGGTCGTCCGTCCGTCCCACGTATTCGATCGTGCCGTCCGGCAGCCATTTGGCCAAATCCCCCGTTCGGTACATGCGCTCTCCCGGCACAAACGGATTGTCGACAAATTTCTCCGCCGTCAGCTCCGGCCGGTTGTTGTAGCCCCGTACCAAGCCTTCTCCGCCGACGCAAAGCTCTCCAGCCACGCCGATCGGCAGAAGCTTATTCCGGCTGTCGACGATATACACCGTCGTATTGCTGATCGGCCGTCCGATGGGTACGGTAACCGCCGACTCATCGACAAAGTCGACCGGAAGGTACGTGGTATAAACCGTGCTTTCCGACGGGCCGTACAGATGGTTGAGCCTGCCCGGTCCGATATGGGCGAGCGCTTGACGTACATGGCCGACCGACACGCGCTCTCCTCCAAACAAAATCGCCCGGACATCCCGCAGGCAGTCGACGTTCACATCTACAAGGACGTTGAAGTAAGCCGTCGTAATCAGCATGACCGAGATGCGCTCGTGCTGGATGAGATCCGCCAGCCGGCCGATTTCCAGCAAAGTCTCGCGGGGAACCAGCACCAGCCGCGCCCCATTGGTCAAAGCGCCGAAAATATCGAAAATCGCTCCGTCGAACGAATAGCTTGAAAGCTGGAGGACATGATCCCGCTCGGTGATGTCGATATAATTCGTATTTCGCACGATCCGCACGATGTTGCGGTGCGAAACAAGGTTGCCTTTCGGCTTGCCCGTCGTACCTGACGTATAGATGACGCAGGCCAGATCTGTCGCTTCGGTGCCCGGATTAAGATTTGTGCCGTCCTCGTGATAGAAGGACTCGTCATCCAGTAAGATCACGGATCCCGAACCCGCCAGGCGCTCGCGCAAGCGGCTTTGCGTCAGCATGACCTGCGCTCCCGAATCCTCGATCAAGAAACGGATACGCTCCTCGGGATATTCCGGGTCAATCGGTACGTAAGCCGCTCCGGCTTTGTGTGCCGCCAGCATACCCACCACCATTTCGATGGAACGCTCAGCCATAATGGCGACCAGACGGCCTTTGGATATCCCGTGGCTACGCAAGGTACGGGCAAGGCGATTGACGCGTTCGTTCAGCTCGCGGTAGGTCAGCTCTTGCTCATTCAAGGAGATGGCAGCTGCATCCGGGATGCGCTCCGCCTGCTCTTCGAACAATTGAATGAGCGTCTTCCCGCGCGGAAATTCCGTGATGGTGTCGTTAAAACGTCCGAGAAGGTCGGCCTTTTCCGCCTCCGTCACAAGTTCCAGCTCGCCCACTGTAATTTCCGGGTTATCCGTCACCTGCTCCAGCAGATGGACGAGATGCCCCTTGAGCCGCTCGATGCTGTCTTTATCGAGCACCTCTGCGTTAAAGTCGAACCGAATTTCGATCTCGTCTCCCGGCACCACGGTCACGTTGAAGTTATAATTCGTCTGCTCCTCCATCTGAACGTCAGCGATCGTCAGGTCTCCGTGCTGCTGGTCGCCCGCCTGCTCCATCTGCTCGTCCACCGGATAGTTCTCGAAAGCGATGATATGGTTGATCAGGTTCTGCTTTTGCACGCTGTGGGCTTGAATTTCATACAGCGGATAGTAATCATAACGCCCAGACTCCAGCGCCCGCTCTTGGAGCTTCGCCATCAGGTCGGCGAACACGGTGTCCGCTTCGCTCGTGACGCGGACCGGCACCGTATTGATGAACAGCCCGATCATGGACTCGATGCCCGGGATTTCCGCCGGTCTTCCGGCTACGACGCTGCCGAATACGGCATCGCTTGTCCCGTTATATTTTTGCAGCATCACGCCCCAAGCGGCTTGCAGCAGCGTATTGACCGTAACCAGGCGCTGTTTCGCCACCCGGTCCATTCGCTCGCTCAAGTCCTTGCCGAGCTCGGCGGTGACGTGATCAGCCGTAAATCTGCCGTTTGGCGCCGGTTCCTTTTGTCCTGGGAGTACGGTTTGCCCTTCATAACCTGCCAGGAATGCCGTCCAATAGCCGGATGCCGCCTGATCGTCCTGTTTCTCCAACCATTCGATATAAGCGCCATAATCCGATCCCTTATCTCCCGCTGGTTGCTTGCCGGATGCCAAAGCCGAATACGTCTCAAACAGCTCCTGCGTCAGCTGCGGCAGGCACCAGCCGTCCATCAAAATATGCTGGAAACTCCACAGCACATGATAGCTTTGCTCTTCGGTGCGCAGGATCGTAACCCGAACGAGCGCGTCATGTTCCAGGTCGAAGCCGCGAAGCTTGTCATCCTCGGCCTTTTTATCCAAATACGCTTGTTTCTCGTCCGCCTGCAAATGGAGCAGCTCTTCATATTCAAAGCCGACCGTCTTGTCGCGGTATATGATTTGCAGCGGCTCGCCCGCCGGTCCTTTCACAAAATTTGCCCGCAGCACCAGATGACGTTTCGCAAGCTCCATCCAGCTCCTCTCGAAAAGCTGGACGTCGAGTGCTCCCCGCATCGTAAACCGCGTTTGCTCGAAGTAAGCGGCCGTCTGCCGGTCAAGCGCGCTGTGGAACCACATGCCCTTCTGCATCGGCGTAAGCGAGTAAATATTTTCGATTTCCCCGAGATGGCCCGAGCGCTGGGCGATTTGCTCCAATTCCGCGATGGTCAAGCCTTTAAATTGCACGTCGCTCGGCGTCAATTCGGTGTTTTCTTTGCCTGCGCAGTGGGTAATGAGCTCTCGGAGACTTTGCTCAAGCCGCTGAGCGAAGGCTTCCATCGTTTCCTTGCGATACTGCTTCCGGCTGTAGCTGAGATCGAGCGATAAAGCGCCGTCCAGCACCATGCCGTTGATATCCAGCACAAAGCTGCGGGCCTGCCGGTCGCTGGCCGGGCTGCCGCTGGAATAAGAAGATATGCCGATCTCGTCCTGGTTGACATCATCGTCGAACTGACCGAGGTAGTTAAAATTAATTTCCGGCTCTGCACCCCAAACAAAGCCATCCTCCGATTTGGAGAGATAGCGGCATACGCCGTACCCAAGCCCTTTGTTCGGAATGCGGCGCAAGCTTTCCTTGACCTGTTTAATCTGATAGGCCAAATCCCGGTCGGTTTCCGGCTCCAGGACGACCGGAAACTTGGTCGTAAACCAGCCGACTGTGCGCGTGATGTCGATATCCGTTCCGATCGATTCGCGTCCGTGTCCTTCGAGATTGATCCGCACCCGTTCGTGTCCCGTCCACTTGCGAATGGCTATGCCGAGCGCCGTTACCAAAATATCGTTCATTTCGGTGTTGTAGGCCCGGTGAACCCGCTTCAGCAGCAGTTCCGTTTCTTCGGGAGTCAAACAGACGAACAGCGATTCGCTGTCCTGCTGCGTCGTAACGTCCGCCTTCAGATCCTTCGGCACGGCCGGAACCGCAATTTGTTCCACGGCCTGCCAATAGGCCCGTTCCTTCGCCATCTCCGGGCTTTGCACGTAAGCGGCCAACTGCTCGGACCAAGTGCGGTACGCATCCGTTTTCGCCGGGAAACGAATTTCCTCACTTTTGCCGGCCTGCTCGTAACCCAGGGCGAAATCCTCCATCAAAATACGCCAAGACACGCCATCCACCACGGCATGATGAACCGCGAGCAGCAAATGATCGCCGTCCGCGCATCGGAACAGTCCTGCCTTCACGAGGGGCCCGTTCTCCAGATCGATGCCCGCTTGAATGTCCGTTGCCTTCGCTTCCACAGCCTGCGCGGTATTCTCTGCATCCTTGAAGTCGAACATGTCCAGCGTGAACAGCCCGCCTTCTTGAATCGCGCGGTTCCGCACGCTAAACCCTTGTTCCGTTTTGCGGAACACCATCCGCAAGGCGTCATGATGCTCGGCCAGCTTTTGCAGCACCTGACGCACCGTCTCTTCGTCGAAGCGTTCCTTCCGGTACAGTATCACCGACTGGTTGAAATGATGCGGGTCCGCAAAGGAGCTCTCGAAAAACCAATGCTGAATCGGCGTCAGCGCCGTTTCACCCGTTATTTCGCCTTGATCGATGGTACGTCCGATCGGTTTCACACGCAGGCTGAGCTGTGAGATAGTCGGATATTTGAACAAATCCCGGATTTCCAGCTTGTACCCGGCTTGATGAAGCCGCGAAGATACTTGAATGGACTTGATCGAGTCTCCGCCCAGCTCGAAGAAATGATCCGTTACCCCAACGCGATCGGCGTTCAATACCGCCTGCCACACATCGGCAAGCGTCCGCTCGGCTTCATTGCGGGGAGCTACGTACGCGCCGCCGGTCAGTGCGTTTCCTTCCGGGACGGGCAAAGCCTTGCGGTCGATTTTGTCGTTCGGCGTGAGCGGCATCCGCGGAAGCTGAACAAAATGCGCCGGAATCATGTAATTCGGCAATTTTTGCGCCAGCGCGCTTCTCAACTCGCCGAGCGTAAGCGGGTGGCCCGCGACCAGGTAAGCGCACAGTTCTTGTCCACTTTTGCCTTCCCGCGCGATTACGATCGTCTCCTGCACGGAGTCGATCTTCAGAAGTTGCTCTTCAATCTCGCCGATCTCGATCCGGAATCCACGGATTTTCACCTGATGATCGATCCGGCCCAAGTACTCAATATTTCCGTCCGGCAGCCAGCGGGCGAGATCTCCCGTCCGGTAAAGGCGTTCTCCAGGCGCAAACGGATGTTCCACGAACTTCTCTGCCGTCAGCTCCGGATGGTTCAGGTAACCTCTCGCAAGCCCCACGCCTGCCACACACAGCTCGCCGTCCACTCCCGGTGGCACAAGCTGCAGGTGGGTATCCAAAATAAAAATCCGGTGATTGGCCAGCGGGCGCCCGATCGGAATGACTCTGCGCTCCGACTGCTCCTCATCTGCATCCCAAAGCGTCGTAACAATCGAAGCTTCGGTAGGGCCGTAAGCATTGAAATAGTGGACCTTCGGTTTCCACTGCTGCACGAATTCGGCCGATACCGCAGAGCCTCCCGTTACGAGCTTCGTTAAGCTGGGAAGGCGGTCCGGGTTCAAATAAGCGCTGTACGTTGGAGGCAAAATCGCCGCCGTAATCGCATGCTCGTTCATATAACTCTCGAACAAGCGGGTGTCGAGAATCGTCTCGGCCGTCGGGATGTACAAAGCCGCGCCAAAATAGAGCGCTTTGAACATTTCCCAGCAGGACGCGTCGAACGACAGGCTGGCGAATTGAACGATCCGGTCATGCTCCGTGATGCCTAGCCTATCCGCGAACATCAGCTTCAAGCTGACCAAACCGCGATGCTCCAGCATGACCCCTTTGGGTTTGCCTGTCGTACCTGACGTATAGATGACATAAGCAAGATCATTCGGACCGCTGGCCGGCTCCAAGTTCGAGCCATCGTCGCTGTAGGTCTGCTCGTCATCCAGCGCCAACACGGTTCCTTCGAACGGCACCTGCTGCAGCAGCTCCCTTTGAGTCAGCAGCAGCTGCGCGTTCGAGTTCTCCAGAATGTAGCGGATGCGTTCTTCCGGGTATTCCGGGTCGATCGGCACGTAGGCACCGCCAGCTTTCAGAACCGCCAGTATGCCAACGACCGTCTCCAGTGATCTCCTGGCCATCAAGCCTACCAGCTGATTGGGCAGCACGCCGACCGATCGCAGCGTCCGCGCCAGCCGGTTCGCCCGTTCGTTCAGCTCCGCGTACGAAAGCCGCCGACCCTCAAAGACAACCGCCGTCGCTTCGGGCACCCGCTTCGCTTGCTCCTCCACGAGTTGATGAATCGTCCGATCACGGGGATAGTCCTTCTCGGTATCGTTAAAGCTTTGCAACAATTGAAATTTCTCGTCCTCCGACAGCATGTCCACACGCACGATGTCCAGCTCCAACTCGTGAAGCCCCACGGACAACAGGCGATTCAGATGGTCGACGACCCGAGTCATGAACTCGGAGTCATATAAGTGCTCGTTATATGACAGCACTAGCTGTATCGTCCCGCCCGTTAAGCTGAAGTCAAAGGAACAATCCGTGACCACATTTTTCCCGATTTCGTCCAGATGCAGCTCCTTAAGGGATACTAGCGTATGGACGACGGGTATCCCGTCTGCATATTGCAGATCCAGCTTCTCCGTCATTTTCAGGAACGGAATATGTTGATGCTGAATCGCTTCCGGCAAGGAAGTCCTCAGCTCGCTCAGAAGCGTTTTAAAAGTCGCACCCGCCGAAAGCGAGTTTTTCAAAATGATCGTATGATTAACGGATCGGCGCGTCTCCGTCGGTTTCCGTACAACCGGCATGCCGACCAGAATGTCAGAAGCACCTGTATATTTATGCAAGAGGGACTGAACACCTGCGAGCAAAATCATAAAAGTGGCCAGAGGAGCGCCCTTGCTCATTTGAAGGACGCGCTGCGCCACTTCCTCCGAAAGCGTCCCGCCGACGGTTGTCATAATGGGCGTCAGGGAGCTTGGAGCTTTGCTGTAAGGCAGCCGCGTCAAGGTATAATCGTCGCTACCGAATTTTTCGTTCCAAAACAACGTTTCTTTTTCAAAAGCCATCTGGATCGTTCCCCTCTCTTCATCGGTAAAAGCAATCCGGCGGAGCATATGCAGCAGCAACGCACCAGCCTCGCTCTCCGCCTTTTCAAACATGTGCCAACAATGTCAATGGCTTTCGCCAGGTCACCGCTTCGCTTGCCCAGTTGATCGCATGCGGCAATCCTCTGTCTAGCAGCTGCTCGGCTCCCATGCGTGAAAGACAACAAAGAGCATCGTTCTACGCAAGAGAAGCGCTGCTTCCGGCTCGTCTGCTTCATTATGCTTGCTGCGGACAAGCCGCCCGAAGACGGTCTTTGGTTTAACAATGGGTTCGGAATTGGATTTGGGGGTTGGACAAGGGATGTTCCTCCCATCGATGTAAGGCTTGCGTAGGGTTCCGGCTGGCCAGCAGGAAGTCGGCCGTACCTCCGGATTCGGCACCGGAGTTGCCTTTGTCGAAGCCTATGTTTAAGGGATATTGATACACTCTATGTACGATTTGTGTATTCCCCCGCCTGGTGTGGATAAGTAAAGATCGGCTGCGGGGTAGTGAGCTTTTCCTGACGATTAGATGTGACGATGGTGCTGCATGAGGCTCAAAGAATGCACCGTATGGCATGAACGGGACAGCCCTTGGATTGGCAGAGAATTCTAGCTTTTCAAAAATGATCACGCGCTTCATCCTCCATCGGAATTGGGATAAGGTTGGATTTGTCCTTTCTGAACCTTCCGACGTCATGGAGCAACATATTCTCGGCTGTCATTTTCCACAATTGTCGGTCCCCGCATGCCGACTTGCTGGGTAGCCAGTGGACTGGTCTCTCGCGCACAGCTTGGATAGGTATAAAAACCATCAAATTCTATTTTCTATCATAATTGGAAGGTTGACCTATGTAGAATTATATCAAAATTTCCAAGAATGTATAGTAAAACTTCAGTTAAATTTGGTCTGTCCAACATAAGATGTTAATATTTTGCCTAAAAAGAGCGAATGGAGAGGAAACGCTGGGAATGGTTTGCCATCAATGAGGAATTCGACGAATGTCGACATTCAGACGGGGTGCCGGCCGATTTGGGAGATCTTCCCTGTAGATATTCTCTGCCGGTGCTCCGAATCCTTGCACTTTGCGATAACTTAACATGATTACCTGACAAATTTCTGGAAGCCTAGCTGAAAACGTGACTGGATGTCAGCTAGATATTCTGCTGGAAAATCCGCGAAAAATCCCGCAAGGTATCTTCCGTCAGATAAAAGAGATACCTCCCGATGGGAAGTCATTTTCTAAAATAATCATGGATTGTAGAGTAGGCTGTATTAGATGAGTCATATCCACTACCCAATAGCGCTTCGCTATTAAATATTTCACGATTTGCATGCAGTACCCACTTGGTAAACCAAATAATTCATCTTGTTCTCTTGTAACTTTCGCAAAAAATATGCAATAAATTTTATACTTTCTTCTTGTTTTATTGTAAGTAACATATCTGTAGTCATAATGATGGGAAGCTTATTCTTGGGGTCAGTTGGATGTTTAATGCCTAACTTTTGTGCAATATAGAGGGTTTTATCTAGGGGTAATAAAGGAAATTGTTCGCGAATATCAATCACTTGCTCTGACCACTCCATTTGGTAATGATGTGTCAATTCAAAGTGTTTAGACAGATAATGGTGAAGTCGACCACTTTTCCAACCAAGAATTCGAGTAACTATCCCTATTGAAGGTACATCATGTACAGTCAACCAAGGTTTATATTCCGAAAAGTGGCCTTGACCTCTTCCTTCTTTTATTTTCCGTTGAATAGATGCTATAGATCTACTCCTAAGATATATTTTAGGTTTACTTCAAAATACAAATGTAGAATATAACAACTCACCGCTTTATACAATAGCAAAGTAATATTTTTTAGCTATATTTTACTTCGTAGCCTATTCATAGGCTACTCGTAGGGTATGAATAAGCTATAATATGAGCTATTAAGTAGGCATAATTAGTAAGCATATGGGTCGGGTTAAAACCTATTTGATATTCTCAATAGAGGTGAACTCATGAATACTTTGGGACACCAATGTAGAAATTTAAGACTACTCCATAAATGGACACAAGAGGAACTTGCTAATAAAATCGGGGTAACTAAACAGGTTGTTTCTAATTGGGAGCGAAATGTAGCACGGCCTGAAATTAATCATTTAATAATCTTTAGCAAAGGTTTTTGATGTTACAACCGATTATTTACCCTGTATTGCTAATCAAATGCCGTTCCCCTACTATGTGGACTCAATTGATACAATTCATTCGGACCTTAATAACGAGAAAATCATAAAATCCTTTGATCTTTTAGCATTTCTCTTCGGACAATAAAGTTGTGTACAAAAATCCAATATATGTGATTTATATTTTTTATTAAAATTCTAAAAATATGAACGTTAATTCCTTATAAATATGTTGTCCTGTTGTCCGAAGAAAATAAAGTATTAGACTGGTGAGCACTTCATTAAGCCAACTGGCAGAATAGTGAGAGAAAATGAACATTCTTAAAGCAGTGCCACTGAGGTTAGAGGAATAACTGTGTTGCTATTAAAGCTGGATGGATTACTATACGAAATATAAAGGTCAAATAGCCGGGTTCATTGAAAGGCAGCGGTACTCCCACTCAAACGAGTAAGGGTGTACTACTGCCGTTTCTTTTTCAGATTCGTTTTTAGATTCCTGATATTATAGTTGCAAACTTATATAATCAATCTAAGTGAAGCACGGCTTTGCCCGAGAATTTCCGTTCCATAAGATTACGGGCAACGGCGTCAATTTCGGTCCAAGGCGCCTCCACTTGGATTCGTGGGATTAACCGCTCATCTGTGACCAGCCGGGCCAGCAAACTCAGATCGTCCGCGGCTGATTGACGAGTGAGTTCCTCACCTAAAAAGAAGCTGTACAAGGTTCTTCCTCCGCTGGTCACCATATTCTTCATATCGATCATTGCGGTATTTGAAGAGGAAAATCCTACCGCAACGCAAATCCCTTGGGGCGCTAGCTGCGGCAGCAACGCCGCCAGTGCATTGCCGCCTACTGAATCGATGATCAGATCGTACGGCCCAAATTTGCTGGCTGATGAAATTGCGGAATATCCAATGATCACTTCGTCGGATCCGACCTCCCGAACAAGCTCAGCCTTCTCTTCCGTGCTTGCCGTACCTACAACGTATGCGCCGGATTGGACTGCAAGCTGATGGGCGAATAGCCCAACTCCGCCGCTAGAGCCTGTAATGAAAATCCGTTTGCCAAGCAGCATGCCGCCTTTTCGAAGTGCATAAAGAGCCGTGAGCCCTGCTACGGGGAGGGTAGCCGCCTCCGTAAAAGTGAGTTTGTCTGGGATTTCGGCCAACAACGATACGGGAGCAGCCACTTGCTCGCTCCAGGCTCCCATCGGGAGCAAACCAACAACCCTAGCCCCTTTTTGCGGTCCTGCGCCGTTCTCTGCCGGCTCGATGACAATCCCGGCGAAATCCCAGCCAGGACGGCTAGATATTTCCTGATTTTTAGCGTCACTCACTTCACCGCGGTTGAGTGAGACGGCCTTCACTTGCACAAGCGCTTCCCATGGCTTAGGCTGCGGGGCGTCAACTTCCTTGAAGGCCAAATGAGACGGGGCATGCGGATCAACAACAATAGTACGAATCATATCGGTTTTCCTCCATGTTGGTTATGGTCATTAGATGACCTTCATTTCAATGAGGAGTATACTTTAAATAAAGGTTCGGCCCAAGTGCAAAACTACACTTCATATGAGAAGGGAAGAGAAGATGGATATAGATACGGAGAATTCCAGACATAGAATCGTAATGGGAGAAATTGAAGCCCTGCGGATAAAACGCCAGCAAAAGCTTGTCGATCGACCTCAACCCTCCTTGAAACGATTTACTCAACAAGAGCTGAACGACGAGGCTTTTCCTTCGTATAAAAATCTGCTGGTTGGACGTACCCGCCGCATACCGACCCGCCAGACGATAATAAATATTGCAGAATATCTTGAGTGTACATCCGACGAGCGTAACGATTTGCTTTTGGCAGCCGGCTTTCTTCCAATTCAGACCGAATTGTATGGACGGTCGTTGGAGCGTGCATTAGAGTGGGCTCAGCAAACGATGAGGAGTATCCCTTTTCCCGCCATGGTCGTAACACATACTCAGGACATCAAGGGATTAAATGAGCCGTTTCATCAATTGTTCGAAATCCCTCTCGACCGTTCATATGACGGTTTAATGAATAGGGTCGATTTACATTTTAATTCTGGTTTTCCTATCCGGTCCCGCTCCACGTTTGACAAGGCGTCGTTTAAGCAGTGGGAGGAGCACATCATAAACGGAATACAAGCCTTTAAGAGTGAGCACATGCTCTCGCGTTATGATGCGTGGTATCAAAAATTGCTGGATAGAGTTCAGAAATATAACGCGTGCGAATATCTGAGTGTGCCGGATGTAGGGGGAAATGTTGATCAAATACAAACAATTCTAGCCAGAATAGAAAGCTCCGGAGACCTTATTCCCGTACGCTACAGACAGGTTTCGATTTCCGCAGGCGGCCGCTTATATCCGCAAATTGAGGTTTTCCTACCGGTAGATTCTGCCGCGCGCACAGTTTTCGAGAACCTGGGATGTCCAGCTGATTGTACATTTGTCTAATCCGATACTTACAAGAAGATGGAATCGAAAAGTTATTGGTAGCTGATAATTCAGAATAGGTGGTTTATTAAACTATTGGGGAACGTTAGTTGAATGACAACAGCGGCAGTCTAAGGCTTTATTTATCAAGTCTTGGTCTGCCGCTGCTTTATATTAATTGTTCAGTCTAAAACTCATTTTTCAAAAGCTGACGATTCTTCAGTTCAAAAACCTCGCTAAATCAACAACTCTAGTCTAATACTTTATTTTCACCGAACACCTGTCATTAACTTTTCTAATATTTCTTTACCATAATATCGATTTCTATTTAAACCAAAGCTGCCGACCTGATTTTAACAAAGCCTGATGACACTTGTTCATCAGGCTTTTGATTTTACTAAAAGTGATTCTTTTATTATGTTTCCTTAATATTTAGTACACAACTTTATTGTCCGTAGACAAATGAATGTCGGATGATAAAAAAGTATGGAACCAATTTTGTTGATTTTATAGGGTTTGTTGCGGCATTTGAAACAGGCGAAAAATAAAAAGTTTGGAACCGCCTAAAATTTCCATACAAAAAAAGTTGGAAACCGACTCCCAAATGCGGTCTTCCGCTTAGTTTATTCCATAATCCGCTGGTTCGCTTACATCATTATAAAGTTTAAACCCACAATTAGTACAAACTGTCTTACCCAATTTAAAGTAATGCTCTCCCTTATTAAGTTGTGAGGAGAAGAATATTTTATATCAGGATAAAGAAAAAGAGTGTCATTTCTGCATACAAAACAAGTTTTTTTGATTTATTTTGAATATCGTATATTTGCCTTATTAAATCTTCTTCATAAATTTGTTGTAGAAGATTGCCGACTGGTTTTTGATATGCTTGACGAAGATTGCGACAAGCTCGTCCATATTGTCAGAGCCATGTTCAAGCACATTCTCCCGCCGTATAAGGACTATGTCGTATCTAAAGGAGATGCTTCATTGATCCGCCCTGCCTACCGCTGCGACGGTAGGTTCTTGCTGCTCTCCACTTCCACATAAGATATATGCTTCCTGTTCATCGTAGCCGAAGCGGGGGATGGAATCAGTGTAGCAATACAAGCAACTACGAAACCTCTCAAGAGACATCATACAGAACGACAAACGCCCGATGTGTTAGCCCAAACTTTTGAATGCAGTCTTTTTACAGGATGATATAAACGACTCCTCCTTTCGAGATATTTCCCCTTATATGGTAGACACTTTATAGGTAGGAATCACACACAGAAGCATAGGTCGATTATTTAATCTTGAATATGTCACATCGGAATAACATATCAATTCAATCTTAGCAGGGGTAAGAATAATCGAATTTGCTTGGCTTCGTTATCTACCGCCCGCTTAATCCAAGGAACATATCATCAAGTAGTTAGGTAGAATCATCTTACATAATTTTCTACACTGGCAAAGTAAAGATTACCTCAAGTGGATCTTTACCTTCGAAAAAATCTTCATACAATTTTCTGACTTCCATCGAATCTAATTCTTTTTCTTGCATATTAATTAACCTTTCCAACTCTTCTAAAATACTTACTTCCTTTGATGACAGCACCTTTGACTTAATAAGCGTGTCTTTCATATTGGGAAGTAACCCTCTTGGCCAGCAATCCTCATACACACCTCTGTATGAATCGTATAAGAATGTGATCTGACTTATTCCCGCATATTTCCGAACGTGTGGATGCACTAATAATAAAAATTGAGCGATAATTCCAGAACGCTGGATTAAATAATAAGCCTCTTGTACTTCCTTCATCAAGTAAGATTTGGCTTCTACAGAATTAGCAAGAAAATTGATGTACATTTTTGAGAGTACGTTTATTAAGTGTTCTTTCTCTAAATTCTCTTCCAACTTCTTAATTATTTCTTTTTCACTAGTTCCCGCTTGTATAAACCCTATTAAACAAGCTGACATTCCTTTCACATTAACAGCTTTTTCGGCTACACATAACATATATTTATCAAAGATTTCCTTTAGGTAGTTTTCACTAAATGTGTAAATGTCTAAACATTCAATGATTGTTTCTATTACTGAAGCTTGATCATACTTATCTTCTATACGCGGGAGAAGGTCTATCAAATGTTCAACAAATTCTTCTCCGTAATATTCTAGCAAGCTAGGATTATATTTCACTTTTTCTAGTAGAGTAAAAAACGTTTGATATTCTTTTGTATCATTATTTTGTGTTAGATATTTGAATAGCTCATTAATATATTTAACTTTCTCGTCCACTAGACTTTCTCCCTTTCTATTGTTAATGTTACTTAATTTAACTTTTTACACGACTTTATATCAGATTAATGGCAATAAAAAAACAATTACCACATGACCTACTCTTTAAGTAAACTGGGAGTCACCAAGTCCTTCTTTGGAGTAAATTCGCAATAATGTACCGTTCTGTTGCTGACAAAATCAAAAATATTTTCGTTTTAGCCGCCCACTATTAATTGTCACGCGATTTATCTTAAACAATAGCAAATTTTTACCTTCTGCTCTTCCATATCGAGGCGCCGTATTCTACAGTTACATAGAATTTTTCAAAAACATGGAGAAAACAAAGATAACAAAAAACAGCTCAATCATGGTGGTATCTAACCATAATCAACCTGTTTATATATAGGAATAGCGATATATAGGTTATAAAATTAAAGCATTTGATGTGCGTACAACAGAAATGGAGAAATCTTTATACGGGTAATACATGGGGTAAGTCTCTTGAATTCAGCGCTCTACTCATTCGGCACTGGATGGGGTCTACTCTTCAACAAAAGCAAACAACAATTAGGATAAAAGAGAACAGTACGGGCGGCTATCTCGCATTGTGACTTTGTTGGTTGTATTGTACAATCTTGTTGTTGGAATTGTAAACCCAATAAATTAATTCCCCTCTCTCAACTCTAGTTTTGATCATCTAATTTGGCGACATGTGCAATCTCTCTCATGAATGATGTTACAGCATGACGATTTTCCAGATCATCCTCGTCCAACATCGACCAATAATAAATAGTATTTTTATGAATACTAAGATCTTGAAGAAGATGATATCTGATCAAACTAGCCCAATTCTTCTCAGTCTTTCCTTCTACTATAGCATCATTGAATGATGAAATAATAATAATCATTAAAGCGAATTTTTCGTCTTTGTTTAATTCGATATTTTCATAGGCGTATAAGAATTCGGTTATTCTTGAAGAATCCGACACTTCATATTCCCAATCTTGTGAAAATTCATCAGGAGCAGGTAATTTGATTTTTTGTACAAGACCTTCAATAGCACTCTTAGTAACATACTCTGGATTTACATTCTCCATGGTTATTTCTCCTTTTTATTATTTTCCTATTCCTGATGGATGAGCACTGCTATATGGAAAAGCAGACCTAATTCCACCATCCTCTTTCACTATCACTCTAGCCATATCAGGTTTTATTTCAGTACCATCTGGCAAGTACCCTTTTGATTTAATAGATGATGGTAGCGGAACTTCATGAACACCAGGACCCTTTTTCGCTACCTCTGCAAGAAAGTCTACCGCACTCTTCTCATCAAGCCATTGACTGATTTGATGTCCCTTTCCTCTGGCTCTGTCTATAAGCTGATTTGGCTTTTTCTTAGCTCCGTGCTCTGAAAAAGTGTGACCATACGTGGGAGTACTTTTAGGATTTCCCCATTTCCATTTCGGATTTAGCCATACTTCACTAACTTCACCCGTCCCCTCAGAAGAATGGTCCTTCTTCTTATGTGGTGATCCTCCTGGTGAAGCACCGTCATCATGCTTCTTTCCTTTCCTTCCAACGGCAAATAAAAATGCTGCTTCTACTAACAGACGGGCATTTTCTTGTTTGGAGCTGTTTATCGTTTTTTCATAAACAGCCTCTGGTTGCGTTATGACTTTAACAATTTTATCTGCTACGTCTTGTTTTCCTTTAAAGTTATCGACTACCATTTGGCGAATATCTAGATTAGGAAAGTTACGTATTCGCTCCCATGTTGCCTCTAGATATTCATGAGAGGAGTTTTTGATTTCATTGAACACAATCCGCTCAGTCTCATCCAGGTCTTTCATAAAAGGAATTTCCCTATACGGATAGTGCCCATACTCTTTTCTATATTCGTCAATCGAATTCAGAAAATCAATTAGATATTTCTTCTGTTCCGTCGTATACCCTTTCATATCATCCCGATAGTTGGGACTCATCAAAGCTCTGTCGCTATATCGAAAATGATTGCCTGTCTGCCGCTGATGTTCCATTAATGCGACTATATCTGAGAAGGGGGCCTGATCATTATAATAAGCATCCAGCGCATCCTCAAACTGTTGATCCACATTTCTTTGATACCAGCGTTCCCGTATATCAAAAGGAATATAACTATAGGCTTGGACGGAAGCCTGATTGACTCCTTTTACATAGTTGATGAAATCCGATATGGATTGTACTCCTCCATATCCTCTGGCACTCGTCCACACCTTGCCTAGAAAATCCATCATCGCGTGTTGTTCACGCGCTCTCTGTTCCTCCGCGTGCGCATGTAAGGTTTGAGCAGCAACCTTGGCCGTCTTCCCCAACACCACTCCCCAACCATGGGAAGGTACGCTGGCAATCATGGATAATCCGGCTGCCGCATATTTAACTATGGATGACGGTCCAGAGGAAGCCACTTCGGAACGAATCGAAGCTATTTTTTGACTTGCTGCTTTCGGTATAGCTCCCAATACAGGAATAGACGCAGCCACATCACATACTTTCTGAGCTAATCCTAATACGCCATCGAGTAGACTAGCCTTCGGTGAATTCGGAGTGTTTACGGATGACTTAACGGCTCCCCCATCTTTCGATGTAACGCTTGAATTGGAGCTTCCTCCTGTACTGCTGTTTGCTGCACTTTTCGCCGCCTGCGCCTCTGCATAGGCTTTTACAGACATTAATGGGGGCTCCCAAATCGGTGCTAAATCAGCAACAAAAACCGGTCTTTTAACCGTGCCTTCCAGCTGTACTTTAGCGGACCGTATATCCGTTTCTCCATCCAACACCAAGCTGCTGCTGCCCGCTTTGAAATAAATAGCCTCGGCAGCTTGAATATTCAGCTCCCCATCTGCATGCAAAGAGAGCATCTTCCCTGCCGACAATGACAACTCATGCTCACTGACGACCTGAACACCCGATGCATTCAATTGAATATGAACCTGCTCCGACTTGGCCGTCATCTTCAATTCACTGGCACTTAGCTTGATGTTCTTGTCATGAGGTGTCCCCCAATACTTGGTGGCTGGGTCAGCGAGCTTCGGCGAGTTTCTCCCTTGTCGTATGGAGCTTGCCGCATATCCGTCCGCCTCCTGCTCTGTAGGGAACCGGACGGATACCCTATCTCCTTGTTCCGGCATGACATACCAACCACTGTTCCCTTCGGCTGTATAACTGCGGGCATATGGAAACCACCACGCCGTTTCCCGATCCTGCTTCTCATCCACTGTAAGGTGAACACGTATTCGGCCTGACTGGATCTCTAATACATGCCCTTCCAGTGAGGCTCCGGTGAGGTTCGAGCACAAAATCTCTGTTTGATGAATTCCCTGTTCGTGAATCAGTTCATACTCGTGTAGCAGCACTCCTTTTTGCAATTCAGAAGTGACTTGCTACCATCCATTGCTCGCCATTCCAATCCGTCAGATCCCCGGGTGGGGCAAGCGTTTCACTCTGCAGCAAGTAGCTGAATTTCGTTTAGCTGTTGGGATCAAAACTGCGCCGAGTACGGTAAACGGGATGCTTCATTTCAACGTATTGTCCCTCCGGCATACCCAACCAGAATTTGGGCCCGTTTAGTGAAATTTCCGGGACCAGCACAGCTCCAAATCGGGAAGCGATCCGTTTGAGAAAGTCCCAATCCGTCTCCTGATACTGTAAAGTAAATGCATGCAGGGTAGCACCGTTTGTTGCATTATCAATAACATCAGCCTGACTGTAGTTCTGAATGATTTGCTTGATTAACTTTTCATAGGGCATTAAGGTATGCTGATAAGAACGGGTGACAGGCGTGATATCCAACTGAATCGTATGGGAAACCGCTTCAAGCTCCACGTAATAGATACCACGCACCATTCGTGTTTCTGCACGAACCAATAAACCATGGAACAAAATGCGTTCAGGTTGACCATTGTCTATTTTGGTTCGGATGATGACAGGTTCGTTATCCTGATCCTGTTCTATGTAGTGATCTCTTTGCTCTTCATCTATCCATCCACTGATCCTTAACCGGGCATGATCGTTCAATTTCCGTTCAATACGCAGTTCATGGATCGTCTGAAGAGGATATGGACCTATACATTCCAACTCCGTATACGTTAACATTGTTTGTGTATGATTCAACTTGTGCCTCCCTACTCCAGCGTCTGGCCATCGTCTGTAATCCGAATCATTCCCCCGTATATGCACGCATTCGAACATTGATCCAGCAGGGCTGGTTCTCCTTCAACAAGCACATCGCTTTTGCCGCCGATCCAGGGTCCGGTAATAACCGGAACACAGTTCGCTTTTTTGACCCCATAGATATCGACCATGTCACTGCTTTTGACCGCTGGATTGGCTGGACAGGAGCAACGGCCAAAATTGCTGATATTGGTGCCGGACAAGTAATCTCCAACATTCATTTGGGCTTTCTCCTTCACATATACGCCGTGGCTGAATGGACGTTTGAGCCGTGTCGGCTGCGTACCAAAGCTGCAGCTCAAGATGGCCCCGGCAACTACGTATCCTTGCTTACTTCCCCGTCCAGCCTGAATAGGTTCCTCTTCCGAATGAGACTTTTTTACCATTCTTCTCTTCCCCTTCCCCATGTCCTTTCTTAGTTTGTTTTCACTTCGCTACCCAGAACATTGGTTATTCCACCCAGCGATACGGTACTGCCTTTGCTCGTCATTTTAATTTCATCCCCGGCCGTGATTTTCACTTTACTGCCGGAATGAAGGGAGATATTCCCTCCTGCTGAAAATTGAATCTGTTTATCGCTTACAATGTGAATTCCATTTTTCTCATTTAACTGGATATACATCGTCCCCTCTTTACTGGTGATGACAATTTCATCAGGGGTTAATTTGATTTCCTTGCCGTGCGCGGTACGAAACAATTTGATGTCAGGATGTGCAAGAGCGTGTTGCCCCGCACTCCGATTCTTTTCGCGCAAAGATGTACTTGCCATGCCCTCTTCTTCTCGATGGGTAGGGAAATAGAGCAGAACGGTATCCCCGAGCTCAGGCATTACGTACCATCCGCTATGTCCTTCTGCAGTATAAGGAGAAACATAGGTAAACCAGTGGGCCTTTGCAGGGTCCTGCGCAGCATCGATATGTAAATGTAGTTTGATACGATCTCGCTCTACCTGAATGACTTTACCAGGTAAAGACAGACCGATAAGCTGCTCGTTAAACACCTCTTGGTGTCTCAATCCCTTGTGGGAAGTCAGGGTATACACGTGCTGCATCATTCCTTTTTGCATATGAGTGTCTACCTTGTACACATACAGATTTTTACCCTTAAAGGTAACGGTGCTGCCGAGCTCCAATACCTGCTCCGCCTCAACCCGGTAATCAATAAAATCATGCTCGTTTACATGTGCTGTATCATTGCCGTTAAAATAACGATAATCTCCAACTCGCTTGCTGACGGTATAATGATAATTGGTTAAGTCCAGTCCAGACTGGGTTTCCTCGACTCCAAAATAGCACTTCGGCACATCAAATACCGACGCAGGCGTGAGTGAAGTATGGTAACGCGAAGCGATCCGCTTGAGGAACTCCCAATCGGTTTCACGATATTGGACTGCTATACGGCCTAAAGTCGCTCCCCCTGTAGCCGAATCAATGATATCAAAACCGGGATAATCTGCACCTACAGCTCGCAGCAATTCCTCAACCTTCATATTTTTATCTTGAAAGGACCCGTTCTTTTTACGAATATCCAGTTTATACGTGTGTGATATTGCCTCGACCTCCAGGTAATACACATCTCTGACCACTTTGACTTCCATATGGAGCACCGTTCCGTTAAATAGCGGTGTTGGAGTGCCTGCCTCATCTAGTTGTGATACACAAACCGGTGAATCGACTTCGATCAACTGGACATAACTGTCCTGTAGTTCTTCAGGCAAAATAGCGGTAAAAGAGAGCCGGGTGTGCTCATTCAGTCGCTTGGTCATATGCAGTTCCTGAATGCTAACCACTTCAAATGGTGTAATTTGCAGCCGATCATATGTAATATGGGTTAATGTCATAAGGGTTGATTTTCCTTTCGCTCAGACTCGATTTTCAACGTTAGCAGCATACTGCGGGCTATTGGCTGCCAGGTCGCCATCTCTTCATCCGTACAGTTAAAAGTACACATGAGCGCACGTCCTTCCAGCACCGTAAAAAAGGATAAATTATACACACGCGCATTCCATACCGGTGTCACAAATTCACAGTATCCAATCTGACACTCTTCGTTCTCCAGCACTTCATGGCCAAACCATTCAGTCAACTTCTGGGTTTGTTTTACCACCTGAGCCATCTCATGCGTAAAGTTCTCCAACTCTTCGGTTTGTAATGGACTCTCGGTATGCTTGAAGGTTAAATTAATCGTGCCTGCGTCATTGGTAAAAATAAAATCCGGACGATGATGAGAGGGATATTTTAATCGTTGCTCGTGCATGGGCATATCCCGAAAGCTCTTTGGCATCGTAATACTGATGCGTTCATCCAGCAAATGTCGCTGAGCAAAAATCAATCTTTTCCCACCGAGTTGCATAAATGTTTGTAAGGGCTGTCCAAACGGTTCCTTCCCGTGAGCGTGATTCAACCCTTCATGCTCAATTAAAGATTGATCATTTTCGGTATTTTCTGCTGTTACTGTGTGTAGCAACGAGACAATTTTCTTATCCAGATGTTCCATACATCATCCACTCCCATCTTTATTACTGCATGGCGACTTCCTGAAAGGTGATGCCACTTGTCCCTCTCCGCAACAGACTTTCCGCCAATGCCAGATTGACCAACATGCAGGTTTCACGCAACCCTTGGACTTGCAATAGGGATTTCCCCTCGGTACGTTTTCGATCTACGACCAGCTTCATCAATGTTCCTCCGGGACGAAATTGGCTTTGCTCACCCAAACAATCCACTAAAGGGGGTTGAATCATCCAATACAACTTTTGCTGCGAACGTTCCATATCCCGAAGCAAAGCCATGCGGCTGAACAAGCCCGGCACAAAGACCTGTAACAATTCATGCACAGCATCAGATACCATCATCCTTGAACCCATTAAAATATCAGAGTAAACTGTATAATCGTGACCATTAACCTTAAACTGTGCAGCATAAGATGGGGGCCAATTCGTCCAGTCATTTAGGTCCATCATCTCTGCATTTGCCTCTTCATCCCACACGGGTACAGCAGCATACAACATCCGATCATCCTGCTGACAAAGAAAATATTCCACTATGCCACGTCCCTCCATTCCGTTTGCTCCACATTGTGTTATCCAAATTAAATTAGACTCTGTACGACTGGATGCATACCTAAACTAAATCGGGCTCCATCCAGCACCGCTTCTTTGAAGCAGGCTCCCTCAAACGCTGCACCCATAAAGTCAGCCCCCTGCAATATGGCCCCGGTAAAATCTGCATTCTTCAAGTAAGCTCCCTGAAACTGGGCTCCTGTAAGATTCGCTCCTGCAAAACTTACGGGTTGAAAACCAGGTCTTTCCCAATATCCAGACTGGTAAATTCCAGGTACAGCTATTGCATCCCGGAAAGATGCTCCTTTTAAGTTGGCTTGTTCAAAACGGGCTTCCTGAATCAAACAGCCGCTAAAATTCGCTTCTTGTAAACAGGCTTTATTCCAACAGGAGCCGATCAAATTTCCTCCTCTAAAAACACTATTGTTAAAAGAACTTTCACTCAAATCGGCATATTGCAGACGTATTCCCTCATAATCTCCTTGAGATCCGTCAATTCCCCGAAAAACTTCATGTATGTAGTCATATGGCTTCTTTTCCTCAAGCCACTCTTTCATCACCGTCGAATCTTTGACACGCACATCCCTTTTATAAACGACTTCGCTTCGATCTAAATACTCTCCGACTCTCAGTTCGAACACATCTTCCAACTGTATTTCATGAGCAAACTGTATTGCATCCAGCCATTCCTCTGTGATACTAAAACGTGCCAAAGCAATGATATATTGATGAATATGTATTGCCGCGCGCAATTTCATCCTTTCAATATCATCTAATCCGATTCTTCCGCCATATTTCTTGGCATGCTTACTTAATTCCGTCTCCCACTCGTCCAAATAGCGAAAAGCCCATTCTGCATCATAAGCATCCCGGCAAGGATAGCGATCCATAAACCACGTCTTGTCCATGGCCTCCACTAGATAGGTCGCCCTTCCGTTTGCTAATTCGGTACGAAGCATGGAGTAAGATATATATCCCAACGCCTGTTTGTTACCCTCTTGCTGCATCTGCTTGACTTTCCCGAGTAGTTGCTCCAGTGAATTACGAAATGTCTTCGCCAAAGCATGCTTACGATTTTGAAAAGAGGCTTCAAACGTAAATAACATTTGATGCTTTAACGGTTCGTAGACCTCATTTGCAAAATGTTGAAGAATTTCCTCACGATTCACGTTCCATCTCCTTTCTTACAACCGAAATTACAATACTGCGCAAAAAAATATTCAATATCCTAAATCTGAATTTTATATAAATGATATGTGAAATCATAATTTTCAAGGGTATATTTAACAATAAATCGTCCTTATGTATGTATCGGATAGAATAGTGATTTTGTTTACAGAAAAAACCATAATACGTGTTATTTACAATGTATACAATAAAGACATTGCTATACAATTAATCTATCAAATCGTTTAGCTTAGGAGAGTGAGTAAATATAATTAATTTATCCCTCCATCTTTCCTCGTTTCATATGATGTTTATAAATCATAGTGAACCTTTAAGACTTAATAATCTCATTTCTATACTCTACTCAATAAAAAGCAAAAACCCGCTCAGAGAGCGGGATGAGCAGGTAGAGCAACGGGAATCAAACCTCTTCCAGAGGCAAAGAAACATAGGATTCTGTGGGTGTAATGACAGGCTTCCCTTTTCCTTGTCGCCGAATTAACTTCGGGTCATTGGCTATCCGCATACTAGGAACCACTATAGGTTGAGCTCTTATTTTGGACATAGACGTGTAGAGCGAGAGCATGTTCAAAGAATATTGCTGAACATTTCTTCTGTCCATTCTCTGATATTATTCTTTACATATCCATAAATGGTAAATTACTCTTGTATATGAGCTAAAAAGTTATTAAAAGAAAGAAAATAATACTTTTCTGAACTAGCTTTACACAGCAATTTCAAAAGGCAAAAGCGGCCAATCTCAAAGAATTAACCGCTTTTAGTCTTAAGGCTGTATTAAAGCTCCTGTGGGGTGCACTTCAATTACTCAGTAGGGGGTATCTTCCTTACTATGACTATGTCTTCTTCCATAATCTTTCAATATTTCTTTTGCAAGTTTCATTAGTTGAACACTCTGTAAATAGGTCTCTATGTCAAGTCCTTGTAATGATTCTTTTACCACCAATCTACATTCTTCATAATCTTCAAATTCATTTCTTATGTAAATTGATTTTAGATCAGTTGGGGTATATCTAATGCTGAGATTCCAACCGCCTTCTTTCAAAGCTCTTTCTAACCATTTCTCACGTACGGCTCTTGAGCAAGTATAAAAAACCTGCTGAAACAGAAACCGTGGGATGTTACAAAAGCAATATGCTAAGTGAATTTAGGGATATGAATTATTACACTCCTTTCTCTATTCATATTATAGTCATTGTTAATTTTTTTATATATAAATGCCAGGAATAATCGGTATATGGATAATTCGTGACTTTTATGTACCAAGATTAAAATCAGTATTTCTAAGACATATTATTAAGGAACTCCCGTAAAAGATTAGTACCGAACAATCTTCAGTTTTATAAAATCAATAATTTCATCTCTATCTTCTTTAGTAAGTTCTCGAAACAAAGAATAAGTTCTAATTCCTGAGCTTCAATGGCTAAATTAAAAATAGTGTTCTTTGATACAGGCGTATCTCCAACGATTAACCACTCTATATGGGAATTGAAGTTTTCTTTAATTGCTATAATTATATCAAGAGAGGGTCTGTATTTATTTTGCTCCAGCTCACTCAACGTTCCTTCAGAAATTCCAATTATATTTGCAAACTTTATTTGATTTAAGTTGTTTGTTTTTCTAATCGTTCGAATTCGTTGGCCTATTGTAGACAAAATTGCCCTCCTAAACTAAAAAGATCCCGATATATCATCGGGATCTTTCTTGATGTTTGTAAAATGAATAGTTCCAGACTTTTTTTACTGGTTCCACACTTTTTTTTATCACCAGACAATGAATTTAGAATTTTACTAGAGCTTATTCTACAGTAACACTTTTCGCCAGGTTACGTGGTTTATCAACATCATGACCTAGTGCAAGCGATGCGTAGTAAGCCAACAGTTGGAGAGCTATAACTGAAATAGCAGCCGACAGAATCGGAAGTGTTTTTGGAATTGCAAATACTTGATCTACGGATTTCAACAGCTCGACAGCATGCTCTTCATATGTGATTGCAAGCACGTCACCGCCACGAGCTTTGACTTCCTTAATGTTGCTCACGGTTTTTTCCAACACGGATTCCTGTGTTACCAAAGCGATAACTGGAATTCCCTCTTCGATCAATGCCAGTGTACCATGCTTCAGTTCACCCGCAGCATATGCCTCGGAATGAATGTAGGAGATTTCCTTGAGCTTCAGGGAACCTTCCTGTACTACAGCATAGTCTTGACCACGACCAATAAAGAATAAGTGCTTGTTGCTAGCAATTTGCTCAGCATAGGCTTTGATCGCATCTGCTTTACCCAACATCTCTTCTACTTGCTCTGGCAGTGATTCCATAGCAGCCAGCACATGAGCTACTTGCTCATCCGTTTGTGTGCCACGTACTTGAGCCAGATACAGACCCAACAGATAAAATGCAATCAACTGGGAAGAATACGCTTTGGTGGAGGCTACGGCAATTTCCGGTCCTGCCAGTGTAACCAACACATCATCTGCATCACGGGCGATAGAGCTGCCGACTACATTTGTAATCGCCAGTACATGAGCCCCGTTTGCTTGTGCTTCACGCAGTGCTGCCAATGTATCAGCAGTTTCACCGGATTGACTCACCACGATCACCAATGTCTCTGGTGTTACGATAGGAGAACGGTAGCGATACTCGGAAGCTACATCGTTTTCTACCGGAATACGAGCCATACTTTCAATAACCGTACGGCCAATCAAACCAGCATTGTAAGCTGTACCACACGCTACAATTTGAATGTTGCGGATATTTTTAATTTGTTCTTCTGTCAGCTTCAGCTCTGGAAGAACAACTTTTTTAGTATCTTTATCGATACGACCCAACATCGTGTCACGGTAAGCCTTAGGCTGTTCGTGAATTTCTTTCAACATGAAATGCTCATAGCCGCCCTTTTCCGCTGTAACAGCATCCCATTCGACATGAATCATTTCCCGAGAAATAAATTGGCCTTCGATTGTCATTAATTCGACAGCATCACTAGTCAGAACAGCCATTTCGCCATCGTTCAAAATAAATACATTGCGTGTATATTTCAGAATAGCCGGAATGTCGGAACCGATAAAGTTCTCGCCTTCTCCCACACCAATAACCAACGGACTGGCTTGACGAACAGCTACCAGCTTATTAGGCTCGTGCTCGGTCAGCACTCCCAGTGCAAAAGCACCGCGCATAAAGGTAATTGCTTTTTGTACTGCTTTAACAATATCTCCTTCATACTCACGCGCAACCAGATGGGAAATGATTTCTGTATCCGTTTCGGAAATAAAGGTATGACCTTCGCTGATCAGCTGTTCCTTCAGTTCCAGATAGTTCTCAATAATTCCGTTGTGAACTACAGAGAACTTTTGGCTCTCATCCAAATGCGGATGGGAGTTTTCATCAGAAGGTTTACCGTGTGTTGCCCAACGTGTATGTCCGATGCCTGCATGGCCTACCAACGGTGTACCATCCAGTTTAGCTTCCAGATTCGCCAGACGACCTTTTGCCTTGGCTACTTGCAGTCCTGAATCTGTAAACACGGCAATACCCGCAGAATCATACCCGCGATACTCCAGCTTCTTCAGTCCGTCAATCAATACCTCTTGCGTATTCTGATTACCAATATATCCTACAATGCCACACATATTCGTTATCCTCCCGATCATCATTTCACAAGACGACTCATCACAGGACTAACGTGTGCGGTAGATTGTGGAATAAAGTTCATTCATCTATGAAGTTGTCAATGATAACTATAGAATTTACAGGCATCTCTTCACGAATGTAACGAAATTCCCAAACCGCGCACGCCAATGATGATGGCCGCACATTCATGAAATGAATCTTATAATTTAGGTTATAAAATAATTTGGGCATCTACCGGTGCGTTGTGTAAACAGTTGCCTGTTCATTTTCCGCTGCCGGTTTACGGGTTGATGCTTCACCGGAAGGTCCCCGCCGAATGTTTCGAACACCTTCACCTCGTCAGCTTGCTTTGTCGTGAACCGATTGCGAGCAACATCATCTCAACGGAATCTATTGCTTCTCCACCAAGTTCCCCCGCACAAAATCAAGCTCTGGCGCTTGTAATACGTTACCTCACAACCCTCGCTTTCTCTATCTGAGTCACAGCATCCCTATATTATATTCAGCAGAGCATCATTTGGCAATGACACTTTATTCATAATTACACCCTAAAGGCATTAAAGCATTAGTGAATAAACGCAAACGCGGTTGCCTGCTTGTGTTTAACAGGCAACCCACGTTTACAAAATTTTAAACTAATTCTTTTTTCACGACATCTACGATCTGTCCGACAAATTGCTCCAGCTCATCCTTATCCGGGCCTTCGGCCATCACACGAATAAGTGACTCTGTACCTGAAGCACGGACCAATACACGCCCATTATCGCCCAATTGTTGTTCCACCTGTTCAATCGCTTCTGCAATCGCAGGGTTCCCCTCGTAATTACGTTTGTCCTGCACACGTACATTTACAAGAACTTGTGGATATTGTTTCATAAGCGATTTTAGTTCGCTCATCTTCTTGCCAGAAGCTTTCAGGGTATCTACCAATTGAATCCCCGTCAGCATGCCATCGCCTGTCGTATTGTGGTCCAGGAAAATAACATGACCAGACTGCTCACCGCCCAGATTAAATCCACCCCGACGCATTTCTTCCATCACATAACGGTCTCCGACCGCAGTTTTTGCAGTCTTGAGAGCTAGCTTTTCAGTAGCTTTATAAAAACCGATATTACTCATTACTGTCGATACAATAGTGCTGTCCTTGAGTTTTCCAGCCCGGTTCATTGCATCTCCGCAAATACAGAGAATATAGTCTCCATCAACCTCTTCCCCGTTCTCATCAATTGCGATTAGGCGATCGGCATCGCCGTCAAAGGCAAGACCAATGTCCGCTTTCAAGCGGCGCACTTCCTCTTTTAGCTTTTCAGGATGAGTCGAGCCGCAATGATCATTGATATTCAATCCGTTTGGCTCCGCGCCGATCGTATGCACTTCAGCTCCCAAATCCGCAAAAAGCTTCGGCGCCAGCTCATAAGCTGCTCCGTTTGCACAGTCCAATACTATTTTTAGGCCTTCAAAAGAATGACTGATTGTTGTTTTCAAAAACTCCAGATAATCGTAGCGGGAATGCTCGTCTACAACAACCGTGCCCAATCCGCTGCCAATCGGACGAGGCAATTGGTCTTCTTTCGCATCCATGAGCTCTTCAATTTTCAATTCCGTTTCATCGGTTAATTTAAACCCATCGCCGCCAAAAAACTTAATCCCGTTGTCCTCAACAGGATTGTGAGATGCTGAGATCATGACACCAGCGTCCGCTTTCAATTGCCGTGTGAGATATGCCACCCCAGGCGTCGAAACAATACCTAGGCGAACCACATTAGCCCCAATAGACAACAAGCCGGCTACCAGTGCCGATTCCAACATCAGTCCAGATATCCGTGTATCCATACCAATAACAACTGTCGGTTTCTCTACATTACCTGCTAAAACATATCCGCCGCAGCGGCCAATGCTATATGCCAGTTCGGCTGTTAGTTCCTGATTAGCAACGCCTCGTACACCATCTGTACCAAAATATTTCCCCATGTAAAATGACTCCCTTTTTTTGTCTAATAATCTTGATCATTTACTACAGATAAAACATGTTATGGCTGACCGTTCTCCGAGGTTCCATTCGCAGAAGATTCTGCGCCGTTATGAGGACTTGTTTTATCCTCCGCAGCTGCGTTGTCCCCGGTATTTGCGTCAGAGTTGCCACCTTGATTGCCTTGCCCCTCCTGTGGCCTCTCCTGCCCCTTATCACCACTACCAGAGGGGTTTGATTCATTCTCACTATTCGGATTCGTTACAGCAGGCGTAGAAGGGCTCTCAATGTTTACCGTTGCCTTTAGTTGGCCGGCATTCCCGGCTTGCGTAATGTATTTAGGCAAGCCTACTTTTAGGGTAACCTCGTGTTGACCAGCCGCGAGGCCACTTACATTTGCCACCAAACTAACGTCATCATTGGTTAAATTGTTTACCAAATCCTGCGGGCCCTTCACAGTAACATCCATCGTCTTGCCTGCCGGTGCTATAATAGTTGCGTTAGCTCCATCTCCTGCACCTTGTAAAACGATTGGGATGCCTGACA
The DNA here is from genome assembly GCF_015710975.1 of Paenibacillus polymyxa. NCBI lineage: Bacteria > Bacillati > Bacillota > Bacilli > Caryophanales > Paenibacillaceae > Paenibacillus > Paenibacillus polymyxa. The sequence goes on along the minus strand of NZ_CP049783.1, from coordinate 2,624,639 downwards.
GCGTCCGTTCCGTATCTGTTACTTCATTGGAAGGAACGACGGTCACCTGAATTTGTATTAACCCTGGCTCGATTTTATCAGAACCTGAGGGAGCTGCCAAATTAGCTTGAACTGTACGGGTTCCCGCTTCTGTAAATTGACTCAGATCGAGTGTAGCCGTGACATAAGAGCTCAGGCTGCTTAATACATCCTGTGATGCATATACCGCTGCTTCCTTCACATTTGCGTTTACTTTAGAAAGCGCCAATCCGTCTGGCAGCTCTCCGGAATAGACTATTTTGACAGGCACAGACTTCGCCTGCTGAGTGACCGGGATTTCAACTGACACAGTGGATGGCTCAATGACCGCACCTGTGAGTTCCTGCCCCTTTTTGTTATAGGCCTTCAGCTTTACCCGTTTCTGTTCAAACTTTTCTGAGATGCCATCCGTGTTAACAGCCCCTTGCACCGCAGTAACGGTATTCAGCTGGCTTTTGGGTAAAGTAACCTTTACTGTTTGAGGAGCAATCACAGGCTTACCGAGCTGTAGCCCCGCATCTGGACTACCCTTAGGTACTATAGATACATTAAATGATTTCGTTTGTTTTTCCTCAATTGTTACTGTAACACGGTTAGGAGTCATGGATACCAATTCCACCCCATCCGGTAAATCCGGTTCAAGTGACAATGTTTTAGTGCCTGCTCCTAAGCCGCTTAAGTTTAATTTTGCCTGATAATTATCCGCGAAAAAAGTAGTCAGGACAGAGCGCTGTCCTCTGACCTCCATCTTTACATGATCAGTGTCCATCGTAGACAGCACATATTTTGAATCATCCAGACCACTGGCCTGAATGGCCACATTATCAATTATTTTATTATTGTAGGAAACGGTCAATGTAGACGAAGGAGTACCTGTATCCAGATGAACCATTCCCCACAGCATTATAGCAACCGCAAGCGCCAATATCTTGGAAATCGTATTATTGTTAATCCATTTGTCCATCATGAATTTCCACGGCCTCCCCTCCGATTCCAGAATGAGCCGCGTTTTTCCTTCAAAGACGGTGTTGGCCGCAACTCCTCATACAGCTTGGAGATTAGGGATTCTTCCTTAATGTCACGCACGACCTGACCATTGATAGCCAACGAAATTTGCCCTGTTTCCTCCGATACCACGACAGTTACGGCATCCGTTACCTCACTCACCCCAATTGCAGCCCGATGACGGGTTCCCAACTCCTTGCTAATGAAGGGATTTTCCGATAATGGCAAATAGCAGGCCGCAGAGGCAATCTGTTTATTTTGTATAATCACTGCACCATCATGCAAAGGCGTATTGGGAATAAAGATGTTAATTAGCAGTTCAGAACTAACTACGGCCTGTGTCTTGATACCAGACTCCGTATATTCGTTCAGTCCTGTCTCGCGCTCAAATACGACCAATGCTCCTATTTTTCTACGTGATAAATAATTCAGCGCCTTAATCATTTCTCCAATTAACTTATTGATCTCTTCATCATCTACTGACGAACGCCCAAATAGTTTACCACGCCCCAACTGCTCTAGAGCACGACGTAACTCAGGCTGAAAAATAATAAAAATAGCCACTACACCAAAGGTGAACATCTGATTCATCAACCACTTGAGCGTGTACAAATCAAACCAGGTACTAACCGCCCAAATAACAACCAGGAACAGAATCCCTTTTAACAATTGAACTGCTCGCGTTCCGCGAACAAGTAAAATAAGCTGATACATAATATAGGTTACGATTAAAATGTCGATAATATCTTTAATGGACTCTTTCCAAGTCAGGTCCGCAAAATAATCCAACATGCGCATGCCCCCGCAATTTTCTGTAGTGAGTGGGTGTAATATGTACACAGTATGCTCTCTCTATCTAGGTTATAACGATCAGGCTCGCGTTGCAAGCTGTGCGACAAAAGAATCGCCAAAATCAGTAAAATACAGTACAATTCGCCAGACCTAGATACAAAAAAACGCCTTTTCCAGCGGAAAAAGGCGCTCGATATCGTTCTTGCCATTTCAAGCTTCTTTTATGGAGAAGACGGTCCCCCGAACAAATCGGTAACCTTGTACCAAATCCAGTCCAAGGTTTGATCGATACTTTTAACCTGTCCTGCAATATGGGCGGTTGAAGCTTGATAGTACGAGCCGTCAATCACAGTAAGATTTCCTTCTACATCACCGTATACACGTGCCTCACCATTCTGTACTGTTAAATCTCCGGCAATGGATTTCCCTTCAGGTACAATTACAGTATCGCCCTGAATAACAACTTGATCTAGATTGCTTCCTTTGACTACTAATTGATGGTCCGTGCTAGAAAAGCTGGCCATACTTGAGCATATCACAATAAGGAAGAAGGCGGCGGCTGTTACAGCGGGATGCCTCTTCACCCAAGCTAGCATAGGCACCGCAGGCTGTCGTTTATGCGGCGGCAAAGCATTCATAATGCGAAATGTCAGCTCATCCGATACACACGGCACTTGATGATAGCGTGTACCGTAAAGCATCGCATCCGTCCGCTCCAGCTCTTTAAAACGCATGCGGCATTCCGGGCAGACTAACAAGTGTTGTTCCAACTCATGTTTGTCCTGCTCAGACAGGTCGCCATCTAGATAGTCATGCATAAAAGAGACGGCTTGTTTGCAATCCATATGAGCCAATCCTTTCTAATATTCTTCCGTGTTTCTCAACATAACATGCTCCGGCTTAGAAACTTTGCTCATCTTACATACGTTACAACGAACATTATGTTTCATAAAAACATCTACGCAGGCTCTTTTCCTAGAATGTATGCACAGCATTTATAGCTTGTGCTCCAGTTTTTTGCGTAGAAAATCCCGTCCCCTGTGTACTCTTGTCTTAATTGTGGTAACTGGGAGATTGAGCACATCGCTAATTTCCTGTAAGGAAAGCTCCTGCAAGTATCGTAGAACCATAATCGTCTTGTATTTATCCGGAAGGCTGTCAATGGCGTCATGAATTAAAGCTTGCGTTTCCGACAACAGCGTACTCCCTTCAGGGGTAAGCTCTTCACTAGCAAGCATGGCGTACCCATCAACACCTTCTTGATCATTCATTTCAGCATCAAGTGAGTATGTAGGTTTTCTCCTTCGCAGACGATCAATGCACAGATTTGTAGCAATCCGATAAATCCAGGTTGAGAACTTCTGTCCATGGTCATACTTTTCCAGGTTACGATACACACGCAAAAAAGTTTCCTGCACCAAATCCTCCGCCTCATGACGATTACCTAGCATCCGGTAGGAAAGATGAAAAATCCGATCTTTATATAACTCGACTAACTCCGCAAAAGCTCGCTGATCACCTTTCTGCACCAGCCTAACCAAGCGGCTTTCCATATTATCCACTCTATACTCCCCCAGACTTGCTGATGGGTTACTTATTACATGTTTATGATTATTCATCGTAGTTTAATTTTATCCAGAAATCAACTGAAGTGTGGACACAAGTAACAAACTCGCGCTTCATTACTATAAACACAGCACAATCGGGCACTCCATGAGTACCCGATTGCCTGTATCATACGGCCAAACTATATCAGCCTGTGTTTCTCAAGCCTGCGGCAATTCCGTTAATCGTCAATAGTACCTCACGCAGCATTTCAGCGTCATCACCGTTCTGATTACGCAGCTCGCGTAGCTCACTCAGCAATTGAACCTGCAAATAACTTAACGGATCGACATAAGGATTACGCAACCGGATAGATTCCTGAATAACAGGTACATCGTCCAAAATCTCAGATTGTCCGGTTATTTTCAAAATCAATTCAGATGTCAGCTTGAACTCTGCAGAAATCTGCCCGAATATACGTTGCCGTGCTTCTTCGTTATCCGACATCCCAGCATACTCCTCTGCAATCAGCAAATCCGCTTTAGCGATTGCCATTTGGAGTGTATCAATAAGCGACCGGAAGAAGGCAGAGTCTCTAAACATCGTTTGTAGCACTTTAAGGTTATCTTCATTGTTTTGATAGTAGCTTTGCAAACCTGTTCCTGCCGCATACCAAGCAGGTAGCAAGTAACGACTTTGTGTCCACGCAAAGACCCATGGAATAGCGCGCAAATCCTCAAAACGTTCACTGTTCTTACGCTTGGAAGGACGAGATCCAATATTCAGCTCGCCTACCTCAGGCAACGGTGTAGATTCTTTGAAGAAAGTGAAGAAATCTGGATCTTGGAAAATCAAATCCTGATACTTCTCCAGTGATACTTCGGAAATACGGGCAATAATCTCCTCCCAGCTTTCCTCGAACACTTCTTTCTTTCCTGAGCGATGATACGCAGCAGCCGTAATTAACGCCGATGTCGCCTGTTCCAAGCTCCGATATGCAATCCCCTTGAGCGAGTAGCGGGATGATAGCACTTCGCCTTGCTCCGTAATCTTAATTCCTCCACCAATGGTATGAGGAGGCTGAGCCAGAATACTGCGGTTAAGTGGCATTCCTCCGCGCCCCAGCGCTCCTCCACGTCCGTGGAAAAACTTCACTTTTGCGCCATACTCGTTCACTACTTCCGTAATGCTATTCATAGCGACCCGAAGTTCCCAGTTCGCTGTAACCACACCGCCATCCTTATTACTATCCGAGTAGCCGAGCATGATCTCCTGAAGCTCATCCATCGCGGCTACAGATTGTCGATATACAGGCAGGTTCATCAATCTTCTCATAATATCAGGTGCAGCATGCAAATCATCTATCGTTTCAAACAAAGGAACGGATTGCAGCGTACTAATGACAGTGCCATCCTTCTCAATGCGGAAAAGGCCTACCTCTTTGGCTAATACCATAACCTCAAGCAAATCACTGGCACCCTGAGTCATACTGATCAAGTAGCTTGTAATGGATTGCTTGCCAAATTCCTCCTGAGCCAAATAAATCGTACGATATACATCAAGACATTCCTGTGTGCTATCGCTATATTTCAAATATGGCGAAGTAATCGGACGGGGTTCATTTAGCAGCTGTTCCAGCAGATCTATTTTTTCTTCCTCTGACAGCTTACTGTAATCTGACACAATATTCATTTTAGAAAGAATTTCAGTCATCGCATTTTCATGCTCCTGACTGTGCTGACGTACATCCAGCGTAGCTGTATGAAAGCCGAATAGCTCTACCTGACGAATCATCTTTTGAATATACGTGTCTGCCACATAATCAGCAAAATGATGACGCAGGCTGCTGGCAATCACATTCAGATCTGCAATAAGCTCTTCTGCGGAGCTATAGCGTTCCTTAGTACCCTGTTTGCTCTCATCCAAAACGTTATTCACCTTAGCAATCATATATGCTAGTTTGATGCGATAAGGCTCTTTTTCGTTATGCCATACTTCCATTTTTTTAAGTGTGATATGGGCGCGATCTTCTTCAATAGAAGCCAACAAATCATCAGAAACTCGCACAATGCTGGTACTAAAGCTCAAGTAACCCATGAGTTCCTTCAGCGTGTGCTGATACTCTCTCAAAGCCAGCTTGCGTTGCATACACAACGTTTCCCAAGTCACATGAGCTGTAACAGATGGATTCCCGTCCCGGTCTCCACCGATCCAAGAACCAAATCTCAAATAAGTTGGAATGTGCCATTTTTGCTCAGGATAATATTTATCCAAACATCGCTCCAATTCTTGGTATACATCTGGCAATACATGAAACAAGGTCTCATGAAAATAATACATTCCATTTCTTACTTCATCTAATACAGTTGGCTTTCGATCACGCAGTTCATCCGTCTGCCACAGTGTAATTACTTCATTAAGCAGATTTTCCCGTACCTGTTCTCGCTCACGCAAGGTAAGCATCGGATTATCCAGCAGCATGACGTCTTCAGAAATACGTTTGTGGATATCCAGAATTACTCGTCGTGTTGCTTCTGTAGGATGTGCAGTCATGACCAGCTCCAAGGAGAGTTCATTCAGCATGTTGCTAACGTCCTCAGCGGAGAAGCCTCCTTGTTTAAGCTCCTGAACGGAACTTTCGATAGAACCGGGTTGAACCTCTTCACCAGCGGAATGCTCATAATCCCGCTTACGACGAATACGATGGTTTTGCTCAGCGATATTCACCAACTGAAAGTAAATCGCAAACGCGCGAATAACCTGGTGACGAATATCCGTATCCAGTCCACTGACCATTTGTTTAAAATTCTCGTATAACTCCGGCTGATACCCGGCACGTAACGATTTACTTGCCTCACGTATTTTCTCCACGATATCCAAAAGTTCGTTGCCACCTTGATGAACCAAAACCTCACCAAGAATATTTCCTAGAAAACGAACGTCCCGCCGCAGCAGATTGTTGGATTGGTTTTTGTTAGCGGTTAACGTAAGCTCAGTCATGCTTTTCCCCCCATCTGATCTGTTCCACACCATATTCAGTTGTAGCAAAGGTACGTATACACACGAAATTTGACACTTTCTTAACATCATACAATAAAAACGTATGAAAAGCTGCAAAATTTACAGGAAAAAATCATGCTTTTGAAATACTTTTTTGGAGAATATATTGGTCACTTATACATAAAAATGAAATTAATAAATAAAACTGATTTTAAGCGCTAAAAATGTGCGAAACATTATGCACAGTCTCTTTTAAAAAGCGTGTTTCCAAAGGTACAAATTCTTGTGTCATGATGTGTATATGTTTATTATTTGTTGACAAAGTGAAATTCATTGCGCTCTATCCACAAAGATATACACAAATAAGCCATAATCTCAGTATTCTAAATCTGTTTACTCATTAATCCCTACGTGTTACCCACATAAATAAAGAAGAGTGTGTAGAACAAAAGGAGCAGGTATAAAGTTATCCCCATGAATTTCGTAACATAATAATTATAGGATTCCTATTTTCAATGGATTTGATCACGAATTTAGCCTTACTACAGGAAAAAGGGGGCCGTAAGAGGGGAAATCCGGGTCTAGGTGATAAATGCCTATGTAGGATATGCACAAGTCATCCCCAACCGTGCATGGCAAGAGACATCATTTAATGATCTATATACATAGAAGTTAATATATTGTGGACAAAATAAAAAGAAGCCTTTCGGCTTCTAGGTAATCGGTAAGCGGGTGATGGGAATCGAACCCACGCTATCAGCTTGGAAGGCTGAAGTTCTACCATTGAACTACACCCGCAAATCAGTATCGGGATGACACGATTTGAACATGCGACCCCCTGGTCCCAAACCAGGTGCTCTACCAAGCTGAGCTACATCCCGATATTATATTTTTTTAAAAATATGGCGCGCCCTGAGAGATTCGAACTCCCGGCCTTTTGATTCGTAGTCAAACGCTCTATCCAGCTGAGCTAAGGGCGCAAATATGGAGCGGACGACGGGAATCGAACCCGCGACCCTCGCCTTGGCAAGGCGATGCTCTACCGCTGAGCCACGTCCGCAAAAACAAGATGCGCGTGGAGGGACTTGAACCCCCACGTCAAAGACGCTAGATCCTAAGTCTAGTGCGTCTGCCAATTCCGCCACACGCGCATACAATGATAATGGTGAGCCATGAAGGACTCGAACCTTCGACACCCTGATTAAAAGTCAGGTGCTCTACCAACTGAGCTAATGGCTCTTAATGGCTGGGGATATAGGATTTGAACCTATGCATGACGGAGTCAAAGTCCGTTGCCTTACCGCTTGGCTAATCCCCAATATGCATATGATTCACAATTCCCCCATATTTCATCCATGTAAGAGAACAAAATATGGTGGAGGCTGAGGGGATCGAACCCCCGACCCTCTGCTTGTAAGGCAGATGCTCTCCCAGCTGAGCTAAGCCTCCATACTATCCTATGACCCGTAGGGGATTCGAACCCCTGTTACCTCCGTGAAAGGGAGGTGTCTTAACCCCTTGACCAACGGGCCATCCTGTAACAAGCTCTCAACCGGGATCGAACCGGTGACCTCATCCTTACCATGGATGCACTCTACCTACTGAGCTATGAGAGCAAATGGCTCCCCGAACAGGACTCGAACCTGTGACAACTCGATTAACAGTCGAGTGCTCTACCAACTGAGCTATCAGGGAATAATAATTATAAAACTCGCTTGGCGGCGTCCTACTCTCCCAGGACCCTGCGGTCCAAGTACCATCGGCGCTGGAGGGCTTAACGGTCGTGTTCGGGATGGGTACGTGTGGAACCCCTCCGCTATCGCCACCAAACATGAATTTGCCTCGCAAATTCTTCCGTAAGGTTATTCGGTTCATCACGGATCGTGTGAATGAATCGCCATACGCTTGTCGTATGTACTTCTACATACCTTCAAGGTTACACCCTGAAAACTGGATCCGAAACTCATTGCGTCTTATCTTTAGGATAAGCCCTCGACCGATTAGTATTGGTCAGCTCCATGCATTACTGCACTTCCACCCCCAACCTATCTACCTCGTCGTCTTCAAGGGGTCTTACATACTGGGAAATCTCATCTTGAGGGGGCTTCACGCTTAGATGCTTTCAGCGCTTATCCCTTCCGTACATAGCTACCCAGCGGTGCTCCTGGCGGAACAACTGGTACACCAGCGGTACGTCCATCCCGGTCCTCTCGTACTAAGGACAGCTCCTCTCAAATTTCCTACGCCCACGACAGATAGGGACCGAACTGTCTCACGACGTTCTGAACCCAGCTCGCGTACCGCTTTAATGGGCGAACAGCCCAACCCTTGGGACCTACTTCAGCCCCAGGATGCGATGAGCCGACATCGAGGTGCCAAACCTCCCCGTCGATGTGGACTCTTGGGGGAGATAAGCCTGTTATCCCCAGGGTAGCTTTTATCCGTTGAGCGATGGCCCTTCCATGCGGTACCACCGGATCACTAAGCCCGACTTTCGTCCCTGCTCGACTTGTAGGTCTCGCAGTCAAGCTCCCTTCTGCCTTTGCACTCTTCGAATGATTTCCAACCATTCTGAGGGAACCTTGGGGCGCCTCCGTTACTCTTTAGGAGGCGACCGCCCCAGTCAAACTGCCCACCTGACACTGTCCTCGTACCGGATTACGGTACCAAGTTAGAACCTAGATACGATCAGGGTGGTATCCCAAGGATGCCTCCCTTCAAGCTGGCGCTCAAAGTTCTACGGCTCCCACCTATCCTGTACAGATCGTACCCAAATTCAATATCAAGCTGCAGTAAAGCTCCATGGGGTCTTTCCGTCTTGTCGCGGGTAACCTGCATCTTCACAGGTATTAAAATTTCACCGGATCTCTCGTTGAGACAGCGCCCAAGTCGTTACGCCATTCGTGCGGGTCAGAATTTACCTGACAAGGAATTTCGCTACCTTAGGACCGTTATAGTTACGGCCGCCGTTTACTGGGGCTTCGGTTCATAGCTTCGCCCGAAGGCTTACCACTCCCCTTAACCTTCCAGCACCGGGCAGGCGTCAGCCCGTATACTTCGCCTTGCGGCTTCGCACAGACCTGTGTTTTTGCTAAACAGTCGCTTGGGCCTTTTCACTGCGGCCCCCTCGGGCTATTCACCCTACCGAGGCACCCCTTCTCCCGAAGTTACGGGGTCATTTTGCCGAGTTCCTTAACGAGAGTTCTTCCGCGCGCCTTAGAATTCTCTTCTCGCCTACCTGTGTCGGTTTGCGGTACGGGCACCTTCTCCTGGCTAGAGGCTTTTCTTGGCAGTCTGAGATCATGACCTTCGCTACTGTAATTTTCGCTCCCCATCACAGCCCAGCCTTACGATGTGCGGATTTGCCTACACATCAGCCTCACTGCTTAGACGGACATCCATCAGTCCGCGTCACTACCCTACTGCGTCACCCCATCGCTCATAGCGGATTACGGTGGTACAGGAATTTCCACCTGTTGTCCTTCGACTACGCCTATCGGCCTCGCCTTAGGTCCCGACTTACCCTGAGCGGACGAACCTTCCTCAGGAACCCTTAGGCTTTCGGCGGATCTGATTCTCACAGATCTTTTCGTTACTCATACCGGCATTCTCACTTGAATGCAGTCCAGCGCTCCTTCCGGTACACCTTCAACCCGCATTCAACGCTCCCCTACCCCTGATGCAACGCATCAAGCCATAGCTTCGGTGGTGTGTTTAGCCCCGTTACATTTTCGGCGCAGAGTCACTCGACCAGTGAGCTATTACGCACTCTTTCAATGGTGGCTGCTTCTAAGCCAACATCCTGGTTGTCTGTGCAACTCCACATCCTTTCCCACTTAACACACACTTGGGGACCTTAGCTGATGGTCTGGGCTGTTTCCCTTTCGACAATGGATCTTAGCACTCACTGTCTGACTCCCGGAACTAAATCTATGGCATTCGGAGTTTGACTGAGCTTGGTAACCCTTGCGGGCCCCGCACCCAATCAGTGCTCTACCTCCACGATTCTTTTTTCCGAGGCTAGCCCTAAAGCTATTTCGGGGAGAACCAGCTATCTCCGGGTTCGATTGGAATTTCTCCGCTACCCCCACCTCATCCCCGCATTTTTCAACATGCGTGGGTTCGGGCCTCCAGTGCGTGTTACCGCACCTTCACCCTGGACAGGGGTAGATCACCCGGTTTCGGGTCTACGTCCACGTACTCATGCGCCCTATTCAGACTCGCTTTCGCTGCGGCTTCAGCTCTTCACCTTAACCTTGCACGGGAACGTAACTCGCCGGTTCATTCTACAAAAGGCACGCCATCACCCATAGATCGGGCTCTGACTTCTTGTAAGCACACGGTTTCAGGATCTATTTCACTCCCCTTCCGGGGTGCTTTTCACCTTTCCCTCACGGTACTGCTTCACTATCGGTCGCCAGGGAGTATTTAGCCTTGGCAGATGGTCCTGCCGGATTCATACGGGGTTTCACGTGCCCCGCACTACTCGGGATCCGTCTCGGAGGGAACGGATTTTGAACTACAGGGCTTTTACCTTCTCTGGCGGGCCTTTCCAGACCTCTTCATCTAACCGGTTCCTTTGTAACTCCATGTGAGACGTCCCACAACCCCAAGGAGCAAGCTCCTTGGTTTGGGCTAATCCGCGTTCGCTCGCCGCTACTGACGGAATCACTATTGTTTTCTCTTCCTCAGGGTACTTAGATGTTTCAGTTCCCCTGGTCTGCCTCTCACTCACCTATGAATTCAATGAGTAGTGACTGTCGATGAAGACAGCCGGGTTTCCCCATTCGGACATCCCCGGATCAAAGCTTGCTTACAGCTCCCCGAGGCCTTATCGTTGTTCGCCACGTCCTTCGTCGGCTCCTGGCGCCTAGGCATCCTCCGTGTGCTCTTTGTAGCTTAACCTAGACTTCTCTTTCACGAAAGAAAATGTCAATGTTTAATAAAGAGTGATTTTTGCCAAAGGCAAAATATCTCTCCTTATCTGCTACCTTTATTTCACTTGTTTACACAAGATCAGCTTAAAGGAATATTCTAAAACGCAATTTCGTTTCGGTATCCAGTTTTCAAGGTGCAATGATAAAACTATTGGTGGAGCCAAGCGGGATCGAACCGCTGACCTCCTGCGTGCAAGGCAGGCGCTCTCCCAGCTGAGCTATGGCCCCAAAAGAAAATATAAAATTTATGGTGGGCCCTAGTGGACTCGAACCACCGACCTCACCCTTATCAGGGGTGCGCTCTAACCAGCTGAGCTAAGGGCCCATAATAAACCACCAAAAAAAATTATTCTTTAGTGGTTGCGCTTGGCGGCGTCCTACTCTCCCAGGACCCTGCGGTCCAAGTACCATCGGCGCTGGAGGGCTTAACGGTCGTGTTCGGGATGGGTACGTGTGGAACCCCTCCGCTATCGCCACCAAACGCTTGAGAGTTTGAGCTCTCAAAACTGAGCAACGAGTGAGTAACAGGCCTAAACCTGAGTTTTGAAGCTACGCTTCATATTTGAATGTTTCCATTGCAGGAAACGATTCTCCATAGAAAGGAGGTGATCCAGCCGCACCTTCCGATACGGCTACCTTGTTACGACTTCACCCCAATCATCTACCCCACCTTCGGCGGCTGGCCCCTTGCGGTTACCTCACCGACTTCGGGTGTTGTAAACTCTCGTGGTGTGACGGGCGGTGTGTACAAGACCCGGGAACGTATTCACCGCGGCATGCTGATCCGCGATTACTAGCAATTCCGACTTCATGTAGGCGAGTTGCAGCCTACAATCCGAACTGAGACCGGCTTTTCTAGGATTGGCTCCAGATCGCTCCTTCGCTTCCCGTTGTACCGGCCATTGTAGTACGTGTGTAGCCCAGGTCATAAGGGGCATGATGATTTGACGTCATCCCCACCTTCCTCCGGTTTGTCACCGGCAGTCTGCTTAGAGTGCCCAGCTTGACCTGCTGGCAACTAAGCATAAGGGTTGCGCTCGTTGCGGGACTTAACCCAACATCTCACGACACGAGCTGACGACAACCATGCACCACCTGTCTCCTCTGTCCCGAAGGAAAGGCCTATCTCTAGACCGGTCAGAGGGATGTCAAGACCTGGTAAGGTTCTTCGCGTTGCTTCGAATTAAACCACATACTCCACTGCTTGTGCGGGTCCCCGTCAATTCCTTTGAGTTTCAGTCTTGCGACCGTACTCCCCAGGCGGAATGCTTAATGTGTTAACTTCGGCACCAAGGGTATCGAAACCCCTAACACCTAGCATTCATCGTTTACGGCGTGGACTACCAGGGTATCTAATCCTGTTTGCTCCCCACGCTTTCGCGCCTCAGCGTCAGTTACAGCCCAGAGAGTCGCCTTCGCCACTGGTGTTCCTCCACATCTCTACGCATTTCACCGCTACACGTGGAATTCCACTCTCCTCTTCTGCACTCAAGCTCTCCAGTTTCCAGTGCGACCCGAAGTTGAGCCTCGGGATTAAACACCAGACTTAAAGAGCCGCCTGCGCGCGCTTTACGCCCAATAATTCCGGACAACGCTTGCCCCCTACGTATTACCGCGGCTGCTGGCACGTAGTTAGCCGGGGCTTTCTTCTCAGGTACCGTCACCTCAAGAGCAGTTACTCTCTCAAGCGTTCTTCCCTGGCAACAGAGCTTTACGATCCGAAAACCTTCATCACTCACGCGGCGTTGCTCCGTCAGGCTTTCGCCCATTGCGGAAGATTCCCTACTGCTGCCTCCCGTAGGAGTCTGGGCCGTGTCTCAGTCCCAGTGTGGCCGATCACCCTCTCAGGTCGGCTACGCATCGTCGCCTTGGTAGGCCTTTACCCCACCAACTAGCTAATGCGCCGCAGGCCCATCCACAAGTGACAGATTGCTCCGCCTTTCCTCCTTCTCCCATGCAGGAAAAGGATGTATCGGGTATTAGCTACCGTTTCCGGTAGTTATCCCTGTCTTGTGGGCAGGTTGCCTACGTGTTACTCACCCGTCCGCCGCTAGGTTGTTTAGAAGCAAGCTTCTAAACAACCCCGCTCGACTTGCATGTATTAGGCACGCCGCCAGCGTTCGTCCTGAGCCAGGATCAAACTCTCCATTAAAGACCAACCGAAGTTGGTTATAGAAAGAGCGATTAGCTCATTTTGAAACTGACGAGATAAAATATCTCTTTATTTGATTTTGCGAACAAAATCGGTTCACTCACTCGTTGTTCAGTTTTCAAAGATCAAGCCTTCATTATATCTTACTTTGCTTCATCACCGCATCTCAGCGGCGACTTTTATAATATATCATCTCTTTTTGAATTTTGCAAGAGTTTTTTTTAATTCTTTTTTCGAGCAAATCCTTCAAAAAGGAACGAAAGTTAATTTAACATAAATATTGAATAGAGTCAATACTTTTTTTGATATCAGAAAGTATATTTACTTCCTGATATCTCGGTTTGATATAGTTCTTCTTTATCTTTTTATTGTTTGGTTTGCGGGACACGGCCTCTGCGTGCATATTTGGATAGTTCCTTGGCGGGTGCAAAACGGGCATACATGCGGAAAACTGTTTTATATCGAAGTGCTATAGCATAACGGATATCCTGGTCCAATCGGGTATCACTCATATCAAGCAGCATTTCATCTAGTTCCTTACGAAGAACGTAGTCAAGTTCCTTGCATTCTTTTTCGTTAAACAGCATTCCCAACATATGACCATACTCCCTTATCAGCAGATTATATAGTACTTATATTTGCTCAATTAATTGTTCCAAACTTTACCTGTTTTTAAACTCAACTGCTAAGGTTTCAAACTTACTCCAAGTAATCTTTAATGCTTTTCTTTACGCTCTCCCCTTTGTTATGTTCAATTTTCGGGAAATATATAAATAATTGGCCATATTATTTTAATGCGACAATAAACGATAAGTTATGCCGCTCTCAATCGCAGCTGCTATAAATAGAAAGATGACAGACCATATTGACACGGTCAACGTTTGTTTCAAAAAAACCTCCCACGATGGGCCAGTACCTTTGCGTTTTAGTCCTATGCTTGTACCTAGGGTAGATATTATATTGACCCCAAACTTCAAACCGAAGGCACAGGCGATAATCAAAACAGGCAATTCAATTACACCATGAGGCAATAATCCTTTTACGACAATTTCATACATACTTCTTCCCATATCTGTCTGCAGGTGTACTACAAAACCTAAAACCATTCCGTTCACAATCAAAAATATAAACGGTACGATTCCAAAAAGAGCTCCGGTATATATTACTAGCACGCATTTGATTGCATTGTTGAAAAAGATAAACACAAAAAAACTCCATTGTGGATGCTCAGAGTTCTGCAATCGTTGTGCCACTCCCCCCAGTCCCTCCATTTGTCGTGCCAACATAGACTGAATAACACCTGTACTTAGCCATCCCACTACAATACTTGCGCAGAAAAAAAGTGCAGCGATCAAAATTAGCCGTCTTGTCGTGCGTAAATCATAAAAAAATGCTCTTAGTCCCATTTGTTGATTCCTCCTACTAGTCCAATGGAATAATTGACAACCCCTGGCATAGCTTTAAGTAAACAAGCACTTCTAGGATGAAAGGGGCATTAACCATGAATTCTTTTTTCTATGTATTGAACGGCAAAAAAATTAAACGATTCTTGATCGTAATGGCAGCGGCCGTCTTTACTGCCGGGGTCATTTATGTAGAAACCGATAATGTTACGGTTTTTTCCGAGGAAGCGCCAACTGCCGTTTACAGTGTGCCTACGGATAAAAAGCTGATCGCTCTCACATTCGACATTAGCTGGGGTGATAAGCGTACTGCTCCCATTTTAAAAGTTCTCGAAGATAAAAAAGTGACCAAGTCCACCTTTTTTCTTTCTGCCCCTTGGAGCAAAACACACCCAGAACTCGTGAATCAAATTAAAGAAAGCGGATTTGAGATTGGCAGTCATGGCCATAAACACGAAAACTATAGCAGCTTAAGCGATGAAGAGATTCGTAAGCAGATTTCAACGGCTCATACCACATTAACCGAGCTGACTGGACAATCCCCGAAGTTAATCCGTATGCCTAATGGTGACTTTGACAAAAGGGTACTTCAAGTTGCCAGCACTTTAGGCTACAAAACCATTCAATGGGATACTGACTCCCTGGACTGGAAAAACCCTGGTACGCAGGTCATAATCGACCGTGTTGTAAATAAAGCACATCCCGGTGATATCGTCCTTCTTCATGCCAGTGATTCTTGTAAACAAACTCATGAAGCGTTGCCCATCATTATCGACAAGTTGCGGGCACAAGGCTATGAATTTGTGACTGTATCCGAACTGCTTCAACAAGGTACAGTAAAAGGTAAAGAGGTTCGCGATCAAGCTCTGGGTCTTTAAGGAGTTATTTTACATCGTTCTCAGCTAAAAACCAAAAGCAACTCGACATATTTCTCCCCAATCATCCGCATACTATCCACATTCATGATAAAGGAGGAATACGGCCATGAATTGGACTCGTTTGCGATTTGTTAGCATGGTATGCGTACTGGGCGTTGCACTGAGCGGCTGCGGCTCGGATCAGGGTTCTGCACCTCCCCAGAACAGTTATAAAGAGATGAAAACGATGGTGGTTGATATCCTGAAAAGTGATGATGGAAAAAAAGCCGTAGAAGAAGCCTTAACCGGGGAAAAAGAGGGACAATCCGGTCAAAGTGGTGGAGGAGGTGGATCTGGAGGCAGCATGGGAATGAAAATGCTTATGTCCACACAATCCGCTGAACAGATGAAAATTGCAGTAAAAGATACTTTGATCTCACCTGAATATAAAAAAGAAATCGAAAAAATTATGACTGATCCGCGTTTTGCCGGAGAATTTGCCAAAGCCATCAACAGTCAAAGCAAACAGCTTCATATGCAGCTTATAAAAGACCCTTCTTACCAAAAATCAATTGAAGAGATGCTAAAATCGCCAGAACTGACCAAGATGTATATGGACTTAACTAAAACCCCGGAATATCGCAAACAATCTATGACAGTCATGCATGATGCTATGCAGAATCCGATTTTTCGGCTTGAGGTCATGAATTTACTCAAAACTGTTGTGCAAGAAGAACTTCAACCTAAGGTTGAGAAAAAAGGCGGAGAGCAAGGTGGATCCGGGGATCAAAAGCAAGATGGTGATGGTGGTGAAGGAGAACAAGGTGGTGGTGAAGGAGGTCAAGGAGGAGGTCAGTAAAAAAAAGGCTGGTTCAACAACCAGCCTTTTTTATTATTCAGATTCCATGTGCAACCCGGTAATTTGGGCGGCTATATTATTATAAATAGCTCCTGTCGCCGACTCCGATTTATATACGGATGGAGAAAAATCGGCTTCTGACGGATGATTATCTGGGATACCCAGCGGAATTTGTGCCAAAAGTTTCGTATGAAGTGTTTCTGCCAACATAGCCCCGCCTCCCCGTCCAAAAACATAGTCTTTTTCTCCAGTGGAGGACACATAATAGGACATATTCTCCACGACGCCTATGACCTTATGATCCGTTTGAAGGGCCATTGCCCCTGCACGTGCAGCTACAAAAGCTGCCGTCGCATGCGGAGTAGTGACAATGATTTCTTCACTCTGCGGAATCATTTGATGTACGTCAAGCGCTACATCACCAGTACCTGGTGGTAAATCGAGTATCATATAGTCCAGCTTGCCCCATTCGACATCACTAAAAAACTGTCTAAGCATTCTCCCCAGCATGGGACCTCTCCAAATAACAGGATTGTTTTCTCTCACAAAGAAGCCCATGGACATGATTTTGATACCAAATCGTTCCACTGGCTGAATGATACCATCTTCGACAGAAGGTACGTCCTCTACCCCAAGCATATCCGGCACACTGAATCCATAGATATCAGCATCAATTAAACCCACTCGCTTACCCTGTCTGGCTAGAGCTGCCGCCAAATTCACAGCTACTGTCGATTTTCCGACACCACCTTTTCCGCTTGCAATGGCAATAAATCGTACGCCAGATGCTGGATTAAGCAGCTCATGTTCTTCCATACCGACAGCATGTCCTTTGGCCAAAACCGGATCAGCTACCTCCTCGGTATCCTCTCCATTTTGTATAGCTGACTTTTCAGACTCAGATGCCTCACGAATACGAATATGCACGTGACTTAATCCCGCCTTTTCTAACGTCTGCCGGATTTCCCGATCCAGTTCCGTTCGAGTCTCTTCTTGGCTATCCAGGGTAATAGCAGTCAATGATACCCGATCCTCTTTAACAACCACATCCCGAATAAAATGGAGGTCAACCAAACGGCGTCCCGTTTGAGGCTCTCGCACTTGCTGAAGTAGCTCTATAACTTGCTCTCTCGATTGCATGAATAATCAGCACCTCTGCTTTATTGATTTACGTAGTGGTAAACACTTACAGTATACCACTATCTGGCTTCAGGTGCTGATGAGGTTGCCTTTTCCCCGGCACTGTAACGCAAAATCCCTTTATATATAGATGCGGCCACTTGTCTCTGATAGTTCTCGTCACTGAGTCGTCTGGCTTCCTCTGGATGGGACAAAAATCCGACTTCTACAAGAGCTGCCGGCATTTTGAGTGCCTTTAATAAATAGACCGTGTTTACGGTCTTAGCCACTCTGTCCGTATTTTCCAGGTTGCGCTTGATTTCTTCCTGAATTAAGGATGCCAAATTCTCGTTATCTGCATGATTAGGTACGAAAAAGGTCTGGGCTCCACTCCAACGGCTCGACGGGATACTGTTCATATGAATACTTAAAAAGAGGTCCGCTTGCTGCTCCTCAATCATACGTACCCGTTGCTTTAAATCCTCCGTTTTTCTTCTGGAATAGCCTTTTGTTTCTTGCTGCGCCAGATCGCGGTCATCCTCACGTGTCATGACGACAACTGCCCCTGCTTGCTGCAAATAATCTCGCAAATAAAAAGCGATCGCCAAATTAATATCCTTTTCAATGACCCCCTCTTTGCTAACCGCTCCTCCATCAGGCCCTCCGTGTCCGGCATCTATAGCAATTACCTTACCAGTAAGCGGTAGACTCCAATGAATCCACGCTCTCGAAGCAGGTATCTCATACAATGTCAGCATGATGAATAGAACAGCGAGACAACAGCCTAACAGCATTTTTTGCAGCGTCCGATAGCGAATCCACAGTGTGACCTCTTTTTTACGATTGTTTTTTTGCATAACAAAACGCCTCCGTCCTATACAGATACTAATAATCTATATGGGACGAGGCGTGTAGTTAGTACAACTCAGGCATGAACATATTCTTTCATACCTTCAATCAGCACTTGAGCAACCTCCGGTCGTGTAAATTCTGGTGGCGGACAAACCCCGGAGCGTAACAATTCCCTCACTTTGGTGCCAGAGAGCGTCAAATGCTGCTCCTTGGGATGTGGGCATGTTTTACTTGAGGCCATATTTCCACATTGGGTGCAGTAAAAGCTGTGTTCAAAAAACAACGGGGTAATCCCCAGCTCTTCAGGTGTAAAGTGCTTGAAAATTTCCTGCGCTTCATAGGTACCGTAATAGTCCCGTACACCCGCATGATCTCTTCCGACAATAAAATGAGTGCAGCCGAAGTTCTTCCGCACAATAGCATGGAAAATGGCCTCCCTAGGACCAGCGTATCGCATGGCAGCAGGAAAGACCCCCAGAAAGGCTCGATCAGCCGGATAATAGTTGTCCAGCAACACCAGATAGCTCTTCATACGCACATCTGCTGGAACGTCATCTGACTTGGTCTCTCCAACGAGCGGATTTAGAAATAAAGCATCCACAATTTCCATCGCGCTTTTTTGGATGTACTCATGTGCTCGGTGTACCGGATTTCGTGTTTGAAAACCGACCACTGTCTTCCAGCCCTTTTCAACAAAATAGCTACGTGTCTGTGCTGGTGTGTAATAAAATTCGCTAAATTGTGTGGGTTCTGGTCGATTCAGCACTTGCACCGTTCCACCTACATAGGTAGCAGGTCGTTCTAACAATTTATTTACGCCAGGATGGGCCGGGTCAGCCGTCTTGAATACACATCTGGCTTCCTCTGCCTGGTCAACCTGATAAATACTTTCAATATCAAGTACAGCATAGATGATACCATCTGTTTCCCCCACCAAAGCCACCTGCTGACCTAGTTTCAGTTCACTGGCTATGGTTTCTACTACTGCAAGAGTAATGGGAATACTCCAGACTGTACCATCAGCAAGACGCATATCCGTTACCACTGAACGATAATCTGACTCATTCATAAATCCCGTCAATGGAGAAAAGGCACCTACTCCAATTAAATCCAAATCAGAAATCGTCCATGAGTTTACAGGGATAGGAAACAATTCACCTGCAACCTGCAACAGTGCTTCTTGCTGCGGTCCAGTTATATTTCTATCAACGAGCGTTCCGCCATGCGGAAGAATTGCAGTCATGATGCACTTCCTTTCTATTCATAAACAAGTCTCAGAGCTACCTACATACCATTTTTTATTGGTGGAGCCCACACTCCGTTTTCTCATTGCCTGACCAACGGCCAGCACGTGGATCTTCACCTGGCAGGACTTCACGTGTGCATTGCTCACAGCCAATACTGGGAAAATTACGGTCATGCAATGGATTATACAATACATCATGAGTGCGAATATAGTTCCATACATCCTCGGAAGTCCAGCTTGCCAAGGGGTTAAATTTAACGAGACCAAACTTTTCATCATACTCTACCTTTTTTGCATTCGCACGTGTAGGAGCCTGATCGCGACGGATACCGGTAATCCATGCATCGTATTGAGAAAGAATGCGTGTCAGCGGCTCAACCTTGCGTATACCACAGCATGCATTAGGATTTGATTTCCACAGCTCCTCTCCATGCTCCGCAGCTTGCTCTTCTGGAGTGATTAAGGGAGAGACTCTAACAAAATCCAAATTATATCTAGCTTTCATCTGATCACGCGTATCATAAGTTTCTTGAAAATGAAAGTCGGTATCCAAGTAAAAAATATCGGTAGAAGGGCTAATTCTTTGTAGCATATCTACTAGTACTACATCTTCTGCTCCGAAGCTACAAGCAAAGGTGAGGTTGGGAAATGTATGAACAGCATATTGGATAATTTCTTCAGGCGTGGCCTCTTCCAGTTCACTTGCCTTGACTCTAATCAACGCTTCTTTCTCCAATAAATTCATTATCAATGCGCCTCCATATGAAGATTCATAAATAAGTGATACTTCAATGCCGACTAAACTAATAAGATTAAGTACAGTATAAAACTTTCATATTCATTGTCAATCCAAGCAAAATCGTCATACTGTAAACATTTATCATCCCGTATGAAGCAGGAACGTTGTTCTGTCAGCATTCTTAAACGCTCTCCTGCATATCCAACCAAGTTCAGTGGCTATATATAAAATATTCTTATACCAGACGTTTGAAAATTGCCTTAGATTGCTTAATAACTAAAAGTAACTAGTTATAACAGAGGGTATGCCTGAACGTAAGTATTTTAGGTTAGCGAAAATGCTTCCTCTACTCCACCCGAGACAAAGATATACCCACTACTCGGCTGTCATCGTAATCCTGGATAGCTATGGCTATTATGATCAGGTAGAAATATCTGAGGATAAAAGCGTCCTTCCTTAGAGCCATGATTATCCTTGGATTTGGTCAAGGGAATATAATTAGGGTTCGTTCGTCATATTTACATTTGCATTCAAAGATGAAGCATACGTGGTCGTGCTCAGCTCAAGGTAAACCAGCTCTGACTATAAGGTTTACATCCGAAGAATCCCACTACTAAATCGGGAGCTCTGATGCTAATCGTGCTTCTATTAAGGAATATTACAAAGAAATGGCACCCAGATCGATAATAATCCTCTCAACACTCCTATAGCGCTCACAGAGGCCCTCCCTGAGAAATTAAAGCATTCGACATACAGATAGCCCTTAACGTAACTGGAGCCCTATTTTAGCCCATTCTCAATGGTTAAAAATACTCACATCATCATCGCTGCAATTACGGAAGCCGAGGAGATGGGCAGTAGTAAGCTAGACATTGCTCTGCAAAAGTTCCCTGATCTTTTAATTAGTCACAGGTTGTGAACATTAAAGGATAAACTGTGTTGAAATAGCAAACTATATTTGTGCATAACTATACCGACTTTAGTTACATCGTGGATAACTTACGTATTCCAGATAGTATATGCACTTATTTATGTATCGCAGGGCAGATGCAGCCATAAAATTCTAGTCTAGATCCATTTATCCACATGTGGTTAATGTGCAGCAAATGATCTAAATAAAAAAGAACCCTTTCCATAAGGAAAAGGTTCTTCTGTATTCGAAATATTAACGTTTCGAGAACTGTGGTGCACGACGAGCGGCTTTGAGGCCGTATTTTTTACGTTCTTTCATACGTGGGTCACGAGTCAAGAATCCTGCTTTTTTCAAAGCTGGACGGAATTCTGGATCTGCTTTCAACAGCGCACGGGAAATACCGTGGCGAATTGCGCCTGCTTGACCAGAGATACCACCACCATGAGCGATAACGAGTACGTCATAGCTACCAAGTGTTTCTGTCAGATTCAGTGGTTGTTTTACGATCAGTTTGAGAGTTTCCAAACCGAAATATTCATTAATATCACGCTTATTGATGACAATGCGTCCTTCACCCGGTACGAGACGAACACGAGCTACCGAATGTTTACGACGACCTGTCCCATAGTATTGTACTTGTGCCATGAAACTGTCCTCCCTTTTAATTATCCGCGAAGTTCGTAAACTTCAGGTTTTTGTGCTGCATGTGGATGCTCTGTACCTCTGTAAGCTTTAAGTCTCAGCTTCATTTTGTCGCCTTGACGAGTTTTAGGAAGCATACCGTGAACAGCCAATTCCAACATACGTTCAGGTTTGTTCTTAACCATATCTTGTGCAACTGTTACTTTCAGACCACCTGGGTGCAGGGAGTGACGATAGTATTTTTTGTTCTCCATTTTTTTACCGGTCAATACGATTTTCTCCGCATTGATTACAACAACAAAATCACCTGTGTCCACATGTGGTGTAAACTGTGGCTTGTGTTTGCCGCGAATCAACGCAGCCGCTTCGCTTGCCAGACGACCGAGCGTTTTGCCTTCGGCATCAATGATGTGCCAATTGCGCTCAACTTCATTTGGCTTCGCCATATACGTAGTACGCATGAAAAGTATCCTCCTTAAGTTCGTTAACAGAAATCATCATTTATCTTCGTTCGTTAAGTTGCTGCATTATCGATGGATTAGATGTTGCTATAAAGTGATTATCTTAATTGGGGCTGTGGGAAAGCCATTAAGAAAACACAACTTTTATATTACAGGATAACCATCAATTCTGCAAGGAAAAAATCAATGTTTTTTGATGTTTTCTTCGTACTCTACATTCCAGAGCGTTAAAGCGTGTCCAACGGCTGTAGGGCCAGCCTTTGAACGGTTTTTTGCTTCCAAAATGGAAGGAATATCATCCGGCGATTTTTTGCCTTCTCCCACTTCCAGCAAAGTCCCCATTATAATCCGAACCATGTGCTGCAAAAATCCGCTACCTGTAATATAAGTATGAATAATTCCCTGATCGTCCGACCCTGGACGTGAAAAGGAATGGTCTACCGTTATATAGGCTTCGTAAATAGTGCGAACATGATTCGTCTTTTGGGAACGTCGAGATGCGAACGAAGTATAGTCAAAGGTGCCCACTAAATGAGCCAATCCCTTTTTCATCGCTCTTACATCAAGACTCGTTGGATGATGGGCCTGTGTACGACGGTGAAAGATGTCTGGAAATCGGTTCGCATTAATACTGTACCGATACGTCTTCCGCTTCGCCATGCGGCGTGCATGAAAGGACAGTGGCACCTCTCTCGCATCTGTAACGATGATATCACGAGGCAGCCAGGCATTAAGTGCCAGACACCAGCGATGTATCGGAATCGGCGATTCAGTATGAAAATTGAATACCTGCCCGTATGCATGCACACCTGCATCTGTACGTCCTGAGCCCGTAATTTTAAGACGTTCGCCCGTCAATGAGTATATAGCATTTTCAAGACAGTCCTGAATGGTGTTGCCACTAGGCTGCGTCTGAAAGCCATCATAGTGGGTTCCATCATAGTTCACCTTCATGCACAAGTTCCGCATGCTTCTCACACCTTTGCAGGGGTATTCTCTGGTCTTACAGGAAATAACCGAACATAACAAAGGAGAAGCCCCTCAAGGACTCCTCCAAGAGAAAAAAAGGGTTGTTCAGAATCAAGCCGATTCTGTCCACCCTTCCCTCATCTTCGCCTGTTTACGCGCGGTCAACCAATTCCAGATATACCATTGGAGCGGCGTCGCCACGACGAGGTCCCAGTTTCAAGATACGAGTGTATCCACCTGGACGCTCATTGTAACGTGTAGCCAATTCGCTAAACAGCTTTTGGATTGCATCCTGCTCACCATCCAAAGTTTCACGGCGAACGAACGCAGCCACTTGACGACGTGCGTGCAGATCTCCTTTTTTCGCTTTGGTGATCAGTTTTTCAGCAATAGAACGAACTTCTTTCGCTTTAGCCTCAGTAGTTTGGATACGCTCATACAAGAACAGATCGGTTACCAAATCACGAAACAAAGCTTTACGGGCACTGGAATTACGGCCCAATTTTTGGTATGCCATGTAGTTTCCCCTCCTTCACAAAAACGTTGCTGTGCTATTCTTCCGTACGAAGTCCTAAACCAAGTTCCTCGAGCTTCTCTTGTACTTCTTCCAAAGATTTGCGACCCAAGTTACGGACCTTCATCATATCTTCTTCAGATTTAGTCGTGAGTTCTTGTACCGTATTGATACCAGCGCGCTTAAGGCAGTTATAGGAACGGACGGAGAGATCCAGCTCTTCGATCGTCATTTCAAGAACTTTTTCTTTCTTATCTTCTTCTTTTTCGACCATAATCTCTGCATCTTTTGCTTCATCCGTGAGACCCACGAATAGCATCACATGCTCGGTCAAAATTTTGGCTCCAAGGCTCACAGCTTCTTCAGGACGAATAGTTCCGTCTGTCCAAACCTCAAGTGTCAGCTTGTCATAATTCGTAACCTGGCCGACACGCGTATTTTCTACGCCGTAGTTCACGCGTGCAATCGGAGTGTAGATGGAGTCGACGGGAATGACGCCGATCGGCTGGTCATCACGTTTATTCCGATCCTGCTTAACGTAACCGCGACCGCGATTGGCAAAAATACGCATGTGAAGTCTCGAACCCGGTCCGAGCGTTGCAATGTGAAGATCCGGATTAAGAATTTCCACATCACTATCCGCACGGATATCACCTGCCGTTACAACTCCTTCGCCTTCCGCATCGATTTCGAGTACTTTCTCTTCATCTGAGTGGATTTTAAGCGATAAAGCTTTCAAGTTCAGAATGATCTCCGTTACGTCTTCCTTCACACCGGGAACCGTTGCAAACTCGTGCAGAACCCCATCGATCTGAACCGATGTGACTGCTGCCCCCGGTAACGAGGATAACAGAATACGGCGAAGCGAGTTCCCCAGCGTCGTACCGTATCCGCGTTCCAGCGGTTCTACTACGAATTTTCCATAGGTGCCATCATCATTGACGTCAACCGTCTCAATTTTCGGCTTTTCGATTTCTATCACTGCAATATCCCTCCTTCAAAACGTCGCTCCTATATGAAACATTCACCTTATCCATAGTCTAACATGCAGTATACCTAAACATCCATTCTTGGCAGTTTGTGCCGGATCTATACTACACGCAGAGGAGAAATCTCATTAGACGCGACGACGTTTTGGAGGACGGCATCCGTTATGAGGTACCGGAGTTACGTCTTTGATCAGGTTAACTTCCAGACCAGCAGCTTGCAAAGAGCGGATTGCTGCTTCGCGACCTGCACCAGGTCCTTTAACCATGACTTCGACTGTCTTCATGCCGTGTTCCATAGCAGCTTTAGCAGCAGTTTCTGCGGCCATTTGCGCTGCGAATGGAGTAGATTTACGGGAACCACGGAATCCCATGCCGCCTGAGCTGGCCCAAGAGATTGCGTTACCGTGTGGGTCTGTGATCGTAACGATCGTGTTGTTGAACGTGGAACGGATGTGTGCCACGCCACTCTCGATATTTTTACGGTCACGGCGTTTTGTGCGTACAACTTTTTTCGGTTTAGCCATTGAATGTTATCCTCCCTTCTTATTTCTTCTTGTTCGCTACAGTCCGACGAGGACCTTTACGGGTACGAGCATTAGTTTTAGTACGTTGTCCGCGAACAGGCAATCCACGACGGTGACGAACACCACGGTAGCAGCCAATCTCAGTCAGACGTTTAATATTCAAGGAAATTTCACGACGCAGATCGCCTTCTACTTTAACTTCTTTGTCGATCGTTTCACGTAATTTGCTCACTTCATCTTCAGTCAAATCACGAACACGCGTGTTTGCACTGATGCCTGTTTCCTTCAAAATTTTCTGAGAAGTCGTCTTACCGATTCCGAAAATGTAAGTCAAGGCGATCTCAACGCGTTTGTCACGTGGCAAATCCACACCAGCTATACGAGCCATTTTACGCTACACCCCCTTCTATTAACCTTGTTTTTGTTTGTGTTTCGGATTTTCGCAAATAACCATTACATTCCCTTTGCGGCGAATGACTTTGCATTTCTCGCAAATAGGTTTTACAGAAGGTCTTACCTTCATGTTGATTACCTCCTCCAAGCTTTACCCTGGTAAAACTCGCTTCGTGAACATTCACATCGTTTTGCCGAGCAAAACAAGTTTTTTTAAATGATGTACGTTTAATAAAAACCTGCATGAATTACTTGCGGTACGTTATACGGCCTTTGGTTAAATCGTAAGGCGATAACTGTACAACCACCTTGTCGCCTGTCAAAATACGGATAAAGTGCATCCGCAGCTTTCCGGAAACATGAGCAAGAATTTGATGACCGTTCTCCAGCTCTACCTTGAACGTAGCGTTCGGCAGTGGCTCGATTACCGTACCTTCAACCTCAATGACATCTTCTTTGGCCAAAGTCAGTCTCCTTTCTCTTCAGCTTGGTATTCGGACGATTCCAGGAAAGTTTTCACTGCATGCCGCAGTTTTCCGTTCGTCACCCGACCGCTTTCGTTTAAACTATTTACAATCTCGCTACTAATCTTTGGCTGAGGTACCAAATGAAGAACATTTTTCTTCTTCGCTTGATCAAACTTTCGTTTATCCCCATCCGCAATATACACAAACCTGCTATCTGCTATTGAAACGACAACCGCAATCTGTCCGGCACCTCTGCCCTTCAGAATCTTCACCAGCTGACCGATTTGCAGGTTTCCTTGCTGATTCATTCCAATCACCTACGCACTCAGTTTCGTGAAAATGTCCATGCCGTCCGCTTCGCCCGTCACCACTTGCTCAAAATGAGTACAAGAGATTACGTTCATCGTAACGACCGTCCAGTTGTCTTCCAGCGTCCCTACAAGGCGAGCACCTATTGGAATCATTGATTCAATAGCCAGCACAATGCCGGTTTTCAGCCTCGGCCCCTGCTCAGGAATACCACGGTTTGGATTCTCAATATATTGCCGAATGGCATGCGACATTGTAAACTGGCGAGTTTTCGTAATGACATCGCCTTTGTTTAACTTGCGTTTGCCGGGAAATCCGTGCACCAGTTGTTCGTTGACTGAAGCGCAAATGCTAGCAGGAAAACCGTTATAACCTTTAAAAGACGGCACAGCTCCCTGACTGCGAATATACCGATCAGCTAAATGATCAAGTTCACCGGTCGTAATACCGGGCTCGATGTGTCCTGCTAAGAAATAACTCGTTGCCGAATTCATTTTCCTAGCTTTCCTCATAAAGCTTGATTCCGTCCCCGACTTGCAAATGATCATTACAGCTAACCCCGCAACAAGGACACGATATTTTGGGAAACCACATCAATATCCTGTTCTCCGTCAATATGACGCAGAAGATTCTGGTTCTCATAAAACGTGAGGAGTGGTGCTGTTTTATTACTATATTCGTCAAGTCGTGTTCTTACGCTATCTTCGTTATCGTCAGGACGCTGATAGAGTTCACCACCGTCTTTATCGCAAATGCCTTCAACCTTAGGAGGATTAAAGACAATATGATAGCTAGCTCCGCAGCTTTTACAAACTCGCCGTCCTGTGATTCGTGCCAACAAGTTGTCACGGTCCACTTTCAGGTTGATGACATCATCCAGCTTCGTATTCAAACGGCCCAAAATTTGATCCAAGGCTTCAGCTTGAGCTAAAGTTCTTGGAAAACCGTCCAGCAAGAAACCTTTCTTGCAATCAGGCTGCTGCAGCCGTTCTTCAACGATACCGATTGTTACATCATCCGGAACAAGTTCACCCTTGTCAATATACTCTTTGGCTTTAATGCCAATAGGTGTTCCCTGTTTCATCGCTAGGCGAAACGCATCACCTGTCGAGATATGAGGAATGCCGAACTCCTTCACAATGACATCTGCTTGTGTACCTTTACCAGCCCCCGGAGGGCCCATGATCAAAATATTCACAATCTGTCACTCCTCAAGACGACCCCTACACAAGAAACAGCACAAAAGGTGCCGGTAAGCATGCGAACATCCTATGCCGGTACCTATTGCCTATTTGTTGATGAAGCCTTTGTAATGGCGTTTGATCAGTTGGCTTTCGATTTGCTTCATCGTATCCAATGCTACACCAATAATGATGAGCAATGAAGTACCGCCAATTTGCACGGAACGAGGCAAGCCCGAAAGCGAACCGAAGAATACCGGCAAAACGGATATGACTGCCAGAAACAAAGCTCCTGTCATTGTCAAACGTGACATTACTCGTGTCAAGTATTTCTCCGTAGCTTTACCTGGGCGAATACCCGGGATATAACCGCCGTTTTTCTTCATGTTGTCGGCCATTTGCTGCGGATTCATCTGTACAAAGGTATAGAAGAATGTGAAACCGATAATCATTACGACATACAAAACCATGCCCAGCGGCTTGTCATAATACAAGTAAGTGGTAATCCACTTAGCCCAAGCATGATCTGCCCAGAAACTCGCAATAATTGTCGGGAATTGCAGCAATGATACCGCAAAGATTACCGGAATAACGCCTGCCGCATTTATTTTCATCGGAATATGCGTATTCTGGCCACCGTACATCTTGTTGCCAACTACACGTTTAGCGTATTGTACTGGAATTTTCCGAATACCTTGTTGGATGTAGATAACACCCACAATAATCAGAACAACCACCAAGGCAATGATAATTGCCTTCAGGATATTCATAAACAGCTGATCTGCTTGAATAAACTGAGATTCTACAATCGTCCGAATATGTCTTGGAATACCTGCCGCGATCCCTGCAAAGATTACAATAGAGATACCATTACCGATTCCCTTTTCAGTAATTTGCTCACCGAGCCACATAAGGAACGTAGTCCCTGCTGTAAGCACAATGGCAATAACCAGATAATCGGCAAAAGTAGCACCTGGAATCATTGCTGCACCGTACAGTCGATTGAAACCAATCGACGTTCCGAATGCTTGGATTAAGCCCAGTATTACAGTACCATACCGTGTAATTTGAGCCAATTTCTTTTTACCATGCTCTCCTTGTTTAGCCCATTCCGCAAGTTTCGGAATCACGTCCATTGACAGCAACTGTACAATGATGGACGCTGTAATATATGGCATAATCCCGAGGGCGAAGATCGAAAACTGATACAACGCGCCCCCTGAGAAGGTGTTAAGGAGTCCAAACAACTCGCTTCCTGCCTGATCCTGAGAAGTAAAGACTTGCTTATTCACACCGGGAACCGGCACGAAGGAGCCAATACGATATACAAAGAGTATAAACAGGGTAAACAGGATTCGGGTTCTAAGATCCTCAACCCGCCATATATTTTTCAGGGTCTTGAACATTAGATCACCTCGGTTTTACCGCCGGCAGCTTCAATTTTCTCTACCGCAGATTGAGAGAACTTGTTCGCTTTAACTGTCAATTTCACAGTGATTTCACCGTTACCCAGAATTTTAATTCCGGATTTCGCGTTCTTCACAATACCATTGTTCAGCAAAAACTCAGGGCTTACTTCTGTACCCGCTGCAAAACTGTTCAAATCTTCGATATTCAAAACCGCATACTCTTTACGAGTAGGATTTACGAAACCGCGTTTAGGCAAGCGACGATACAGTGGGTTTTGACCACCCTCGAAGCCCGGACGTACACCACCGCCGGAACGAGCGTTTTGACCCTTATGACCACGACCAGAAGTTTTACCCGTACCGCTACTAGGACCACGACCCAAACGTTTACGTTCTTTGCGGGAGCCTGGAGCTGGGGAAAGCTCATGTAACTTCATCGTTCGTTGCACCTCCTTGATTATTGTTAAAATACTTTATTTCTTAAGCCTCGATTTCTTTAACAGAAACCAAATGGCTAACTTGATTAATCATCCCGCGAATCGCTGCATTGTCGGGTTGAACTACTTTATGATTGATTTTACGCAAGCCGAGCGTTTTAACAGTCGTTCTCTGAGTACCAGGACGGCCGATCAACGAACGAACGAGGGTAATTTCTAATTTCGCCATGATATTCCCTCCTTAGCCCAGCAGCTCTTCGATGGATTTGCCGCGCAATTTAGCAACATCTTCAGCGCGTTTCAAGCGGGACAAACCTTCCAAAGTCGCATTGACCATATTCATGGAATTCGAAGAACCCAAAGATTTTGTCAAGATATCACCTACACCAGCAAGTTCCAGAACAGCACGAACTGGACCACCAGCGATAACCCCAGTACCTTCCGATGCCGGTTTCAACAGAACCCGGCCAGCACCGAACTTACCTGTAACAAGGTGAGGAATTGTTGTGCCTACGAGTGGAACGTGAACCAGGTTTTTCTTAGCATCTTCAATACCTTTGCGAATCGCATCAGGTACTTCGCCCGCTTTACCGATTCCAGCGCCTACCCAGCCGTTGCCGTCGCCCACTACTACCAGAGCACTGAAGCTAAAACGGCGTCCGCCTTTGACAACTTTAGCTACACGATTAATATTTACTACTCTTTCAGTCAGTTCCAAAGTATTCGGATCTACACGCAAGTCGTTAACCTCCTTTTGAGAAATGTCTTAGAATTCAAGGCCTGCTTCGCGAGCTGCATCAGCCAAAGCTTGAATCCGTCCATGATACAAGTATCCACCACGATCAAATACGATGTTAGCATGGCCTTTTTCTTTCGCACGTTTAGCAACGAGTTCGCCAACCTTACGAGCTGCTTCTACACTACCACCGTTTTTGATTTCGCTGCTCAGCTCTTTATCCATAGTGGATGCAGAAACCAATGTTACACCAGCAACATCATCAATCAGTTGTGCATAGATATGCTTGGAAGAGCGGAATACGTTCAAACGAGGACGTACAGCCGTACCTTCGATTTTCTTACGTACACGCAGATGTCTTCTGACACGCGCTTTATTTTTATCTTGTTTTGTAATCATCTCAAGTTTTCACTCCCTTCAGTTTGCCTTTTAGAACTTTATACTAAGACGCACTGGGTAAAAAAGAAGTACAAGTCTTTCCAGTAGAAAGACCGCACAAAAGTCGGTAAGAAACTTATTTCTTCTTACCGGCTTTACCTTCTTTACGGATGATGCGCTCGCCTTCGTATTTAATCCCTTTACCTTTGTACGGTTCAGGTTCACGAACGGAACGGATTTTAGCAGCATAGGCACCTACGCGCTCTTTATCAATTCCGCGAACGATGATTTTAGTGTTCGAAGGAACTTCGAATTCGATGCCCGCTTCCGGTGAAATTTCAACCGGATGAGAGTATCCAACGTTCAGAACGATTTTATCTCCGGATTTGCTTGCACGATATCCGACCCCAACCAGCTCCAGAGATTTTGAAAAGCCTTCAGTTACACCACTTACCATGTTATTGACAACGCTGCGGGTTGTTCCATGCAAAGAGCGGTGAAGTTTGTTGTCCGAAGGACGAACTACATTAATTTCATTATTTTCCACAGTAACGGACATGTCTTTATGAAGCTCACGAGTCAATGTTCCTTTAGGACCTTTAACTGTGATCACTGTGTTGTTCAAAGTCACGTCAACACCACTTGGTACTGTGATTGGTTTACGACCAATACGGGACATATCTGTTGCACCTCCTATCTTTTAAACGTTAAATTACCAAACGTAGCAAACCACTTCTCCGCCGGCTTTGGACTGACGTGCTTCTTTGTCGGTCATGATACCTTTGGATGTTGAAATGATTGCGATCCCGAGTCCACCCAGTACGCGTGGAATCTCATTGCTCTTCGTGTAAACGCGAAGACCTGGTTTACTGATTCTTTTCAAACCTGTGATAACACGCTCGTTGTTCGCACCGTATTTCAAGAAAATACGGATGATCCCTTGTTTGCTATCTTCAACAAATTCCGCATCACGAATGAATCCTTCACGTTTCAGGATGTCGGCGATTTGTTTTTTCATTGTAGATGCAGGCATTTCCACTGTTTCGTGGCGAACAGTGTTCGCGTTACGAATACGAGTAAGCATATCTGCAATTGGATCAGACATAGTCATTGTGTATAAACCTCCTTCCCAAACAGGACTT
This sequence comes from Paenibacillus polymyxa, assembly GCF_015710975.1. NCBI lineage: Bacteria > Bacillati > Bacillota > Bacilli > Caryophanales > Paenibacillaceae > Paenibacillus > Paenibacillus polymyxa. Next base: position 2,592,651 of record NZ_CP049783.1, on the reverse strand, counting down.
TTTACCAGCTTGCTTTTTTCACGCCAGGAATCTGGCCTTTATAAGCTAATTCACGGAAGCAAATTCTGCAGATCTTAAACTTTTGCAGCACCGAATGTGGACGACCACAACGTTCGCAACGAGTATAAGCACGAACTTTAAACTTTGGTGCGCGTTGTTGTTTGACTTTCATTGAAGTTTTTGCCACTTAGCCTGACACCTCCTAAATAGTTTCGGAGAACAGGGTGTCTTTAAATCAGACGCCCGAAACGTTATGCCAACATTATTTCGCGAAAGGCATGCCCAGCTGAGTCAGAAGCTCACGGGACTCTTCGTCAGTCTTGGCAGTCGTTACGATAACGATATCCATACCACGAACTTTATCAACTTGATCGTACTCGATTTCCGGGAAGATCAACTGTTCTTTCAAACCAAGCGTGTAGTTACCACGTCCGTCGAAAGCTTTTGTTGATACGCCATGGAAGTCACGTACGCGAGGGAGTGTGATGTTGAACAATTTGTCCAAGAAATAATACATACGCTCGCCACGAAGTGTTACCTTTACACCGATCGGCATGTTTTCACGCAATTTAAAACCTGCAATAGATTTTTTTGCGCGAGTGATAACTGGTTTTTGACCAGCGATCAGCTGCATGTCGTTGAGAGCCGAATCAAGCACTTTGGAGTTTTGGACTGCGTCGCCAACACCCATGTTGATTACAACTTTCTCGATTTTAGGCACTTGCATCACTGTTGTATAGTTGAACTTCTGCATCAAAGCAGGAGTGATTTCTTTCAAGAAACGTTCTTTCATTCTTGTTGTTGCCATGAATCATAGTCCTCCTTTCTTCAAAAAAATAATTAGTCGATCACTTCGCCTGAACGTTTTGCAATGCGCACTTTTTTTCCGTTGTCCAAAACCTTGTAACCCACACGAGTTACTTTTCCGCTCTTCGGATCAATGTGCATAACGTTGGAAACGTGAATCGGAGCTTCTTTCTCGATGATGCCGCCTTGTGGATTCAGCTGATTAGGCTTTTGGTGTTTTTTAATCATGTTAACACCTTCCACAAGCACACGGTTTTGACGAGGGTAAGCAGCGATAACGCGACCTTTTTTACCTTTATCTTTACCTGTAATCACCAGAACAGTGTCGTCTTTTTTGACGTGCAGCTTGTTGTTATGGGATTCCAGAACTTTTTTCACTTTTGGCATTTCGTACACCTCCTACGGGCACATTTTAAGGTGAATTTAGATCACTTCCGGAGCCAAGGAAACGATTTTCATGAAGTCCTTGTCACGAAGTTCGCGAGCAACTGGTCCGAAAATACGAGTACCGCGTGGGCTCTTGTCTTCTTTAACGACCACTGCTGCGTTCTCATCAAATCCGATGTAGGAACCGTCTTTACGGCGGATAGAACGTTTAGTGCGAACGACAACCGCTCTTACTACATCACCCTTTTTGACAACGCCGCCTGGTGTTGCTTGTTTTACGGAACAAACGATCAGGTCACCAATTTGAGCTGTACGACGTCCCGTACCACCGAGCACACGGATACACATCAGTTCCTTCGCGCCGGAATTGTCAGCTACAGTCAAACGTGTAAATGGTTGAATCATTTATTTATCCTCCTTTCGGAAAAACTACACTACATTAGATTATAACAGCTTTTTCAACGATTTCGACCAGTCTCCAGTTTTTGTCTTTGGACAAAGGACGAGTTTCCATGATTTTAACAGTATCACCGATTTGTGCAGTGTTGTTTTCATCATGAGCTTTGAATTTTTTAGTCACTTTAATGCGTTTATGATAGAGATCATGTTTTTTGTAAGTTTCTACAGCAATCACAATCGTTTTATCCATTTTGTCGCTGACTACTTTACCGACTAATACTTTACGGGCATTACGTTCGCTCATTGTTGGCCTCCTTCCTAATTACAGGCGGAATTTCCACCCGGTCTAATATCTTAGCTAATCCCAAGTTCTCTTTCACGGATCACAGTTTTAGCACGAGCAATTTCCTTACGCACAGCACCGATCCGAGTCGGGTTATCAAGCTGACCGGTAGCGAGTTGAAAACGAAGGTTGAAAAGTTCTTCTTTAAAACCAGAGATCTTTTGTTCGATTTCAGCAGTGGTAAGGTTGCGGAATTCACTAGCCTTCATTTGCTTCACCACCCAATTCTTCACGTTTCACAAACTTAGTTTTGATTGGCAGTTTGTGAGCGGCAAGACGCATTGCTTCACGAGCAATCTCTTCCGGTACACCAGCAAGTTCAAACATGATCTTACCTGGTTTCACTACTGCAACCCATTTTTCTACGTTACCTTTACCACTACCCATACGAACCTCAAGAGGCTTTTGAGTAATTGGTTTGTCAGGGAATATTTTAATCCAAACCTTACCACCACGTTTGATGTAACGAGTCATCGCAATACGAGCAGCTTCGATTTGACGGTTAGTGATCCATGCTGGTTCAGTAGCTTGCAAACCGTACTCACCGAAATTCAGTGTAGTACCGCCTTTTGCACGACCCTTCATATGACCACGTTGTTGTTTACGATGTTTTACGCGTTTAGGTACCAACATGATTAGTTGCCTCCTTCCTGAGGAGCTTGTTTCTTAGCTGGAGGAAGAACCTCTCCACGATAGATCCATACTTTTACGCCAAGACGGCCATAAGTAGTATGAGCCTCTGCTGTACCGTAGTCGATGTCAGCACGAAGCGTATGCAGTGGAACAGTTCCTTCGCTGTATCCTTCGGAACGAGCGATTTCGGCACCGCCAAGACGTCCGCCTACTTGAGTTTTAATTCCTTTTGCACCGGAACGCATAGTTCTTTGAATTGCTTGTTTCAACGCACGACGGAAAGAAACACGACGTTCCAATTGTTGTGCAATGCTTTCAGCAACAAGAATTGCATCCAGTTCAGGATTTTTAATTTCAGAAATATTGATGTGTACCTTTTTACCGCCTGCGATTTTAGTGATTTCATTACGCAGATTTTCAACTTCGGAACCACCCTTACCGATAACCATACCTGGTTTCGCAGTGTGAATCGTTACGTTGACACGGTTAGCTGCTCTCTCGATTTCAACACGGGATACAGCGGAGTCTTTCAATCTTTTCTTCAGATGCTCACGAATCTTAACGTCTTCTAGCAAAAGATCACCGAAATCTTTGCCTGCATACCATTTGGATTCCCAATCACGAATAATACCGATTCGGAGTCCGACGGGATTTACCTTTTGGCCCACACGTTTTCCCTCCTTATTTTTCAGATACCACCAGAGTAATATGACTGGTGCGTTTATTGATGCGGCTTGCACGACCCATTGCACGCGGGCGGAACCGTTTCATTGTAGGACCTTGGTTTACAAAAACCTCAGACACTACCAATTTATTTACGTCCATGGAGTAGTTGTGATCTGCATTTGCGATAGCAGAATTCAGCAATTTCTCAACGACTGGAGAAGCGGATTTCGGAGTGTGACGAAGAATTGCAATCGCCTCACCTACCTGCTTGCCACGAATCAAATCGATAACAAGTTTCACTTTGCGAGCGGAAATCCGCACGGATTTAGCATGTGCTTTTGCTTCCATTGAGTTACCTCCTCTCAAACACTACGCTGTGTTGATTATCTTCTTGTTTTCTTATCGTCATCCGTATGGCCTTTGTACGTACGCGTTGGAGCGAATTCGCCCAATTTGTGTCCAACCATATCTTCCGTTACGTATACAGGCACGTGTTTACGACCATCATATACACCAAACGTGTGTCCGATAAATTGCGGGAAAATTGTAGAGCGACGGGACCAAGTTTTGATCACGACTTTTTTGTCAGACTCGTTCAAAACCTCTACTTTTTTCAACAGGTAACCATCAATAAATGGTCCTTTTTTGAGACTGCGACCCATTTGTGAATCCTCCCTTCGTTAAAACGTAGTCGTTCTTTAATATGTTAACGTGCGACTTAAGCGCACGTTTTATTACTTAGTACGACGACGAACGATGTACTTATCAGATGCTTTGCCTTTTTTACGTGTCTTGTAACCAAGGGTTGGTTTACCCCATGGAGACATTGGAGATTTACGTCCGATTGGAGCGCGACCTTCACCACCACCGTGTGGGTGATCGTTAGGGTTCATAACAACACCGCGAACTTCAGGACGTTGTCCCAACCAACGACTACGACCAGCTTTACCGATCTTAACAAGCTCGTGGTCTTCGTTACCTACAGATCCGATTGTAGCACGGCAAACTTTCAGAATGCGACGCACTTCACCAGAAGTCAAACGAATTGTAACATACTTCTCTTCTTTACCAAGAAGTTGGGCTTCCGTACCAGCAGCACGAACAAGTTGGCCACCTTTACCCGGTTTCAATTCGATATTGTGGATAACCGTACCTACTGGAATGTTTTCCAATGGCAAGGAGTTACCGATTTTAATATCGGAGTCCGGACCGGATACCACTACATCTCCTACTTTCAGACCTTTAGGAGCGATGATGTAACGTTTTTCACCATCCACATAGTGGATAAGTGCGATGTTGGACGTACGGTTTGGATCATATTCGATCGTAGCAACGCGGCCCGGTATTCCATCTTTGTTACGTTTGAAGTCAATAATACGGTATTTACGTTTATGTCCGCCGCCATGATGACGAACTGTAATTTTACCTTGGTTATTACGTCCAGCTTGCTTGCTCAGAGGTGCCAGCAACGATTTCTCGGGCTGATTTGTTGTGATCTCCTCGAAAGTAGATACAGACATTGCACGTCTGGCCGGGGACGTCGGTTTATACTTTTTAATTGGCACTGAGTTTCCCTCCTTACTTTACAGATTCAATTATACTGTTTCAAAAAACTCAAGCGGCTTACTGTCTTTGCTCAGCGTTACGAACGCTTTTTTCCACTCGCTCGTATAGCCGGAATGACGTCCGTAGCGTTTTGGTTTTGCAGGAACACGAAGTGTGTTAACGTTACTTACTTTCACGTTAAAAATCGCTTCGATTGCTTTCTTAACTTCGACTTTGTTGGAACGAATATCAACTTCGAAAACATATTTCAAGTCATTCATCATACCAGCCGTACGTTCGGTGATAATCGGACGCTTGATAATATCACGAGGATCCTTCATTACGCGAGCACCTCCTCTACCTTCTGAACTGCTTCCTTCGTAATGATCAGTTTGTCGTGTCCGAGCACATCAAGAACATTAATGCCGTCTGCGGCTACAAACTTCACACCAGGAATATTACGAGCGGACAGCGCTACATTATCATCATAGCTAGGAGCTACAATCAATGCTTTACGATCTGCTTTAAGGTTATTCAAAATGGCTGCGAATTCTTTCGTTTTAGGTCCGTTCAGTGTAAGAGCGTCCAATACGATGATTTCATTCTCAATCACTTTGGATGACAGTGCCGATTTGATCGCCAGACGACGAACTTTTTTAGGCAATTTGTAAGCATAGCTGCGCGGAGTCGGACCGAATACAGTACCGCCGCCAACCCATTGTGGTGCACGAATCGAACCTTGACGAGCGCGACCAGTACCTTTTTGTTTCCAAGGTTTACGTCCGCCGCCACGTACTTCAGAACGTCCTTTTACTTTGTGAGTACCTTGACGCAGGGAAGCCAATTGCATAACAACAGCGTCATGAAGAACGTGTTTATTCGGCTCGATACCGAACACTGCATCGTTCAATTCAATTTCGCCAACTGGCTGCCGCTAATATTAAATAGTGCTACTTTTGGCATTTCGTGTTCCTCCTTTCTTCAGTTAATTACTTTTTCACCGTTTCTAATACTTTAACGAAGCTGTTTTTAGGTCCTGGAATGGAACCTTTCACGAGCAATACATTACGTTCTGTATCGATCTTAACAACTTCAAGGCGTTGGATTGTTACCGTTTCATGCCCCATGTGTCCTGGCAGGTGTTTACCTTTAGGAACGCGGTTAGCTTGAATGGAACCCATAGAACCTGGACCTCTGTGGTAACGCGAGCCGTGTGCCATTGGTCCGCGGCTTTGTCCCCAACGTTTGATAACGCCGGCAAAACCTTTACCTTTAGAAATACCTGTTACGTCAACGAATTCGCCTTCTGTGAAGACATCAGCCTTCAGTTCTTGGCCAACCTCGTACGCAGCAAGGTCGATGCCACGAAGTTCACGAACGTAGCGCTTAGGTGCAGTATTTGCTTTTTTAGCATGCCCTGCTTCAGGTTTATTGGATCTTTTTTCTTTTTTATCAGAGAACCCGAGTTGGATAGCTTCGTATCCATCGTTTTCCAGATCTTTCTTTTGCAGAACAACACAAGGACCAGCTTCGATAACCGTAACAGCAAGTACGTTACCTTCAGGGGTAAACACTTGAGTCATTCCGAGTTTTTTTCCTAAGATACCTTTCATGTTGACACCTCTTTTCTTTTCCTGATTACATATTACAATTTAATTTCGATATCTACACCGGACGGCAGGTCCAAGCGCATCAAGGCATCCACAGTTTGTGGAGTCGGATTAACAATGTCGATCAAACGCTTGTGTGTGCGCATTTCGAATTGTTCCCGAGAATCCTTGTACTTGTGTACCGCACGGAGAATAGTAATGATTTGTTTTTCAGTTGGCAGCGGAATTGGTCCGGAAACACCTGCACCCGAACGTTTAGCTGTTTCAACAATTTTCTCAGCGGATTGATCAAGAATTCTGTGATCGTAAGCTTTCAAACGAATACGAATTTTTTGCTTTGCCATTTTAGTCCCTCCTTCTATCGCCCAATTTGGTATCGGACATACTCCGTGAAAATTTTCCGACAGCCCTCCCATGGCAAAGGGGCCGGGTGTGTCAGTAACCTCTCACATCATCGCACAGTCACAAACAACATTAGTTATTATATCGAATACTTCTGCCTATTGCAAGCAAAAACGAAAAAAAACAATGTATCTTATTTTCAAAGATAACAATTGTGCTCGCAGCTCGCGATTTTCCTCAAGAGAAAAGCCCCCGCACCATGGCAGGGGCTCGTTTTGCTTCGTTCCAATACAATGTTACTCGTTCCAGTACAATGTTGCTATATTCAAGGCTCGAAGCCTTATTATTTAGAGATTGTTGCTACAGCGCCTGCACCAACTGTACGTCCGCCTTCACGAATGGAGAACTTAGTTCCTTCTTCAATCGCAATTGGGCTGATCAGTTGAACAGTAACCGTAATGTTATCACCAGGCATTACCATTTCGGAACCTTCTGGCAAAGTAATGATACCAGTTACGTCAGTTGTACGGAAGTAGAACTGTGGACGGTAACCAGTGAAGAAAGGTTTGTGACGTCCGCCTTCTTCTTTAGTCAAAACGTAGATTTGAGCAGAGAATTCTGTATGTGGGTTAACAGAACCTGGCTTAGCCAATACTTGGCCACGCTCGATTTGTGCACGATCTACACCGCGAAGCAGTGCGCCGATGTTGTCACCAGCTTGAGCGGAGTCAAGCAATTTACGGAACATTTCTACGCCTGTTACTACGGATTTACGGGATTCTTCTTGAATACCGATGATTTCGATTTCGTCGCCCACTTTAACTGTACCACGCTCTACACGGCCTGTAGCAACTGTACCACGACCAGTGATGGAGAATACGTCCTCGACAGGCATAAGGAAAGGCTTGTCAGTGTCGCGTTCTGGAGTTGGGATGTATGTGTCGATTGTTTCGAACATTTCAACGATTTTCTTAGCCCAGTCGCCATCTGGGTTTTGCAGTGCTTCACGAGCGGAACCACGAGTGATTGGAGTGTCGTCGCCTGGGAAGTCATACTCGCTCAGCAAGTCGCGAACTTCCATTTCAACCAATTCCAGCAACTCTTCGTCTTCAACCATGTCGCATTTGTTCAGGAATACAACGATGTATGGAACACCTACTTGACGGGACAAGAGGATGTGTTCACGAGTTTGTGGCATAGGACCGTCAGCAGCGGATACAACCAGAATAGCTCCGTCCATTTGTGCAGCGCCAGTGATCATGTTTTTAACATAGTCGGCGTGACCTGGGCAGTCAACGTGTGCATAGTGACGGTTAGGTGTTTCATATTCCACGTGTGCAGTGGAGATTGTGATACCGCGTTCGCGCTCTTCTGGAGCTTTATCGATTTGATCGAATGCTACAGCAGCACCACCGTAAGTTTTGGAAAGTACAGTTGTGATTGCAGCAGTCAAAGTTGTTTTACCATGATCGACGTGACCAATTGTACCGATATTAACGTGCGGTTTGTTACGTTCAAACTTAGCCTTTGCCATTTGAACAATTCCTCCTCAATAACATGTTTTATTTTTAGGCTGTCGGAAACCTCTTGGAAAACCTAGAGTATCCGATCAGCTAATACACTGTATTACTCGCCGCCTTTGGTTTTGGCAATGATCTCTTCAGCAATGCTCTTCGGAACTTCTTCATAGTGATGAAGCTCCATGGAGAACACACCGCGTCCTTGTGTACCGGAACGAAGTGTAGTGGAATATCCAAACATTTCGGACAATGGAACCATTGCACGAATAATTTGGGCACCGCCACGGGAATCCATACCTTCAATCCGACCACGACGGGAGTTCAGCATACCCATTACGTCTCCCATGTATTCCTCTGGAACCGTTACTTCAACTTTCATAATCGGCTCAAGCAATACAGGTTTACATTTGTCTTTCGCTGCTTTCAGCGCCATTGAACCGGCAATTTTAAATGCCATTTCATTGGAATCAACATCATGGTATGATCCATCCACGATTGTAGCTTTAACGTCCACAAGCGGGAAGCCTGCAAGGACACCGTTCTTCATTTGCTCTTCAATACCAGCAAGTGCAGGTCCGATGTATTCTCTTGGAACAGAGCCACCGACAACCTTGCTTTCAAACTGGCTACCAGTACCTGCTTCAAGTGGTTCAAACTCAACCCATACGTGACCATATTGACCACGACCACCGGATTGACGAACAAACTTACCTTCAACACGTGCTGGAGCACGGAATGTTTCACGGTATGCTACCTGTGGTTTACCAACATTGGTTTCCACTTTGAACTCACGACGCATACGGTCAATGATAATGTCCAAGTGAAGCTCACCCATACCTGCCAAGATAGTTTGGCCAGTTTCTTCGTTAGTCGAAGCGCGAAGAGTTGGATCCTCTTCGGTCAACTTACCGAGTGCAACTGCCATTTTGTCTTGGTCAGCTTTGGTTTTAGGCTCAACCGCGATTTCGATAACCGGATCAGGGAAGTTCATGGATTCGAGAATAACAGGATTCTTCTCATCACACAGTGTATCACCTGTACCTGTATCTTTCAAACCTACGGCTGCCGCAATGTCACCGGAGTATACTTCAGTGATTTCTTGACGGCTGTTCGCGTGCATTTGAAGGATACGTCCGATACGTTCGCGTTTGCCTTTTGTAGCATTCAATACGTAAGAACCGGATTGAAGAACACCGGAATATACGCGGAAGAATGTCAGTTTACCAACGTAAGGGTCCGTCATGATTTTGAAGGCCAATGCGGAGAAAGGCTCTTCATCAGAAGAATGACGTTCAACTTCCGTTCCATCTTCCAGATGACCTTGAATACTTGGTACATCAATAGGAGCTGGCAGGTAATCAACAACTGCATCCAGCATCAGCTGAACACCTTTGTTACGGTAAGAAGATCCACAGATAACTGGGAAGATCTTAACTTCTACAACACCTTTACGGAGAGCGGCTTTAATTTCTTCAACCGTGATCTCTTCGCCTTCAAGGTATTTCATAGTCAAATCTTCATCCAGTTCAGCAACCTTCTCGATCAATTCGTTGCGGAGTTCCTCAACTTTGTCTTTGTAGTCCGCAGGAATTTCGGCTTCTTCGATATTTTGACCAAGGTCATCTTTGTACATATGAGCCTTTTGTTCAACAATATCGATGATACCTAAAAAGTCATTTTCTGCACCGATTGGAAGTTGAATAGCAACTGCGTTCGCTTGAAGGCGATCACGCATATCAGCTACAACGTTCAAGAAGTCGGCACCGATAATATCCATTTTGTTTACATATGCGATCCGTGGAACGCCATAGCGATCAGCCTGTCTCCATACGGTTTCAGACTGAGGCTCAACGCCTTCTTTCGCACTGAAAACACCAACTGCTCCGTCCAATACACGAAGGGAACGTTCAACTTCAACAGTGAAGTCAACGTGCCCCGGGGTGTCGATGATATTGACGCGGTGACCTTTCCAGGCAGCGGTCGTCGCAGCGGAAGTAATCGTGATTCCGCGCTCTTGTTCTTGTTCCATCCAGTCCATTGTCGCAGCACCTTCGTGAACTTCACCGATTTTGTGCGTACGGCCTGTGTAGAACAAGATCCGCTCTGTTGTTGTGGTTTTACCCGCGTCAATATGAGCCATGATCCCGATATTACGTGTATTTTTCAAGGAGAACTCTCTTGCCATGAAATGGGTCTCCCTTCAAAATTGAAGTTATTTTTTTAAGCTGAATCCTACCAACGATAGTGAGCAAACGCTTTGTTCGCTTCAGCCATTTTGTGCGTGTCTTCACGTTTCTTCACGGAAGCGCCTGTGTTGTTGGAAGCATCGATAATCTCAGCCGCCAAACGCTCTTCCATAGTTTTCTCGCCGCGGTTGCGGGAGTAGTTTACGAGCCAACGTAATCCCAGGGACGTACGTCTTTCTGGTTTTACCTCGATTGGTACTTGGTAGTTGGCACCGCCGACACGGCGTGCTTTAACTTCCAGGACTGGCATGATATTCTTGATAGCTGCTTCAAATACTTCCATCGGGTCATTACCCGTACGTTCTTGGATAAGCTTGAACGCATTATACAGAATGCTTTGAGCAACGCCTCGTTTTCCGTCGAGCATGATGCGGTTGATCAAGCGAGTAACCAACTTGCTGTTGTATACCGGATCTGGCAACACGTCTCTTTTGGTAACTGGACCTTTGCGTGGCATGGATATCCCCCTTTCTTACATGTTAAACCTGCATACGCGGTTTATATTCATTAGGATTTTTTAGCTTTAGGGCGTTTTGCGCCGTATTTGGAACGAGCTTGCATGCGGTTGTTTACGCCTGCAGTATCCAAAGCACCGCGAACGATGTGGTAACGCACACCCGGAAGGTCTTTTACACGACCGCCACGAATCAGCACTACGCTGTGTTCTTGAAGGTTATGTCCAATACCTGGAATGTAAGCAGTCACCTCTACACGGTTCGTCAAGCGAACACGAGCATATTTACGAAGTGCGGAGTTTGGTTTTTTCGGAGTCATAGTACCTACACGAGTGCAAACTCCGCGTTTTTGCGGGGCACTGATGTCGGTAGCTTCACGTTTCAAGGCATTAAAACCTTTTTGCAAAGCCGGTGATTTCGATTTCTCGATTTTGGCTTGACGTCCTTTACGAACCAGTTGGTTAATAGTTGGCATGTTGGTTGCCACCCCCTTCCTCAATTTTTGCTGTTACTTTACAAACCTTATCTAAGCCCACAGACCCAGGCGGTTCATAAAAGAACAAATGAAAAGTCTTTGCCGCCAAGAATAACAATTCCCTAGACAAAAACGTTCCTTACCCTATTGTTTTACGATAGCAGCCATCGCAGCTCCCACTTCAATCCCGCATGCAGCTCCGAGATTTTTCATTGTATCTACGAGAGTCACTTTGACCCCGTGCTTGTTGCACAAATCAATGATGTTGGAAGTGAAACGCTGATCTGCATCCTCTGCCACATATACTTCCGAGGCGAAGCCCATTTCTACCATACGAATGGTTTGTTTGGTACCGATTTTGACATGAGCATCTTGCAGTCCCTGTTCTTTAGACATATCTCATTCCTCCGAAAAGACCCAATAGCATATAGGCTGCTCACGCACCTTTGCTATATTAGCATTGACTATGAACAATGTCAAGACAATTATCAACTATAATCTATTTAAACACAGTAATACGTTACATTTTTATAAGAAGTACCGGAGCACCGTTGCTACAGCCTTTACCAAAGCTTATATCTACGGTGTTCCGGGCTTATCATATTATTTTTATATTACTACTCAGCTGAAATGGGTTCGAGTTCCTCAGATGAGGATTGCCCCTCTTCAGGCTGGGCAAATTTCACGCTACGGTAACGATTCATACCTGTTCCCGCAGGGATCAATTTACCGATAATTACATTCTCTTTCAATCCAAGCAACTGATCGACTTTTCCTTTGATAGCTGCATCTGTCAGGACACGAGTAGTTTCTTGGAAGGAAGCTGCTGACAAGAAGGAGTCCGTTTCCAGAGAGGCCTTGGTAATACCAAGGAGAACCGGTTTGGCTACCGCTGGTTCTTGGCCGCTGAGAATCGCTATCTTGTTTGCATTTTCATACTCATGCACATCCACAAATGAACCTGGAAGTAGTGTTGTGTCACCCGCATCAATGATACGAATTTTACGCAACATTTGACGAATCATAACTTCTACGTGCTTGTCGTTGATTTCAACACCTTGGTTCCGGTATACACGTTGAACTTCCTGAAGGATATAGTTCTGCACCCCGCGAATACCTTTAATACGCAGCATTTCTTTAGGGTCAATCGAACCATCCGTCAGTTCGTCCCCGGCTTCAACAGTCATGCCTTCGCTTACGCGCAAACGTGAACCATAAGTGACCGAATAGGTTTTTGTTTCAGCTTCACCCTGAATGTCGATTTCGCGACGGTCTTTCCCTTCACGAACTTCTTTAACTACACCGTCAATTTCACTGATGGTTGCCTGACCTTTAGGATTACGTGCTTCAAAAAGCTCCTGGATACGAGGCAAACCTTGTGTGATATCGTCGCCCGCTACACCACCTGTGTGGAACGTACGCATGGTGAGCTGTGTCCCTGGTTCACCGATGGATTGAGCCGCGATAATACCAACCGCTTCACCAATCTCAACGTGTTTGCCAGTAGCCAGATTACGGCCGTAACATTTTTTGCAGACGCCATGTTTGGCACGGCAGCTTAGCACGGAACGAATTTGAACTTTATCCACACCAGCTTTGACGATCGCCTCAGCTTTGTTGGAGTCAATCAATTCGTTGCGTCTAGCCAAGATCTCACCCGTCTCAGGATGACGTACAGTTTCGAAGCAATAACGACCTTCCAGACGATCGTACAGGTCCTCAATGACTTCTTTACCGTCCTGGATGCGGCTTACTGTAAAGCCTTTATCCGTTCCGCAGTCATCTTCGCGCACGATAACATCTTGTGCCACATCAACGAGACGACGAGTCAGGTAACCGGAGTCAGCCGTACGTAACGCTGTATCCGCCAAACCTTTACGCGCTCCGTGAGTGGAGATGAAGTACTCGAGTACTGTCAGACCTTCACGGAAATTCGATTTAATTGGGAGCTCGATAATACGACCCGATGGATTCGCCATCAGTCCACGCATACCGCCAAGCTGGGTAATCTGCGATTTGTTACCACGCGCTTTGGAGTCAACCATCATCATGATAGAGTTGTAGCGATCCATGGATTTCATCAAAATGTCTGTAATATCGTCTTTGGCCTTGGACCAAATATCAATAATCCGATCATAGCGTTCCTCGTTCGTAATCAGACCACGACGGTACTGATTGGTCACGACTTGTGCTTTATCATCAGACGCTTTAAGAATATCCTGTTTCTCTTGAGGTACAACTACGTCTGCCACAGCAACCGTCACACCTGCACGAGTAGAATACGTAAAGCCAAGCTGTTTGATTTTATCCAAAATCACAGCAGTTTCTGTCGTATGGTAAATCTCAAAGCAACGGGCGATGATATTACCAAGGTAATCCTTGCCCACTCCACTAGCTTGCGGAGCGTTCTGGATGGCTTCAGTGAGGTTTACACCCTTATCGTAAACAAAGAACTCTTCAGCAGTACCATAGAGCAGGTTGGCACGAGTAGCGTCATTGATGTACGGGAAGCTTGCCGGGAAAATCTCATTAAAGATAATTTTACCCACGGTTGTAATCAACATTGCATCCTGTTGCTTCTCTGTAAAGCTAGTTTTATTCAAAGCCTTAACCGGAATAGCTACACGAGCATGAAGACCCGCTGTTCCACGTTGATAAGCCGAGATAGCCTCATTCGGGTTGCGAAGGATCATGTTACTTCCCTCTTCTTCCTTGTTGTCCATAGTCAAATAGAATGAACCAAGGACCATATCCTGGGAAGGGGTAACAACAGGCTTGCCGTCTTTTGGATTCAAAATGTTGCCGGATGCCAGCATGAGCAAACGAGCTTCCGCTTGAGCTTCTGCAGACAACGGAACGTGAACCGCCATTTGGTCACCGTCAAAGTCGGCATTATACGCCGTACATACGAGTGGATGCAAACGAATCGCACGACCTTCAACCAAGATCGGTTCAAACGCTTGAATACCCAATCTATGCAGCGTAGGGGCACGGTTTAGAAGAACCGGATGTTCTTTGATTACTTCTTCGAGCACATCCCACACTTCAGCACTCACACGCTCTACTTTACGCTTCGCACTCTTAATGTTGTGTGCCAAACCTTTGTTAACAAGTTCTTTCATAACAAAAGGTTTGAACAGCTCCAGCGCCATCTCTTTTGGCAGACCGCATTGGTACATCTTCAAGTACGGACCTACTACGATAACGGAACGACCGGAGTAGTCAACACGTTTACCGAGCAAGTTTTGACGGAAACGTCCTTGTTTACCTTTCAGCATGTGGCTGAGGGATTTCAAAGGACGATTACCCGGACCTGTAACAGGACGACCACGACGACCATTATCAATCAGAGCGTCAACAGCTTCCTGCAGCATCCGTTTTTCACTTTGCACGATAATATCTGGCGCACCCAGATCTAACAAGCGTTTCAGACGGTTATTACGGTTAATAACACGACGATACAGATCATTAAGGTCAGAAGTAGCAAAACGTCCACCATCCAACTGTACCATTGGACGAAGCTCAGGAGGAATAACAGGCAGTACGTCCATGATCATCCAATCCGGTTGGTTGCCAGAGTTACGGAATGCCTCAATAACTTCAAGGCGCTTGATCGCACGGTTTCGACGTTGCCCTTGAGCTGTACGCAGCTCTTCTTTCAAAAATTCCAATTCTTTGTCTATATCTAAATCTTGAAGAAGCTTTTTAACCGCTTCAGCACCCATTCCTGCCTGGAATCCGTAGCCATATTTCTCACGATAGCTGCGGTATTCTTTCTCGGACAGGAGTTGCTTTTTCTCCAAAGGCGTATCTCCTGGATCGGTTACAACATAAGATGCGAAGTAAATGATCTCTTCCAAAGATCTTGGAGACATATCAAGAGCAAGACCCATACGACTCGGAATGCCTTTGAAGTACCAAATGTGCGATACAGGAGCTGCCAACTCAATGTGGCCCATACGCTCACGGCGAACCTTAGCGCGAGTAACTTCTACTCCACAGCGGTCACAGACAACACCTTTATAGCGTACACGTTTGTACTTACCACAGTGACATTCCCAATCTTTCGTAGGTCCGAAAATTTTCTCGCAAAATAGTCCTTCTTTTTCCGGTTTAAGCGTACGATAGTTAATCGTCTCCGGTTTTTTGACTTCTCCGCGGGACCAAGAACGAATCTTTTCGGGGGAAGCAAGCCCGATTTTCATATATTCGAAATTGTTAACGTCCAACAAGGAGCAACCCTCCTTAACCAAATCCTGAGTTTTTAGGTTTGATACCGCCCGGCAGCACCGGGCGGTATCAAGAAGCCTGATCCATCCAAAAATGGATCGAGGCATATAACAAAGCTGATATGAGTCAGTCAGCAGTCAAATTACTCTACGCCAACCTCAGAGCCTTCCAGATTCAAACTCAGCTTATCGCCAGTTGTGTCATCTTCATCATCAAGCTCTCTCATTTCGATCTCTTGTTCGTCTTCAGACAGAATCTTCACGTCCATACCCAAGCTTTGCAGCTCTTTGATCAAGACCTTGAATGATTCAGGAACACCCGGTTCAGGGACATTTTCACCTTTGACGATGGACTCGTAAGTTTTAACACGTCCAACCACATCATCGGATTTCACAGTCAAAATTTCCTGAAGCGTGTACGCTGCACCGTAGGCCTCCAGTGCCCATACTTCCATCTCCCCGAAGCGCTGACCACCGAATTGGGCTTTACCACCCAACGGCTGTTGCGTAACGAGAGAGTAAGGACCTGTAGAACGGGCGTGGATCTTATCGTCGACCATGTGCGCCAGTTTGATCATGTGCATGACACCGACAGTAACTTCACGTTCAAAACGATCACCTGTACGTCCATCATACAACACCGTCTTACCATTGCGTTGCATACCCGCTTCTTCCATCGTATCAAATACGTCATACTCCTTGGCACCATCGAATACTGGAGTTGCCACATGAATACCAAGACGCATTGCAGCCATACCCAGATGCACTTCGAGCACCTGTCCGATGTTCATCCGTGAAGGTACGCCCAGTGGGTTCAGTACGACTTGTACTGGGGTACCATCTGGCAAGAATGGCATATCTTCTTCAGGCAGAATTCGGGCAACGACACCCTTGTTACCGTGACGTCCGGCCATTTTATCGCCTTCGGAAATTTTACGTTTTTGAGCAATGTATACGCGTACCAGCTGGTTTACACCCGGTGGCAGCTCATCGCCATTTTCACGTGTAAATACTTTAACATCTACAACGATCCCGTCGGTTCCATGAGGAACTCTCAAGGAAGTATCACGAACCTCGCGCGCCTTCTCACCGAAGATTGCATGCAAGAGACGTTCTTCAGCTGTCAGCTCAGTCACACCCTTAGGTGTTACTTTACCAACAAGAATGTCACCTGCGGCAATTTCCGCACCGATGCGAATGATGCCGCGCTCATCTAGATTACGAAGCGCTTCTTCACCAACATTCGGAATATCACGAGTGATTTCTTCTGGTCCAAGCTTCGTATCACGAGCCTCGGATTCGTATTCCTCGATATGGATCGAGGTGTATACATCCTCTTTAACCAGCTTCTCGCTCAGCAAGATCGCATCCTCGTAGTTGTAACCTTCCCAAGTCATGAACGCTACGACAACGTTACGTCCCAATGCCAACTCGCCCATTTCTGTGGATGGACCATCCGCTAGAATATCGCCAACCTTGACAATATCGCCTCTGTTTACGATTGGACGCTGGTTGATGCATGTTCCTTGGTTAGAACGCATAAATTTGTGTAATTTATACTTAACAATATCGCCTTTTACTTCAGTACCATCTACATTTTCAATACGACGCAACCAAATTTCGTTAGCCGAAGAACGTTCAATTACCCCGTTGTACTTGGACACAACGCAAACACCAGAATCTTTTGCAGACTTATGTTCCATCCCTGTTCCTACCAAAGGCGCTTTCGGAATCAGTAGTGGAACAGCCTGCCGCTGCATGTTGGAACCCATCAATGCGCGGTTCGAGTCATCATTCTCCAGGAACGGAATCAGTGCAGTAGCGACCGATACGACCTGTTTAGGCGATACATCCATGTAATCAACACGGCTACTTGCCATCGGAATAATGTTATCAGACTGCTTGTTATAACGGACAATAACGATTTCATCCTTAAAGGTGTTTTCTTCCGTCAATTCCGCATTTGCCTGAGCAACGATGTAGTTATCTTCTTCATCAGCAGTCAGGTAATCAATCTGATCTGTAACTTTTCCGGTTTTCGGATCTACCCAGCGATAAGGAGCTTCGATAAATCCGTACTCGTTGATACGTGCGAAAGTGGACAAAGAGTTGATCAAACCAATGTTTGGTCCCTCTGGTGTCTCGATAGGACACATACGGCCGTAGTGACTCGGATGGACGTCACGTACTTCCATGCCCGCGCGTTCGCGCGTCAAACCGCCGGGTCCGAGTGCAGACAGACGACGTTTGTGCGTTAATTCAGCAAGCGGGTTTGTCTGATCCATGAACTGAGACAGCTGGGAGCTACCAAAGAACTCTTTAATCGACGCAATGACCGGACGTATGTTAATCAGCGCCTGTGGCGTAATTACATTAGCATCCTGAATTGACATTCTTTCGCGTACCACGCGTTCCATACGGGACAGACCAATACGGAACTGATTTTGCAGTAACTCACCTACAGAACGCAAACGACGGTTACCCAAATGGTCAATGTCGTCTGTACTTCCGATTCCGTGAAGCAAGTTAATAAAATAACTGATGGAGGAAATAATATCGGCAGGCGTAATGTTCTTAACCGATTTATCGATATTTCCATTGGCAATCAGTTTTACTACTTTACCGTCTTCAATTGGCGAGAATACATCGATCGTTTGAAGCGGAATATCGTTGCTTTCCAATACGCCACTAGCAACATGATACGTACGATGTCCAACCGACTCTTCTAGTTGTGCCAAAATCTCGTCCAACAGGCGGCGGTCTACCATTTGTCCTGCTTCAGCGATGATTTCACCAGTTGTCGTATCAATCAGTGTCTCAGCAAGACGTTGATTGAACAGACGGTTTTTGATGTGAAGCTTTTTATTGATTTTGTAACGGCCTACGTTGGCCAGGTCATACCGTTTTGGATCAAAGAAGCGTGCAACAAGCAAGCTCTTTGCGTTATCCAATGTTGGTGGCTCACCCGGACGAAGACGCTCATAAATTTCAATCAGCGCTTTCTCCGTGGAATCCGTGTTGTCTTTATCAAGTGTGTTGCGGATATATTCGTCATTGCCGAGCAAATCCAGAATCTCAGCATCAGTGCCAAAGCCAAGCGCACGCAGCAACACCGTAACCGGAATTTTACGGGTACGGTCAATCCGGACATAGATAATATCCTTCGCATCCATCTCCAGTTCGAGCCAAGCCCCCCGGTTAGGAATTACCGTTGCGGTGTATGTTGTTTTCGCATTCTTGTCGACTTTTGTGCTGAAATAGACGCTGGGAGAGCGAACCAACTGGCTGACAATAACCCGTTCCGCACCGTTAATAATAAACGTACCCGTTTCAGTCATCAGCGGGAAGTCTCCCATGAATACTTCCTGCTCTTTCACTTCCCCGGTTTCTTTATTAATAAGCCGGACTTTTACCCGAAGCGGTGCTGCATACGTAACGTCGCGTTCCTTTGCGTCGTCAACGGTATATTTGGGTTCTCCGAGAGAGTAATCGATAAACTCCAGAATCAGATTTCCTGTGAAATCTTGAATTGGAGAAATATCCCGAAACATTTCCCGTAATCCTTCCTCCAAAAACCAATCATAGGATTTTTGTTGGATCTCAATCAGGTTGGGAACCTCGAGTACCTCATTAATACGTGCATAACTGCGCCGAGTGCGTCGACCATATTGAACAAGATGTCCTGCCAACTTAAACTCACCCCTCATGTCTACTCACTTTAAAAATACATTGCGAACCTCTGTTTGTGACCTTATAATAAGACACATACAGATGATTCGATCTTACAAATACAGAAAAGCCCTTACTCGAATGCATTCGAAAAAAGAGCGACGTATCTGCAGAATCCTCATACCGGAAGATCTTCATCACTTGTAGATTTGCCCAAAATGGTTATATTATACGTAAGAGATATAAATACTATACCCTGTTACGCATAAATCTATTGACATTTCAACAAACTAAAGCCATGGAGGGCATCCTAATACTGACATTTTATAATGATATCACAGACCAGGATTCAAGTCAATGGTCCTATTGCATTTTTCTAAAACTTTTTTCAGCCTTTAAAATCCGATAACCTTTATCCTTCGTAACTTCTTCCACATGACCGAAAAGGCTCTCTATTTTAGCGCTCGCCGAAGGAGCACCCTGCTTTTTCTGAATGACGACCCATAAAGCTCCACCCTCATTTAAATGCTCATACGCAAGCTCAAATATGGTATGCACCGTTTCTTTCCCTGCACGTATAGGAGGATTCGTCAAGATCACGTCAAAACGTTCATGTTGCACTTCTGCAAACAAATCACTTTGCTTAATGGTGACATTTTTAATTCCATTACGCTCCGCATTCTCTATCGCTAGTTGAACGGCTCGCTCGTTAATATCAACCATTGTAACGTGTCCGTCCGGGACAAGCGTAGCCGCCGTCAAACCAATCGGCCCGTAACCACATCCTACATCCAATACCGAGGCATTTGCAGGAAGTTGCATAGCTTCAATCAACACACGACTCCCATAATCAATCCCCTGCTTTGAAAAAACGCCTGAATCGCTGGCAAATCGATAGGAACGTCCACGCAGCACCGTCTCTAGACTTCGCCGTTCATGTGCCGTCTCTGGCCGTCTGGAGTAATAATGATCAGCCATTCACGCCCACCTCTTTCGGTTGTACGGTTATATTAACATCATAGCCTTTAGAATAATATTTCAGACCTGTTTGTACTACCGCTTTACAGCAACAAACCCCTTGAAGATCACCTCAAGGGGTTTGTTTTAATTCATTGTCTGCTAAAGAGCAGTCAATTATTTTACTTCTACAGAAGCGCCTGCTTCTTCCAATTTTGCTTTAACGGATTCAGCTTCTTCTTTTGCAACTTTTTCTTTCAATGGTTTTGGAGCGTTGTCAACCAGTTCTTTTGCTTCTTTCAGGCCAAGACCTGTAATTTCGCGAACTGCTTTGATAACGTTGATTTTGGAAGCGCCAGCGCTTGTCAAGATTACGTCGAACTCGGATTGCTCAGCTTCTGCTGCGCCACCTGCTGCGCCACCTGCTACAGCTACTGGAGCTGCTGCAGTTACGCCGAATTCTTCTTCGATTGCTTTCACGAGATCGTTCAGTTCCAATACGGACATACCTTTAATTGCTTCCAAGATTTGCTCTTTACTCATGGTTGAACCTCCATTTAAATTCGTATTTTTTTGTTCTTAACTGCTATACAGCAGGTTTAAATCCCAACTTATGCACTTTGCTCTTCTTTATCTGCAACAGCTTTAACCGCAAGCGCGAAGTTGCGCATAGGAGCTTGAAGCACGCTGAGGAGCATGGAAAGGAGACCTTCGCGGGATGGCAGTTCTGCCAGCGCTTTGATTTCCTCAACACCGATCACACGACCTTCTACAACTGCACCTTTCAGTTCCAATGCATTGTTTTTCTTAGCGAAATCGTTCAAGATTTTAGCTGCAGACACTGCATCATCTTTGCCGAACGCGATTGCAGTAGGACCTGTCAATACTGCGTCCAGTTCAGTCAATTCTGCTGCCGCAGTTGCACGGCGGAGCAGTGTGTTTTTCAGCACTTGAAATTCGATTCCGGCTTCGCGAAGCTGCTTACGCAGCTCAGTTACTTGGGCAACATTCAGACCGCGATAGTCTGCAACTACAGTTGTTACGCTCTCGCGCAATTTTGCAGCTACAACTTCAACAGCTTCTTGTTTTGCTTGAATCACCTTTGCATTTGCCAAACTGTACACCTCCTGATCAATTTATCTACTTTGTTAGAAACACCCATTCTGGCGTTCTACCAAAGTCGTTTTCATGAGCATGAAAAAAGCCTCCGTAGAGTACGAAGGCTTGATAAATCCACATGGACGGGACAAGCCCGTCGCATGAAACGTTCTATCATAACACCTCGGTAGGAAATTAAGCCCGAAAGCACCTACTGTCTACGGTAAGCATATTCAACTTTAACGGTCAGTCACAAGGACTCACAACTTTTACAGAATAACAAATTTGATTGAACGTGTCAACCGAAATATTATCTGTAAACAGATGTGTTCACACGTGCACTTGGTCCCATAGTCGAAGAAATAGCGATGTTTTTCAGGTATACACCTTTAGCAGCCGCTGGCTTCGCACGGTTCAAGGCTTCAATCAAGGCTTTAAGGTTCTCGTTCAGTTGCTCAGCACTGAAAGATGCTTTGCCGATTGGTGCGTGAATTTGACCTGCTTTGTCGAGACGGTATTCGATTTTACCGGCTTTAATTTCTTGAACAGCCTTGGCAACGTCGAAAGTAACTGTGCCTGCTTTAGGGTTAGGCATTAAACCTTTACCACCGAGCAAACGACCCAGTTTACCAACCTCACTCATCATATCAGGTGTCGCAACGCAGACGTCGAATTCGAACCAGCCTTGTTGGATTTTGTTGATCATATCTTGATCGCCAACAAAATCAGCGCCAGCCGCTTCCGCTTCTTTCACTTTGTCACCTTTTGCAAATACCAGAACGCGTTGTGTTTTACCCGTACCATGTGGCAGGACAACAACACCACGAACAGCCTGGTCTTGTTTACGGGAATCTACGCCCAGACGAACTGCAGCTTCAACGGTTTCGTCGAATTTAGCAGTTGCAGCCTTTTTCACCAATTCAACGGCTTCCAAAGGCTCATAAGTTGCTTCGCTGTCAATCAGCTTAGCAGCTTCCAGGTACTTCTTACCATGTTTAGCCATTATCTTTTCCTCCTTATGTGGTATTAGCGGATATTCCTCCCACACTTGCCGGACAGTCAAACCGCCGGCACACGTAGATTAATAAAATTAATCTACGATGGTGATACCCATGCTGCGAGCAGTACCTTCAACCATACGCATTGCCGATTCTACGGAAGCTGCGTTAAGGTCAGGCATTTTTTGCTCTGCAATTTGACGAACAGCAGCGCGATTTACAGTTGCAACTTTCGTTTTATTCGGTTCACCGGAACCTTTTTCGATTTTAGCAGCAACTTTCAACAGAACAGCAGCCGGTGGAGTTTTGGTGATGAACGTAAAAGAACGATCCTCAAATACCGAAATTTCAACCGGGATAATCAGGCCTGCTTGATCAGCAGTACGAGCATTGAACTCTTTACAGAATGCCATAATGTTGACACCTGCTTGACCCAAAGCTGGACCTACTGGAGGCGCTGGATTAGCTTTCCCTGCAGGGATCTGCAGTTTTACCATTTTAATTACCTTTTTTGCCATGGATGACACCTCCTTGACTCAATAGTGGTAGACGGACCTATTGATCCTCCCACAAGAAACCTGTAAGAAAAATCTATATTTTCTCCACTTGAGTATAATCCAACTCAAGCGGGGTTTCCCGTCCAAACATGTTGACGTGAACCTTAAGCTTGCTCTTCTCAACCAAAATTTCTTCCACGGAGCCCACAAAATTCGCAAAAGGACCAACTTTAATTCGCACGGATTCCTTAACATCGAATTCAATCTTCGGTTTCGGCTCTACCATGCCCATATGCTTCAGAATCTGTTCAACTTCTTCTGGAAGCAATGGCGTCGGCTTGGAACCCGAGCCTGTCGATCCTACAAATCCCGTAACACCTGGCGTGTTGCGTACAACATACCAAGAATCATCGGTTTGGACCATTTCGACCAAGACATAACCAGGGTAGACTTTACGCATAACGGTTTTTTTCTTACCGTCCTTGGTTACCAGTTCTTCTTCCATAGGAACAAGAACACGGAATATCTTGTCTTCCATGCCCATGGACTCAACGCGTTTTTCCAAATTGGCTTTGACTTTGTTCTCATACCCTGAATAGGTATGAACGACGTACCATCTTTTTTCCATATCAAGCCACCTGGAACCCTTCCTAGATAATCGCTTCGATCACAGCGGAAATGCCGATATCGAGAACCCAAAAATAAATCGTGACGAACGCAATCGTCCCTATGACAATCAGCGTATAGTTGGTCAGTTCTTTACGATTGGGCCAGCGAACTTTCTTGAGTTCAGCCCAGCTTTCAGAGAAAAAGGAAAACAGAGACTTGAAACTGCGTTTCACGCCGACTACACCTCCAAAAACTATCTGGTTTCCCGATGAGAAGTCTGTTCGTTACAGGACTTACAGAATTTCTTCATCTCCATGCGGTCGGGGTGATTACGCTTGTTTTTCGTCGTTGTGTAATTTCTTTGTTTGCAATTTGTACAAGCCAAAGTAATAATTACCCGCATGATGTGCACCTCCCGAAGACATCCAACACCGGAAGTCTCATAATTGATCCTAAAAAAAACCGCGAATTTAGGCCTACCTAAAACACTTTATCACACGGGGTTTTCCATGTCAACGAATGTTTGCATACATTTCGCAGTCCCGGTTGTGGTGCATTTTTACATCTGTCCATCCTTTGAAGCTATTCTCTGAAATACTGCTTCAAAATCAAAGCGATATCTATTATTCATCTTTTTTAGTATAAATCATTTACAACACTTATAAACCTGCACAGCATACCCAAAACGAATAAAAAAAGACTCAAACTCGAGCCTTTTCCATGTCAGCCTCTACTTTCAACTATCCCTTACTTCCAGATACTTTTCAAGTTTACGTTTGACCCGTTGCAGCGCGTTATCAATGGATTTCACATGACGATCCAGATCTTCAGCAATCTCTTGATACGAACGACCGTCCAGATACAACATAAGTACCTTGCGTTCTAGCTCGCTCAGAATCTCGGACATTTTGTCCTCAAGACCCACAAACTCTTCCTGATTGATTATCAGCTCTTCAGGATCACTTACTTGTGTTCCGCAAATCACATCGAGCAACGTCCGGTCTGACTCTTCATCATAGATGGGCTTGTCCAGAGATACGTAAGAGTTCAGAGGAATGTGCTTTTGTCGTGTAGCCGTCTTAATTGCCGTAATAATCTGTCGTGTTATGCACAACTCGGCGAAAGCCTTGAACGAAGCAAGCTTGTCTCCCTTAAAATCACGGATGGATTTGTAGAGACCAATCATGCCCTCCTGAATAATATCCTCGCGATCAGCCCCAATCAGGAAGTAGGATCTGGCCTTGGCCCGCACAAAGTTTCGATATTTGTTAATCAGAAACTCCAGCGCTTCCCCATCACCTTCATGGACTGCTCCGACAATGTCTTCATCATTTTTGTAATCAAACTTTGACAACATGATATCCTTGAGGTCCACACTCACTAACAATCCCTCCGGCTGCAACGCAAGGTACCCGTTACTCTCTCAAATATACGACAAGTATACGCGATGTAACCTGATACCGTCAACCACAACAACCTAAAAAAGAAGAGCGCTAACAAAATTGTCAATGGTTTCAAAATGGAGAGTATCCCAATTACTGGATCATTCTCTTCTCCAGCGTTCAAACAACTTTCGAAGCTCCGGACTCAGCTTGCCATCCAGCGAATTGCGGGACAATTTGGCGTTATCCTGCTGGATTCGCTTCTGGACTTCCCTTTCAGATTCCTCAATCTCGATCAGTAATTCTCGTGCCGATACTCTGAGTGCTCCCTGGCCAAAGGCCACATGCTGCTCTACCTGATCACTTGTCGCTACGTAAATGCTTCTCCTCTTGCTGCTCAATTCACGAACTAATCGCTCGATGCACTCATCGGCTGTCTCTTTTTCTCTCGTAAAATAAATCTGGACTTTGCTCTGGGCAAAGGTCTTACCTAATCCTGGCACCCTGTAAGCATCAAATACGACGATGACTCTTCTGCCCGAATACGCCTGATGATCCGCCAGTCGTTCTAGAAGTCTGTCCCTCGCTTCCTGCATACCAGATTGTACCAGTGCGGAAAGTTCGGGCCAGGCTCCAATCATGTTGTAACCGTCCACAAGCAGAACATCCCGCGTGTCAGCCATATCGTTAGCCCCGTGCCTGTCGTCCGCGCAAAACTTCGTACATGACGACACCTGCAGCTACAGAAGCATTGAGGGAATTGATTTGTCCCGCCATTGGCAGCTTGACGAGTACATCACATTTCTCGCGGATCAAACGGCCCATTCCTTTATTTTCGTTACCAATGACAATCGCTACGGGACCGGTGAATACTCCATTCCCAAAGACGGGATCGGTTGCTGTAACATCCGTGCCAACTACCCATACACCTTCTTCTTTAAGACGGTCAATGGTTTGTCCCAAATTGCTCACACGCGCCACCGGGACGTACTCCACAGCACCTGCCGATGTTTTAGACACCGTTACAGTTACAGCTGCTGAACGCCTTTTCGGCACTATAATACCGTGTGCTCCAGTGCAGTCCGCCGTACGAAGGATGGAGCCCAAGTTATGAGGGTCTTCAATCTCATCCAGCAAAATCAAAAACGGCTCTTCTCCCTTAGCACGAGCACCAGCAAGCAAGTCCTCCACCTCAGCGTAGGCAAAAGGTGCAGCTTGCGCGACCACTCCCTGATGCTGAATGCCTGGAACCATTTGATCGAGCTTACGCTTGTCTACCTGCAAAACAATGATTCCAGCTTTTTTCGCCTCAGCTGTAATCGGCAGTGTCAAATGCTTTTGTGCATTATCCGCAATCCATATCTTATTTATCGTCCTGCCTGAACGCAACGCCTCTGTTACCGAATGCTTACCGGCAATCCATTCTTCTTCCATCTCTAGTTTCCTCCCGGAAAACGGTCGATATCAATTCGTTCAATCCGTCTCCAATTTATGATTTTTCTGCATTTTCCATTTGTGCAATTCCGTACGTAATCAACTCTCTCAATCTGTCCAAATGTCCATCACAATAAAGATAACCAATCAAGCCTTCCAGCGCCGTGGCATGCCGATACTCAAGCACATCAGCATTTTTGGGCAGGCTCCCTGATTTGGCATTTCTTCCTTGTCGGACAATATCACGTTCTTCATCCGTCAGCACCGTTTCTAGCAATCCCAACATACGGCTCTGTGCCTTGGCGGAGACAAGTTTTGTAGCTCGTCGATGTAAATGATTGGGACGCAGGTTGGGCTGTGCCAACAGATATTGCCGGACAGCCACCTCATACACTGCATCACCAATGTAAGCTAACGCAATGGGGGGCATCAAGCGAGCCGGCTTGGACGCAGGATACGGAAACCAGTTTCCTGCGCCTTCCACAGCTTCTGAGTTCAGTGGCTTATTACTCATTTCCGCCGCCACCGCATACCCTGCGCCGTATCTTCAAGCACAATGCCTTTAGTAGCTAACAGATCACGAATTTCGTCAGCTCTATCCCAGTTTTTAGTTTTACGAGCTTCGACACGTTCTGCAATTAACTGCTCAATTTCGTCATCCAGCAGTTCTTCACTCGGTTCCGAATAAATGCGAAGCACCGTATTCATCGAATGGAAGGTATGCAGCACCGCTTGCAATTCCGCCTGATTGACAACATCACGCTGCAACAAAAGATTGGCTTCGCTGACCCATTCGAACACCGCAGTAATCGCATCAGGCGTATTGAAATCATCATCCATTTTTTCGCCAAATTGCTGTAATATCCCGTCAAGCTTCATTTGCAGCTCAGCAGATACTTCTCCGTTACCTTTTAAAGCAATGGCTAAACGATGCTTTACGTTGGCAACTGCATTAGCTATCCGTTCGACACTATTCTCCGCCTGACTCATCGTCTCTTGGTTGTAGTTTAAAGGATTGCGGTAATGTGTCGACAGCATAAAATAACGTAAAGCCTCAGGCTTGTGACGAGCACGCAGATCTTTAACCAGAATACCGTTACCGAGTGATTTCGACATTTTTTCATTATCTATGCGAATATATCCGTTATGCATCCAGTAGCGTGATAATGGCTTACCCGTCACCACTTCGGATTGTGCGCATTCACATTCATGATGCGGAAATTGCAGATCCTGTCCGCCTCCGTGAATATCCAGTGTATCCCCCAAATAGTGACGAGCCATAGCAGAGCATTCAATATGCCAGCCTGGGCGTCCATCCCCCCAAGGACTTGACCAGTAAATTTCTCCCGGTTTCGCTGCTTTCCAGAGTACAAAATCCTCGGCATTCTCCTTGCGTTCATCCACATTGATGCGAATCCCAAACTGGAGTTCCTCCAAATTTTGGCCTGACAGCTGTCCGTAGTCTTTGAACATTTTGGTCCGGTAGAAGACATCACCATCATTCTCGTAGGCATAACCTTTGTCTACCAGGTCCTTGATAAAATCAATAATCAGATCCATGCTTTCGGTTACACGAGGATTTATGCTGGCAGCAGGAACATTCAATCCTGTCAGATCCTCATGATAGGCAGCAATAAACTTCTCGGCAACTGCCGGAACCTCCATATTAAGTTCCCGAGCTTTGCGGATCAACTTATCATCAACGTCCGTAAAATTCACCACATAGTTTACATCATAGCCCAAATACTCCAAGTAGCTGCGTACCACGTCGAACACAATTACAGGTCGTGCATTACCAATATGAATGTAATCATACACTGTAGGACCACATACATACATTTTAACCTTTCCAGGCTCCAGTGGCACAAAAGGCTCCCGGCTCCTCGTCATTGTATTATAAATTTGAAGCGACATCGTTATGTTCCTCCCTCATGAAAATTATCCTTGTAATTTATTCTCTTGGGTCACCTGATGTTTCTGAGCAGATTGCTCCTCCTTCAAATCAGACAATTCTGCTCGTAATCGTTCTATTTCCATTTGAAGAGACCGTATGGAATCGACGACCGGGTCAGGCAACTGGTGACTAAGTCGATCTGGACGTCTGCCATCCTGTCTGACCACTCGCCCGGGGATACCCACTACCGTACTGTTTGGCGGAACTTCTTTTAGCACAACCGAGTTGGAGCCAATATTGGATTGCGCCCCAATCGTAAATGAACCCAATATTTTTGCGCCGGAGCCTATAACGACATTATTCCCAATGGTGGGGTGGCGCTTCCCTTTCTCTTTTCCAGTTCCTCCAAGAGTAACCCCCTGATACAATACGACATCATCGCCAATTTCACAGGTTTCGCCAATGACAACACCCATGCCGTGGTCAATGAACAGCCGATCTCCGATACGAGCGCCAGGATGAATTTCAATTCCTGTCATAAACCTCGATACCTGGGATATAACACGGGCTAGAGTACACCACTTTCGCAAATAAAACCAATGTGCGATTCGGTGTGCCCAAAGGGCATGAACGCCAGAATACGTAAAAATGACTTCCAGCTTACTCCGGGCGGCCGGATCATTATCCAAAACAGTTTGAATATCGGATTTGAAATGCCTGAACATGTCGCCCTCCTATTCCCTCCATATCCTTGCCGCATCACACTTCACATTTCGCCAATTTTCGTAGTCACCAGCATTCTTCGACAATTTTCAGTCTACAGCGAGTCTGAATCTGATAAAAATGAAAAAGCGTCTCCGCAGCCTAGGCTGCAGAGACGCATATACGTGGTCCCACTCTGCTTCGAACATATCTGCTACAAAAAAAGCAGAAAAGTCCGTCTTTGGCGTCCTGTAACGGGAACGAATCGGCAAGCCCTTGCCACATTAGCATTGTAGGCTAACGAGGGTTCGGGCGCACGGCTCCCAGGCGCATTTCCTCCGCAGGTCATCTAGACGGTTCTCAGCCTGGGGTTTCCCCTCGACCGTCCTCTCTGGCAGATGCCCTTATGCAGTGTACTTCTCCTGTTCGCAGCCTTTACACGTAAGTATCAATCCATATCAATGGAGTCATTATAGCGAAAAGACAACAAATTGACAAGAAATATCAGCCTTTAATTTGTGCCTTAAGACGGTCCAATACCTTGTCACGTCCAAGTAGATAGATGGTCTCGTTCAGATCCCGTCCATGAGTTTGACCTGTAAGGGCCACACGAATCGGCATGAACAGCTGTTTCCCCTTAAAACCAGTTTCCTTTTGGACTTCTTTGATCAGCTTGGCCATTTGTGGAGCTGTAAATTCCTCGCTCGTTTCAACCTTAGCTGCAAAGGCTCTAAGTACATCAGGAACCTGTTCTTCAGCCAGAACAGCCGCCGCATCAGCATCCAACTCCAGATGTGAACGGAAAAACAACTCAGACAACGCCACAATATCAGACGCTGAAGTCATTTGTTCTTGGTATAAGCGGACAAGAGCTTTAGCCCAATCCTGTTGTTCAGCCGATAAATCATTCGGCAACAGTCCTGCTGCCTGCAAATGTGGAATTGCCATGCTGGCAATCCGTTCAGGATCAGCTTTTTTAATATAATGATTATTCAAATAAGCAAGCTTGTTTGTATCAAATACAGCTGGGCTTTTGGACAAACGATTAGGATCGAAAATCGAGATTAATTGTTCCCGATCATAGATCTCTTCCTCGCCTTCCGGAGACCAGCCCAACAATGCAATAAAGTTGAATATAGCTTCCGGCAGATAGCCCAGCTTATCGTACTGCTCCATGAACTGAATAATGGATTCATTTCGTTTGCTGAGCTTTTTGTGATCCTCGCCTACGATCAGCGTCATATGACCAAAGCGTGGAGGCTCCCAGCCGAGAGCTTCAAAAATCATCAACTGCCGCGGTGTATTGGATACATGATCCTCACCCCGTAGTACATGCGATATTTTCATCAAATAGTCGTCAACCGCTACAGCGAAGTTATATGTCGGAATACCGTCTTTTTTGACGATAACAAAATCGCCGCTTTCTTTGGAATTGAACGTAATTTGACCTTTAACAATATCATCAAACGTATATTCACGATCTTCTGGTACGCGAAATCGAATACTCGGTACACGGCCCTCTGCTTCAAATGCCTGACACTGTTCTTCTGTTAAATCACGGTGTTTTCCTGAGTAACGCGGTGTCTCCCCACGTTCCATCTGTTCTTCACGCTCGCGTTCAAGTTCTTCTTCCGTGCAATAACAGCGGTATGCCAAACCGCGATCCAGCAAGTCCTGCCAGTATGTTTTGTAGATGTCCAAGCGCTCGGTCTGGCGATAAGGTCCGAACTCGCCGCCCACGTCTATACTTTCATCCCAGTCCATACCCAACCATTTCAAATATTTAAGCTGGCTTTCTTCTCCGCCCTCAATATTGCGCTTCACATCTGTATCTTCAATGCGAATAATAAATTTCCCGCCTTGATTGCGGGCAAACAAATAATTAAATAATGCCGTTCTGGCATTTCCAATATGCAGATGTCCTGTTGGACTTGGTGCATAGCGTACACGAACTTCCGTGCTCATATAATCTCCTCCAAATAGAATTACTCAAGATGATAGCATTTACTTGATTAGACAGACAACCGACTGAGCCGCGATTCCCTCGCTTCGCCCGGTAAACCCGAGTTGCTCCGTCGTCGTCGCCTTGACATTTACCTGGGATGACTCCTCTGCTTCCAGCACCCGGGCGATGATTTCATTCATCTGCGGGATGTACGATGCCATCTTGGGCTTCTGCGCAATAATTGTAGAATCGATGTTCCCCAATCGGTATCCCCGCTCTTTAGCCAGCCCCCACACATGCTCCAGTAGCTTAAGACTATCCGCGTCCTTAAATTCAGGGTCATTATCTGGAAAATGCTTTCCGATGTCTCCCAAGCCAAGCGCACCCAGGATAGCATCGCTAATGGCATGCAGCAGCACGTCTGCATCGGAATGACCCAGTAAACCTTTTTCATACGGAATATTTACGCCTCCGATGATGCATGGCCTTCCTTCCACCAGCTGGTGGACGTCAAATCCTTGCCCCACTCTAATCATTTGATATCCTCTCCCTCTGTCTTTACCCATAACGCCGCCATCTCCAAATCCTCAGGCGTAGTAATTTTGATATTCTTGTAGTTGCCCTGAACGACAGCAACTGGAATGCCTATTCGCTCCACCAGCATGGAATCATCTGTCCCCAAAAATCCTGACTGCTCCGCTTCCTCATAGGCCCGCAGCAGGTCGGAAAGACGAAAAGTCTGTGGCGTTTGAATACTCCACAGACTTCGGCGATCCGGCGTTGCTGTAATGATACCATCCCCGTTCACTTGCTTGATCGTATCCTTTACAGGTACTGCCGCTACAGAAGCACCAGTACGCTGAGCAGCCTCCAGGCATGAACGTACAAGCTCAGGTTGAATCAATGGCCGCACACCATCATGCACCATCACCCAATCTGTTCGCAAGTGGCGCAAACCGCGATAAACCGAATGCTGGCGTTCACTGCCACCAGCCACCACCCGTACATTTTTACCAATCTTGTATTGATGAATCCAGTCTCTGCAGCGTTCCACATCTCCAGCTCCAGTAACCATCACCATTTCATCCACTTCAGGCATTGCTGCGAATATTTCAAGTGTATGTATGAAGATGGGCTTGTCTCGCAAAAGCAGAAATTGCTTGCTCTCCTGCGTTCCCATACGGGAGCCGCGCCCGGCCGCCACAATCACGACTCCTACCTGATTGTTCATTCAAATAACTCCTGCCCTGATCGCACTTGGACGATCCGTATGATAACACATCTACTTCATCATACCTCGTTTATTGAGCTTTTTCCAATAATTTCGGTTTAGCAAAGATCATACGGCCCGCAGAGGTCTGAAGTACGCTCGTGACCAGTACTTCCATGAGAGATCCAATATAGTCACGTCCACCCTCCACAACAATCATCGTACCATCATCCAGATAAGCGACACCTTGCCCATGCTCCTTGCCATCTTTGATAATCTGCACCATAATCTCCTCACCGGGCAGTACGACAGGCTTCACTGCATTCGCCAAATCATTAATGTTCAGCACAGATACACCTTGAAGTTCGCATACTTTATTCAGGTTAAAATCATTAGTTACAACTTTACCCTGCAACACCTTTGCAAGCTTAACCAGCTTACTGTCGACCTCTGAAATTTCCTCAAAATCCCCCTCATAGATGAGCACATTCACATCTAGCTCTTTTTGGATTTTATTCAAAATATCCAGACCCCGCCGCCCACGATTACGCTTAAGTAAATCTGAAGAATCTGCGATATGCTGAAGCTCCTCCAACACAAATTCAGGAATCACAATGGTCCCTTCAATAAAACCTGTCTTGCAGATATCCGCAATACGCCCATCTATAATGACGCTGGTGTCCAAAATTTTATGTTCCTCCAGCTTGCGTTCTTCTACATCCATTCCCCGACCAAAAAAGCCTGAACTCCAAAAGGATGACAACTCGTCCCGTTTTTCTAGCCCAACCATCAACCCCACATATCCACATACCAAGGTAACCGCGGTCTGGATAAGTAAACCAGGTGCCCCTAACCCTGAAAAGAGTGGATAAACTGCCAAGGAAAGGATCAGCCCCACTGCTAGCCCCATGACACCTGCCATCATCTCATTCATCGGAATTCGTACCAAACCTTCAATACCCTGCTGCAATCGATTCGCCACGGACGCCCCTGCGAATGAGCAGCCAACCATAAATACCACCGCTCCCGCTAACATCCAAACAGCCATTCCTGGTAAAGAACCATCACTCAACCATTGTGGCATCCACGTTACTAAGCCTCCTATCCGCTGGTATAACGTATAGCCAAACCACGCGCCGCACAATCCTGTAAAAGTTAAAATAGCCTTTCTCCACATTGAGTTTCTATACCTCCTTTATTTTCTTTTCAACAGTCTGCTATTTATTGGATACATAGCACTTCCCTTACCAGTATGGTCCAGTTCCCACATAACTAACCCTATGTTTTCACTTTTTATGCATAAAAAAAGCATTTATCTCCCTGAATGAATCAAGGAAATAAATGCTTCTTGTAGTTCTTGTCTGACACTAACGTTGCGAATGACGATATTGATCGTCCTGTTCTTCCTGTTTAGAACGATCCCGCTCACGTCCACGTCTGCGTGATAACTTCCGAATGTTCAGCTTCATACCGTACAACGCATAAAGCACCAGTGGTACAAAAATCAGCTTCGACAGCTGATCAGGAAATTTAACAGCTAGAACCACCGCTGCAATTACGACCCACGGAGCAACCCAGATGGCTTTTTTCGGAAGGCCGACCTTTTTGAAATTTGGATATCTCATGGAGCTAACCATCAAATAAGAGACTAGCAACATGGCAATCGACATGTATAACAATGAAATCTCGTTATGGAATAAGGACAAAGTGGCTAATACGCCACCTGCTGCCGGAATGGGTAAACCTGTGAAATAACCTGGTACACCGGGACGTACGTTAAATCGAGCCAAACGCAATGCGCCGCACATCGGAAAAATGGCTGTAACCGTCCAAGCCAAAGCCGAATTCGCATCATGAAAAGCAACCATGTACATAATAACTGCGGGAGCAACACCAAAAGATATCATATCTGATAAGGAGTCCAGTTCTTTACCGAATTCGCTCTGGGCATTCAAAGCCCGGGCCATCCTTCCATCCAGTCCGTCCAACAACATGGCGACAATAACCATAATAGCGGCAAGACTGTATTTTCCGTCTACGGCCAATAAAATGGCGATCATTCCGAGAAACAAGTTACCCAAGGTACACATGTTCGGAATTGATTTGGTAATCATCTCTTCACCTCAATGTATGAATTGTTCCATTATAATCCTTTCACTGTATTACATTTACATTTGTCTGTCAATGAAAACTTGTTCCTGTAAACGTTTAAGCCCTTCTTTAATCGTACGTGCACGAACCTCTCCTATACCATCCACTTCATCCAGTTCTTCTATCGTTGCTGTCATGACATGTGGAAAACGTCCAAATCGCTCCACCAGATTATGAATAATTACATTTGGCAAACGAGGTATTTTGTTCAGCACCCGATATCCGCGTGCAGCAATATATTCTTCTGATGTCGCTGCTGAAGAAGGGTAGCCTAATAAACGTACTATATGATTCACATCCAGTAATTCGTCGTCCGTAGAACGTTTGAGTCCCAATATAATTTCACGGATCTTCTCGTCGCTGTCGTCTTTGGCATAATCCTTATACAGCAACCAAGCTTCTTCCTCGATATTACTGACAAGCTCCTCCATCTGCATGCTAATCAGCCTGCCCTCATTCCCGAGCTCGTTAATAAATCGTTTGATCTCCATTTTGATGCGCAGCACCATTTCGATCCGTTGAATGACATTAACGACCTCCGGCATGGTAACCAGTTCTTCGAATTCAGATGCAGTTAGATTCGTTGAGGCTTGCCCCAATACGGATCTATATTTTTCTAACGTCTGAATAGCCTGATTAGCTTTCGTTAAAATAACCCCGATTTCCTTGAGCGCATATCGTAAAGTCCCCTGATACAACGTAATAATATTACGACGCTGGGAAATAGACACAACCAGTTTACCAGTCTGCTTTGCAACTCGTTCCGCCGTCCGATGCCGAATCCCTGTTTCTATGGACGAAATGGAGGAATCGGGAATCAATTGCGTATTGGCATATAAAATTCGTTTTAAATCCTCACTTAATATGATTGCGCCGTCCATTTTAGCCAGCTCATACAAATAGTTCGGCGAAAAGTCACAATTAATAGAGAAACCGCCATCCACGACTTCCATTACTTCCGGGCTATAGCCAACGACCAGAAGAGCACCCGTTTTGGCACGCAAAACGTTTTCCAATCCGTCGCGAAAGGGAGTTCCCGGTGCCACAAGCCGTAGCAAATCGTTCATTTTATCCAGTTGGCTCGCTTCCTTCATCCTCAATGCCCCCTAATCTAATGCGGCTGCCAGTGCATCTGCCACCGTTCCAACTCCGATAATTTGTATCCCTTTTGGATGTGTCCAGCCCTTCAAGCTTTTCTCGGGCATGATCACCCGTTTGAAACCTAATTTCTCTGCTTCTCGCACTCGCTGTTCTGCTCGGGATACAGCCCGCACCTCGCCTGTCAGTCCTACTTCACCAAAAATCACATCGTACGGCTTGGTAGGAGCATCCCTAAAGCTGGAAGCAATGCTCACCGCTATGGCTAAATCCACCGCTGGTTCATCCAGCTTTACGCCTCCAGCAACATTGAGATAAGCGTCCTGGTTTTGCAAAAACATGCCCATCCGCTTTTCTAGTACGGCAATGATTAATCCCATCCGATGATGGTCAATCCCCGTACCCATTCGGCGTGGAGATGGAAAATGCGTAGCCGCAATGAGTGCTTGCAATTCAACCAACACAGGCCGGGTTCCCTCCATACTGGCAACGACAGTGGAGCCAGCCACCCCCAGTGGCCGTTCGGACAGGAAGAGCTCAGAAGGATTCGCCACCTCACGCAAACCACTTTCGGCCATTTCAAAAATACCAATTTCATTCGTAGAACCGAAACGATTCTTAACCGCACGCAACAGCCGATACGTATGATGGCGCTCTCCTTCAAAATAAAGTACACAATCGACCATATGCTCCAACAAACGCGGACCTGCAATAGCGCCTTCTTTGGTCACATGCCCTACCAGTACTGTAGCAATACCTAATCCCTTGGCAATCCGCATAAATCGTGAAGTACACTCGCGCACCTGAGCTACACTACCAGGCGCACTTGTCACCTCAGGCAAATATACAGTCTGTATCGAGTCGATGACCAAAAACTCCGGCTTCAAGCTGTCCACTGCTTCTTCAATCGTCTCCAAATTCGTCTCACATAATACGTACAGACTGGGAGACAAAGCACCGAGGCGATCTGCACGTAGCTTCGTTTGGCGGACGGATTCCTCACCAGACACGTAGAGTACCTTTAAACCAGTTAAAGCCAGCTCATTAGAGGTTTGCAGCATAAGCGTAGACTTACCGATCCCCGGGTCACCACCCACCAGAACAAGTGAACCTGGCACCACACCTCCACCGAGTACACGATTTAATTCACCAATTCCCGTCAAAATTCGTGTTTCTTTGCCACTCTCCACTTCAATAATAGGAAGCGGTTTGTCTTTTGTGCTATGAGTAAGAAGGGAAGATCCCATTCCTTGAGTTTTTACAACGCTTTCCGTTTCTTCGATCATGGAATTCCATGCCTGGCATCCAGGACATTTTCCGTACCATTTAGGCGATTCATAGCCACATTCTGTACAGGAAAATTTAGTTTTCACTTTAGCCATACTTTATTCCCTGGCTCCTTCTTGACAACGATGATGTCAAATTTATCTTCACACAGCACCTGAAAGAGCTGTAACAATAAAAGTTTACCATTGAAGCTTGGCGGACGTAAAGCAATATCACAAACTTTCCCAAAGCTTTTACCCTACCCTTTCAAGGTGTTCAATACACAAAAAGGGTGCCTTCGCAATAGCTTTCCAGCCTGCGAGACACCCTTTTCTAATGTTTTATTTACTAAACTGCTTTAGGACTTCGCGGATATATTATCCTTTTTCGTTACTGTCAATGCACCGTTCTCTTCATCAATATAGAGAGAGTCGCCTTTAGAAATGTTTCCAGTCAACAGTTCCTCGGACAGGCGATCTTCAATATGCTTCTGGATTGCACGACGCAATGGACGCGCACCATACGCTGGATCGAAGCCTTCCTTGGCAAGGAAATTCTTAGCCTTGTCTGTCAACTCAAAGTCAACCTCATACTCATTCAGACGCTTACGCAGTTCCTCAGACATGAGTGAAACAATTTCGGCAATATGTTTTTCTTCGAGAGAATGGAACACGATGATTTCATCTATCCGGTTCAAGAACTCAGGACGGAAGCTTTTCTTCAGTTCATCCATCACTTTGCCCTTCATGTTATCGTAATCCGCCCCAGCGTCCACAACAGCTGTAAAACCAAGCGTGGAGTTACGTTTGATTGCCTGTGCACCAACGTTGGATGTTAGGATGATGAGTGTGTTACGGAAGTCAACAACACGTCCCTTGGAATCCGTCAGACGTCCATCCTCCAACACTTGCAGCAGAATATTGAATACTTCTGGGTGTGCTTTTTCAATTTCATCCAGCAACACAACAGAGTAAGGCTTACGACGTACCTTTTCAGTCAGTTGGCCACCTTCTTCATATCCTACGTATCCTGGAGGCGCTCCTACCAAACGGGATGTGGAGTGTTTCTCCATATATTCGGACATATCAATACGGATAACCGCATTTTCATCACCAAACATAGATTCAGCCAAGGCGCGTGCCAGCTCTGTTTTACCAACTCCAGTTGGACCGAGGAAAATAAAGGAGCCGATTGGACGTTTCGGATCTTTCAGACCGGCGCGTGCCCGGCGAATCGCCCGGCTTACTGCCTTAACAGCTTCGTCCTGCCCAATCACCCGTTCATGCAACAGTTGCTCCATATTCAGCAAACGATGTGTTTCTTCTTCCTTCAGCTTGCTGACTGGGACACCAGTCCAGATGGCAACGACCTGAGCAATATCCTCTGGTGTAACTTCGGAATCTGTACGCCCCTGTTGTTCTTTCCATTGGTTTTTAGTGACATCCAGCTCTTCACGAATTTTTTGCTCTGTATCGCGCAGTGCAGCTGCCTTTTCAAACTCCTGGCTTTGTACCGCTGAATCTTTTTCCTTGCGGATATCTTCCAGACGGTTTTCCAGCTGTTTCAGGTTTGGCGGTACTGTATAGGAATTCAGCCTTACCTTGGAGCCCGCTTCATCAATAAGATCAATAGCCTTATCCGGTAGGAAGCGATCCGTAATATAACGATCTGACAATCTTACTGCAGCTTCAATAGCCTCATCAGTGATTTTTACACGGTGATGCGCTTCGTAACGGTCGCGCAGACCATACAAGATTTGAATCGCTTCTTCTGGAGAAGGTTGATCCACGGTTATAGGTTGAAAACGACGCTCCAAAGCAGCATCTTTCTCAATATATTTGCGGTATTCATCCAGCGTGGTGGCACCGATACATTGCAGCTCGCCACGTGCCAGAGCAGGTTTCAGGATGTTGGACGCATCAATTGCGCCTTCCGCTCCACCAGCACCAATCAGCGTATGCAGCTCATCAATGAACAATACGATATTTCCAGCTTGACGAATCTCGTCCATAATCTTCTTCAAGCGATCCTCAAATTCACCACGATACTTAGTACCAGCTACTACAGAACCCATATCGAGTGTCATTACGCGTTTGTCGCGCAACGTTTCGGGAATCTCATTCGCTATGATTTTTTGTGCCAATCCTTCGGCAATCGCCGTTTTACCTACCCCAGGTTCACCGATCAAAACAGGATTGTTCTTTGTACGACGGCTGAGCACTTGAATAACGCGCTCAATTTCCTTGCTGCGCCCAATAACGGGGTCCAGGTTATTTTCCTTCGCAGAAGCCGTCAGATCGCGTGCCAGACTGTCCAGAGTTGGTGTGCTGACATTAGCTGGAGCACCGTGATGGCTGGAAACCGCCTCGCTGCTGCCGAGCAATTGAAGCACTTGCTGACGCGCTTTGTTCAGACTGATACCCAGGTTGTTCAGTACACGTGCTGCTACGCCTTCACCTTCACGAATAAGGCCTAGCAAAATATGCTCGGTACCTACATAGGTATGACCCAATTTACGTGCTTCGTCCATAGACAGCTCAATGACTTTCTTGGCACGTGGAGTATAGGCAATGTTCGTCGGTTGCTCTTGACCGCGTCCAATCAGTGTTTCCACTTCATCCTGGATTTTTTCCAGTCCCAGCCCTAAACCGATTAAGGCTTTCGCTGCTATTCCTTCACCTTCACGAATGAGTCCTAGCAAAATGTGCTCTGTGCCAATGTTGTTGTGTCCCAATCGAACAGCTTCTTCCTGGGCCAAGGCAAGCACTTTCTGTGCACGTTCCGTAAATCTTCCAAACATCATATATCCTGCACCTCCACAGTGTGTATTTCAGATCATTCTATATATTAAAGGGTTTTGCCTAATTTTTGCCGGATCAGCTTCGCCCGGTACATATCGCGCTCACCGGTATTCATTTTATCCCCAAAGCTTTTTTGTAAAAAGCCGGGTTGCGTCATCACATTAAGCTCATTCATCGCTGCAATGGAAGGACGCTCCAAAATCCCTAAATCTACACCGAGACGTACATCGGACAGCCGCTGTGCAGCCTCCTTGGAATCCAAAACTGCTGCATATGACAAAATACCGAATGAACGCATCACCCGATCTGTAATCCGCAGCATGGATTCAT
Source organism: Paenibacillus polymyxa (assembly GCF_015710975.1). NCBI lineage: Bacteria > Bacillati > Bacillota > Bacilli > Caryophanales > Paenibacillaceae > Paenibacillus > Paenibacillus polymyxa. Next base: position 2,552,953 of record NZ_CP049783.1, on the reverse strand, counting down.
TCATCAATCGTTCTCTGGCAGAACGTTCGTGCTCTATAATTTGCAGCACCACGCCATGTAGATTCTCGATAATTTCCGCTTCGGTTTGTCCCAAGGTAATCTGATTGGATACCTGAAACAAATTCCCAACTGCTTCGCTGCCTTCACCATAAATACCGCGAACTGTAAGACCCACCTGTGAAACAGCGGACAATATACGATTGATTTGATGAGTCATGACCAATGCGGGCAAATGCATCATCACCGAAGCTCTCATACCTGTGCCGACATTCGTCGGACAACTGGTCAGAAAACCTCTCCGATCATCAAATGCATAATCAACATGCGCTTCAAATGCATCATCAATGACCATAGCGCGTTCCCAAGCTTCTCTAACCTGACATCCGGGATATAAGCACTGAATACGCAAATGATCCTCTTCATTTATCATAACACTAACTGATTCATCATCACTAATCAACACAGCACCGTTGCGAGATTCGTTCGCCAAATTAGGACTAATCAAGTGCTTCTCAACCAGTACCTGTTTGTCGATCTCATCCAACTCGGATATTTTCAAGGTATGAAAAGTACCAAAACGACGCAAATCATCATACTGAAGGATATCCGTTAAGCGTTGAAGCACTTCTTCCGACTGCTGATTGGTAGCAAGCATGGGAAAAGGCAGATGCTGCAAGTTACGCGCAATTCTTACCCGGCTGCTAATGACAATCTCCGAATCCGCAGCATCACCACGCATCCAATCACTTAGCGGCTTTTCCGTAAATCGGATATTGGGCATCACGCATTCCCTCCTACTCTTCACAAACTTTACTCTTCAGTCATTTCTTTTTCAAGCTTTCTGATTTGATCCCTAAGCTCAGCAGCTGATTCGAATTCTTCCTGTACAATGTGTTGTTGCATCTCTTTTTTCAAATCATCAATTTGCCGTTTAACCTTTAATCGGCCTCCAGTACGGACCGGAACTTTCCCAACATGACTCGTACTACCATGCACACGCTTGAACAGAGGGTCCAGGCGACTATCAAAATATTGATAGCATGATGGACATCCAAAGCGTCCTAGCTTACTAAACTGTGTATAAGTCATACCGCAATCCTTGCATTGCAGATTTTGGGGAACACTGTGACCTGAAGACTGGCTCTTTGTGCTGGAGTCAAAATCCAACATCCCCGACAACAAGCTATGAATCGAAAAGCCATTAGGTGTTCCAGGGATCATCTCCCCTTTTTCCTTCGCACATGTCTCACAAATATGAAACTCTGTCTTTTCGCCATTCACAATTTTGGTGAAATGCAAAGTTGCCGGCCGCATATTACATTCTTGGCACAGCATAAAAGCACCTCCTTCAACGTCAGGATTTTTACAAATCCCTACATCTGAATTGCAAATCTCTATTCACTGGTTAATGGATACTAGCTATTTGGCCGCCAGCAACGAGATCAGCATAGCCTTAAGCAATCTTGCTCGCAGTTGGTCACGATAGGGAAGCTTCAGCAATAACGTATCTCTTGATAAAGCAGCCTTTATAAGACCAGCTTCCCTTTTGCTTAAAAAATGAGCTTCCTCTAACTGATAAATCAATCCTTCTGCTGCCGATTGGCTAATTTCCTCCCCGATGCTCTGATGAAGGTGTGTATGGATCGCATGCTGTGCAGGTAATTGAATTCGCTGAATCCGAATATAACCTCCACCACCGCGTTTACTTTCCACCACATAACCTTTTTCCAGCGTAAACCGGGTACTAATTACATAATTAATTTGCGACGGTACGCAGGAAAAGCGGTCAGCCAGATCATTGCGCTGAATCTCCACTAAGCCTTGGGGACTTTCCAGCAGCATGCTCTTCAAATATTGTTCAATAATGTCGGAAACATTGCGCATTTCATCATCCTCCACTAACGGAAACGCAAGTATTCAAATACATTTCACGCTCCACAGAGTCCGCCGTATATTGAACTTAACCAAACGGTATAGTCACGAATCTAAGCTGTATTCAGGCTATTGCCTGTTCTACATCCATTGGAATTGTACCGTTTCGTTTCTAGTGTGACCTTTATTTGCGATAAATCATACACTTCTCTTCTGTCCATAAGAAGCAGCTCCTAACTATACGCAAATCAAGTCATTATTGCTATACTTCTGTAGATTCACACTGGTTCTGATTGACTTTGACTTTCTTTGACTATATTCGTATTATAGCACAAATTTCATTTTTGCCAAGGGGTCAATACCATTTTTCGCAATCTAATTATGTTTTATACCATAGAATAAAAAAACTCTTCCCATTATGGAAAGAGCTTTGAATAATTATGATATACCACATCCAATTTGGTTAAAAAGAGTTGGGCATTAAGAAAATCTAATTGGGCCTTTATCAGAAAAAATCCAATAGGAACGTTTGTTTTGTTGGTATTACACGTTTAAGTGCAGCCACAGACTCACTGCTTCCTTCAATGCGCCCCCAATTAAACAGGTTATCAGCTTGCTGGTAGCCGAGCATTAAAGTTGTTAATGACTGAATTCCCAGTTCCAAGTCAGCTACTGTATCGTTCTCAGATAAATTACATGTATCCATTCTTGCCAGATGTCCTTGCCCCTCCGTAGTAATCGTTAATCTCCATACTCCTTCATTCCAAGGAGCATACCGATCTGTCAGATGTAAGGTTAAACTTGTTTCCTCTCCAATCTGCTCAAAAGGGTATCTCTCTACAAAAGCAACAGCATCCACAATACGCCCCATAAAATAAGGCACCGTTTCCTGTTGAATTCGCGGATCATCGAGTAAAAAAGGCAGATTGTCATCTGCTGGAACGTAAATAAATTTACCTTGGGTTATCATTGAGTCATGATTTGCAAAATAAGTCCACAAAGCCCGACGTGCCGTCTCATTTTCATATACCAACTCATCACAATTTAACTGTTTATCTTCTATTTTGTATAGTGCATATCCCTGAGGGTCGCTTGCATCTGTGTAATATACTACAGTTCGATAATTCTCATTTAAAATCCGTTCCTGCCACCATGCCTTATCTCGTACCAGCGTACCATTGTAACGTGAAGCATATGATTGATACACTTGGTCTAGTTCTGAAATATTTTTGATATCCCGTTTGACTATACCTTCTGTTTTAAGTTTAGCAGGGAATTTATCAATTGGAATGACGTATTTTTTGTACTCAGTATACGTTTCCCATCCAAATTTACGATAGAAGGCAAAAGAAAATGGATGCAGAAAAGAAAGGCTTTGTCCTGCAGTCTTCATTTCTTCAAGCGCATGCGTCAACAAACGTGAAACCATACCTCCGCGACGCTTTTCCGGCCACGTTGCCACACCAGCAATGCCTCCCATATCAAAAACCTGACCATGTATGTATACCTGTAGTGGTAGCAAAGTCAGTTTAGCGTTCAAGTCAGGTCCGTCGAATATCCCCCATGTTTGTTCTGGTTTGAATTTCTTCTTGGCTTTCTCCAGATCCTCCGGGGTCATTGTAAACTGAAAAGCATACTGGGATAATCCTATAGCTGCTTCAAATTCCTCACGTTGTAATTGTCTGATCTCCATAACTTCGTCACCTCGCTCGTATACTTGGACCTTTAAAAAAATACGCACTTAGAGTGTCGCAAAGCCTCTTCTCTCTGTCAACCTTAGAATCAGGTGTCCATCCACAAAATGCATAAAAAAAGGATGATAACCTCAGTGAGGTTATCATCCTTTTTACTTTTGCTTGGCAACGTCCTACTCTCCCAGGACCCTGCGGTCCAAGTACCATCGGCGCTGGAGGGCTTAACGGTCGTGTTCGGGATGGGTACGTGTGGAACCCCTCCGCTATCGCCACCAAACATGAATTTGCCTCGCAAATTCTTCCGTAAGGTTATTCGGTTCATCACGGATTCTGTGAATGAATAGCTATACGCTTGTCGTATGTACTTCTACATACCTTCAAGGTTACACCCTGAAAACTGGATCCGAAACTCATTGCGTCTTATCTTTAGGATAAGCCCTCGACCGATTAGTATTGGTCAGCTCCATGCATTACTGCACTTCCACCCCCAACCTATCTACCTCGTCGTCTTCAAGGGGTCTTACATACTGGGAAATCTCATCTTGAGGGGGGCTTCACGCTTAGATGCTTTCAGCGCTTATCCCTTCCGTACATAGCTACCCAGCGGTGCTCCTGGCGGAACAACTGGTACACCAGCGGTACGTCCATCCCGGTCCTCTCGTACTAAGGACAGCTCCTCTCAAATTTCCTACGCCCACGACAGATAGGGACCGAACTGTCTCACGACGTTCTGAACCCAGCTCGCGTACCGCTTTAATGGGCGAACAGCCCAACCCTTGGGACCTACTTCAGCCCCAGGATGCGATGAGCCGACATCGAGGTGCCAAACCTCCCCGTCGATGTGGACTCTTGGGGGAGATAAGCCTGTTATCCCCAGGGTAGCTTTTATCCGTTGAGCGATGGCCCTTCCATGCGGTACCACCGGATCACTAAGCCCGACTTTCGTCCCTGCTCGACTTGTAGGTCTCGCAGTCAAGCTCCCTTCTGCCTTTGCACTCTTCGAATGATTTCCAACCATTCTGAGGGAACCTTGGGGCGCCTCCGTTACTCTTTAGGAGGCGACCGCCCCAGTCAAACTGCCCACCTGACACTGTCCTCGTACCGGATTACGGTACCAAGTTAGAACCTAGATACGATCAGGGTGGTATCCCAAGGATGCCTCCTCTCAAGCTGGCGCTCAAGATTCAACGGCTCCCACCTATCCTGTACAGATCGTACCCAAATTCAATATCAAGCTGCAGTAAAGCTCCATGGGGTCTTTCCGTCTTGTCGCGGGTAACCTGCATCTTCACAGGTATTAAAATTTCACCGGATCTCTCGTTGAGACAGCGCCCAAGTCGTTACGCCATTCGTGCGGGTCAGAATTTACCTGACAAGGAATTTCGCTACCTTAGGACCGTTATAGTTACGGCCGCCGTTTACTGGGGCTTCGGTTCATAGCTTCGCTCTTACGAGCTTACCACTCCCCTTAACCTTCCAGCACCGGGCAGGCGTCAGCCCGTATACTTCGCCTTGCGGCTTCGCACAGACCTGTGTTTTTGCTAAACAGTCGCTTGGGCCTTTTCACTGCGGCCCCCTCGGGCTATTCACCCTACCGAGGCACCCCTTCTCCCGAAGTTACGGGGTCATTTTGCCGAGTTCCTTAACGAGAGTTCTTCCGCGCGCCTTAGAATTCTCTTCTCGCCTACCTGTGTCGGTTTGCGGTACGGGCACCTTCTCCTGGCTAGAGGCTTTTCTTGGCAGTCTGAGATCATGACCTTCGCTACTATAATTTTCGCTCCCCATCACAGCCCAGCCTTACGATGTGCGGATTTGCCTACACATCAGCCTCACTGCTTAGACGGACATCCATCAGTCCGCGTCACTACCCTACTGCGTCACCCCATC